>NZ_JAKNHJ010000014.1 GCF_022133705.1 Varibaculum cambriense
CCCCCCCACCCCCCCCCCCCCCCCCCCCCCCCTCTTATTTTTCTAAAAAGAAAAGAGGTAACTCTCCGTTAGGTGGTTACTTCAGTGCCTGCAGACGCTCACGCAGTTTAGCGAGCTCTTCGGAGATGGCCTTGGGCAGCTTGTCACCGAACTGCGAGAAGTACTTCTCGGTGTCCTCGGTCTCGGCTAGCCAGGCATCGGGATCGATGGCGAACATCTTGTCCCAGTCTTCCTGACCCAATCCGGTGCCTTCCAGGTTGAAGTCCTCGAACTTGGGGTAGTAACCAGTCGGTCCCTCAATCGCGTCAACCTTGCCGGAGGCGCGGCGTACGATCCAGTCCAGAACGCGAGCGTTGTCGCCATAGCCCGGCCACAAGAAGCTGCCGTCCTCGTCCTTACGGAACCAGTTAACCTGGTAAATCCGCGGGAACTTGTCGCCGACCTTTTCTTGCATTTCTAGCCAGTGACCCCAGTAGTCAGCCATGTTGTAGCCACAGAAGGGCAGCATAGCGAAGGGATCGTGACGTAGGGATCCCACAGCACCTTCAGCAGCAGCGGTCTGCTCGGAGGCTACGGACGCACCAATGAATACGCCGTGTGCCGGGGAGTACTGCTCGGCTACCAACGGTACGTTAGAAGCACGACGTCCACCGAAGAGGATAGCGGTGACCGGAACGCCTTCGGGAGCTTCCCAATCGGGGCATACGATCGGGCACTGCGCAGCCGGAGTGGTAAAACGGGAGTTCGGATGAGCGGCCTTTTCGCCAGATTCCGGAGTCCAGTCATTACCATGCCAATCGATCAGGTGATCCGGGGTGTCTCCGTCAATGCCTTCCCACCAGACATCGCCATCGTCAGTCAAGGCTACGTTGGTGAAGATGGAGTTTTCTTTCATGGTCTCCATAGCCATCGGGTTGGTCTTGTAAGAGGTTCCCGGAGCAACACCGAAGAAGCCAGCCTCGGGGTTGATCGCGCGCAGCGTACCGTCCTCACCAGGACGCATCCAGGCAATGTCGTCACCAACGGTTTCGACTTTGTAGCCGGGGATGGTCGGCTGCAGCATGGCCAGGTTGGTCTTGCCGCAGGCGGACGGGAAGGCAGCGGTCACGTGGTACTGTTCGCCACTCTTTTCGTCGGTCAGACGCAGAATCAGCATGTGCTCTGCCATCCAGCCGTCACGGCGAGCCATCGTGGAGGCGATACGCAGAGCGTAGCACTTCTTGCCCAGCAGGGCGTTCCCGCCGTAACCGGAACCGAAGGACCAAATTTCATTGGTTTCGGGGAAGTGGGTGATGTACTTTTCGTCATTGCAAGGCCAGGCTTCGTCAGTCTCGTCCTCAGCCAGCGGCTTACCTACGGAGTGAACCGCCGGAACCCAGGGACGTCCCTCGTTGATGAGATCCATCGCCTTAGCACCCATACGGGTCATAATCCGCATGTTGCAGACCACGTAGGGGGAGTCACTGAGTTCGATACCCAGCTGAGAAATCGGGCCACCCAGCGGTCCCATGGAGAAGGGAATCACGTACATGGTGCGGCCAGCCATCGCGCCGTCGAACTTTTCATTCAGGGTCTCGCGCATCTGCTTGGGATCTGCCCAGTTGTTAGTGGGGCCAGCATCCTCTTCCTTTTCACAGCAGATGAAAGTACGCGATTCTACGCGCGCCACATCGGAGGGTAGCGAGCGAGCCAGGAAGGAGTTAGGACGTTTCTCCGGATTCAAACGGGTGAACATCCCGGTTTCTACCATGAGATCGGTTAGGCGAGTCCATTCCTCTTCGGAACCATCGCAAAACTCAATCGCTTTCGGTTTCGCCAGTTCTGCAACTTTAATTACCCAATCAACGACCTCTTTAGGCGCGTTCTTCGGGGCGGCAGCTAGCACATCTTTCTCAGTCACTGTCATTTATCTCTTGCCTCCTGCGGCACTCGACACGGCAACACACAGTTGCTATTGCTTTTCTATTCTCCGTCATCGCTGCCACTTTCTCTACCGAGAGCGTCTAAAAATTTCCATAAATTACTATGACCTGGCTCATATTAAGGGAAACTTTAGGCCATAGGACACCTTCCCGATTGGTTTTCAGCTAGGGAAGTGAACCTTTTACCATCGGCATAAGTAATTCTTTACAGTATGATTAAAAATAACGGTAACGCGATAACCGGGTTTATAGCCGCCACTCAAGGAGGTAGCGAGGGTGAAGGGCAAACGACTTTTAGCTCTAATTCTACTTCCCTGTGCGATATTGCTGGCGGGTTGTGAAGCTAGCACCCAAATGCAGATTTACGGCAATGATACCTATTCGTTTAGTACTCATTTAACGCAGCCGCGAACTACTCAAGATATTAAATGTAAGGATCAGATTCCGGGAATCGAGGACTACCTCAAAACTTCACAAGTCGAGATTAAAGATAAATCCACTGATCAGGTTTCAGACTGTACGATCACGGTGAAGGCACAACATATTTCCCAGGCCAAGAAGCCGTTTGTGACCATTAAACATATCGGTGACAGCTACGTGGCGAAACTTGCCCCGGTGCAAAGCTTAGATTTCTTAGATGCCCAAACCGACCAGTTCCGCCTGACAATTACCTTCCCCGGCCCAGTGTTAAAAACCGATACCTATTCCGGGGCGACAGCAGAAGGCAACACCGTCACTTGGACGACCCCGCAAGCTCTCGTCAAAGGTTTCGAGGTACGAGGACAAGATCACCCGGGGATAACGATGAACCAAAAATGGGGAATCGGATTTTTGGTTATTCTGCTAGCACTAATAGTGGCGCTAGTGATTTTCCGCAAACATCCACGCGTCGCCCCTATTTGGGGCAAGCTAGCGCAAGCGGGAAAGAGATTCGCTGGCGCCTGCCGCAAGTTACTCCTGCGCACTTTGAGCTATTTAGATCTGGGAGGATCCGCCTCTGGACATCGTTCCAAACATTCACGTAAACGCCGCGGTAAATAGGCACTTATTTGACCCCCTTCAGCATCTCCCTTTATCCGCAACACCGATAAACCCGGTGATTCCTGCCTGATGCAGCCACCCGGACTCCAATTTTTTGAGAATCCGTTACTGTCCGCACCTTTGTCTTTACTTCGCGGTTTATCCCCAGGGATCGACAGGACTCTGGTTTCCTAGGAATGCCATTTCTTTTGTTGTCTCCCCTGCTCCCCATTCACTAAATCTAGGTGTACTTCGCAAACAAACCCGCAGGAGCCAGTCGTGCAAACAGATCTACCAACACCAATGCCTGCCAGGCAAGTACCTGGTGATACCGACCCGACCTGCCTATTGTGGGGATTTAACCTGGGACAGTTGCAATTCCTATCCCAGGTACTCGGAGTGTCTAATATCCATTTCACCACCCAACTGCCGCCTCCTGCTGCCAGCTTAAGTACAGTTATCAGTCCTGCTAGCGTCAATTTAAGTTGGCTTTCCTCCCCGCTTCCCATAGTTCGCGCAGATTTTTCAGCCAGCCCACCGCCCCTGCCCCAAAGAAGCTTCACCCCTCCTGGAAGCCCCTTGCAACGCCCCGGAGTTTTTCGCCTCCCATCCCAGGTAGAAGCTTTTCTCTCGCAGGTTGATCAATACTGCTATCCTTCCCGAGGACGCATCCTCAATATCTTCGGGTTACATCCAAAAAGTGGCACCTCCACCATTGCGTTCGGGTTAGCAAACAGCGTTAAGAACTCGATTTTTGTAGATGCCAGTTGTCCTTTCTCAGACTCGATTTCGCCCCAATATTCATCAGGGTTGCGCAAACTCGGTTTTCCCGCTATTAGCAACTTTTCCTCTCGTGACCTGGAAGCAGACCTGTTAGTTTCCCGCTTACGTGAGGTTTTACCCAGGGTGCAAAATACCCGTTTTCTCCAGCTCCACCGCGGTGATCTCCGCCAGCTATCACCTCTTTTTTCTTTGTTAGTTCGCGCATTTTCACTGGTAGTTATCGATTGGGGACAACTTGGTTCCGTGCAAGACCTAAACAATTTACCCGGGCAAACCCTGCTAGTGAAAGATTACTGGCAATCGGCAATTAATCGACAGGTTCTGCAACAAATCCACCAGCGCAGAATCCCGCTAGTGACCAATCGCGTCCCTAACAGAATTGTTCCCCCTAGCAGCGACAATCAAAGATATTTCGTGCCGCATTGCCGGGAACTAAAACCGCTGCAAGCGCAAGGACTGGGCAGTTTATGGCCAAAAAACTTGCAAGTAAGGTTGGCACAGCTACTGCGAAATCTGATGGCGGTAGCATGAAGGCTTTCAAAAAATGGCTACCGGTCTTAAAGCCGGCACCTCGGCATCCCGTAGCTTCCCAAACTGACCGGGACAACCGCCTGCTAGTAGCCTCGGGTGCAGCTCCGGCAGAAGTGATCCGCCAGGCAAGCGCGCCAGCAGCAGGAACCGCTCACCTGCTTGATAACTTGGCAACAATAAATGCAGAATTATCCGGGTTTGGCCCCCAGCTGGCATCCCTGCTGCAAGACCCGCAAGTAACCGATGTTTTAATCAATGGACCTCAGCAAGTGTGGGTCGATAGTGGCGGCGGTCTTTGCAAAACCAGACTGGACTTTGGTTCCAACAGTAATCTCCGTTCCTTAGCAGTCCGGTTAGCAGGAGCTGCCGGAAAGCGTTTAGATGATGCCGCGCCGATCACCGACGGCACGCTACCAAATGGCATTAGGCTCCATGCGGTATTACCTCCCCTAGCGGTACCCTCTCCGGTTATTTCTTTGCGCTGCCCGCGAGCCAAAGGCTTAAACTTTACCCAATTGGTGAAATCGGGAACCGTGTCTGCGCCCTTAGCGCCGGTGGTGACCGCCCTAGTTTCCCGGCGCGCTTCCTGTTTTATTTCCGGAGCCACCGGTTCGGGGAAAACCACGCTGCTGTCTGCCCTGTTAGAATTGGTGCCCCCCAACCAGCGGATTGTATGTATCGAGGAAGTCTCCGAGCTTTTTCCTTCCCATCCTCACTTAATTCACCTGCAAGAACGCACCGCCAATGTGCAAGGGGTAGGCGCGGTTCCCATGTCAAAGCTGGTGCGTGCGGCTATGCGGATGCGTCCGGATCGGATTGTACTGGGGGAATGCCGCGGTCCGGAGGTACGGGAAGTACTGTCTGCGATGAACACCGGGCACGAAGGCACTTGGGCAACGGTACATGCCAATGCGGTAACTGAGGTTCCTGCCCGTCTGGTGGCACTAGGAGCGTTGGCCTTAATGCCGGAATCTACCGTGGGAGCACAGGTGATAGCGGGGGTAGATGCCTTTTTACAGATTCGCCGCTTAACGGAGCGAGGAAGCACTCGGCGCTATGTATCCGAGGTCGGGGTTCCGGTTTGGGATCATTCCCACCTAGCGGCGCAACTGGCACTCAAAGTTACTCCTGCCGGACAGTTGCTTAGAGGGGCGGGGTATCAAAAACTATCACAGCTGGTAGATATGGATTTTGATTATCTTGCGGAGGCACCGTGACCTGGAAAATCGCCACCTTAGTGGGACTTTTTCTAACCCTTGCCGGCCTGCCTTGGCATTTACCGGATGCTCATCCGCCCAGAACCCGCCGCCTGCCTCGGCCTAAAATAGCTAGTTCCATTACCTACTTTGTCGGGATTCTGCAGCGTCACTTCCAACCAAAACCCCAACTAGCAGCGGCAGTTATCGAGGTAGCGAGCCGCCTAAACGCCGGTGCCGATCCCGATTCAGCCTGGGTAAAAAGTTTGCCACGCCACGGTTTCTCCCGTCCCAAAACTGCCAGCGCCACAGATATTCAAGCGGCAATAGAACCAAATCTAACTTCTTGGGAGCAGGCTTCTTTAACTGGCCTCCTGGCGGCAGTCCGTTTTTCCGAGGCAGTAGGCGCCCCCTTAGCTGAAGTGTTGGCTGGCTGCGCAGATTCGCTTACCGAAGCTGCCAATGCCGCTCGTGCCCGGAAACTAGCACTTACTGCCCCGAAGGCTTCCGCCACTATTTTGGGGCTTTTACCTTTAGGAGGAATCGCGTTGGGATCTCTGCTAGGAGCCAATCCGCTAAATGCAATATTCGCCGGAGGCTTGGGAACTATCAGTGCCTTGGTCGGGGTTATTGCCCTGTTAACCGGGATGTTTTGGATGTTTCGCTTAGTGGCGCAAGCGGAAAAGGCATAAAAATGTTTATCCTGGCAATCTGGGTTTTCTTGGGGACCTTGCCCTGGTTTTTACCTGCACTTCCTCCACACAAATCTAGCGATGAAGATACCAGGCGTGGCGCGATTGATCCGGCAGTGATGCTGGACTTGGCGAGCGCCGGACTGGCCGGCGGCGCCGCGATTCCGCGCGTCTTAACTGCCTTGGCGACTGCCAGTGGAGAGCCTCGCCTAGCCGCGGTTTCTCGCGCGCTGATTTTCGGAGTTGAATGGAACTTAGCTTGGTCTCTGTTGCAACGCGGGGATACCTGCCCCGAGTGGGCACCGTATCTATCTGCCGCCCTCGAACCTGCCTGGAAGGATGGGGTATCCCCCGAGGCGTTACTGAAAGGTGCCGGACTGCGGGTACGCGCCAGTAAAGACCAGCGTGCCCGCCAAGCCGCCCAAAAACTCTCGGTTCGGCTGGTTATTCCCCTAGGTATCTGCCAGTTACCGGCATTTATCCTCCTGGGGATAGTGCCGGTAATCTTGGCGGGAATAGAAAACCTCTAGCTGTCCGAATCAGATTTTTCGGTCGGGTTTTCCTGCGGTTTAGCGACTTCATCTAGCTCGTCCTCATTGAACGCCAAGCCGGCACTTACCAAGGATTGGTTCCGCTGCCTGGCCACCGCATCATAGTCGTATTGCTGTTTCATCCGGCCTTGCGCAAAATCGATAATCAGACCGACCAACAGCATCACCAGAGACGGAATCAACCACCCCAACCCTAGCGAAGCCAACGGAATGGTGGTGTCGATCCACTCCTCCAATACCCCAGCAGCCTTCAGGCCATCGAAAAGACCAAAGAACGCGGCTACCCACACTGAAAGCCGGTAGGCCCAGAACATATGTCCGGGAATGAAAATATCCAGGATACAGGTTACTACCAGCATGATGGTGATGGGGTAGCAGAACATCATTACCGGGATAATCACGTTTACCAGTGCCTCTAGCCCCAGGTTAGCGATTGCTAAAGAAATCACCACATGCAGAACCACCCACACCGGACGAGAAATCTGCGGGAACAATCCCCGGAAGAACTGGGTGGAAGCCTCGACTAGACCAATGGCAGTAGTTAGGCAAGCCAAAATAGCAATTGCACCCAAGATTACCCTGCCGGTAGATCCAAATAAATGCTGCGCTGCGAACGCCAGGCCTTCCCCGCCGTCTTTAACGTTGGGGTTGAGTCGTCCCACGCGCGAGCCCACCATCGACAGTCCGAAATAGACCAGGCCGAGGAAGAAAGCGGCGATCACTCCCGAAAGGGCGGTAACCCCAAATAGCTGCCTGCCGGGTTGGAATCCTTTTTGCCGCAGCGCGCGAATAATCACTACCCCGAATACGAAGGAAGCGATGGCATCCAAGGTGCCGTAACCGTCAAAAATACCCTTCAAAGTGGGGGTTGATGCATATTTTTCAATCGGAGCCGCCTCCGAAGGATCCATAGTTGCTACCGCCGCAATAATCATTACCGCCAGCAGGATCAATAGTGCGGGGGTTAGCAGACCGCCAATCCGGTCAAGCACGTTACGCGGATTCAAACACAGGTAACCGGCGATGCCGAAGAATACCAATGTGTAAATAAATAGCGCCAGGTGCGAGTCCCCTGTAGTGGCTTGGAAGGACATCGAAAAGGAGGCGGCGGCAGTACGCGGAATCGCGTATAGCATTCCGGTCGACAAAAAGATCAGCCAGCAAAACACCAGACCTGGGTAGTGAGAGATGCGTTCAATAATCCCGAGCACTCCGGAAGAAGAGGTAGCGGCGGCAATCATTCCGGCCATGGGCAGTAGCACTCCGGTAATCATAAAGCCGATGGTGGCGGGAACCTGTTCAACTCCCGATTCCACCCCAATCATTACTGGAAAAATCAGGTTGCCAGCTCCGAAAAACATGGCGAAAAGTGCCAGTCCGGTAACTAGCACATTGAGAATACGTGTCTTGCTATTCATTGTGTGAAATCCCCACTCTTATTCTTTTTACCGGTTACAGTTTCGCAAAGACCAGCTGCTATTCAAAAAGAATCTTCCATTCTGGGATACTGGGTTAACATATTTTCAACAACATGTTTACAATTGGCGTATTTTTCTGAAGCAGGTGAGGTGAGATGCTTGCAGACTGAGGCACAGCTTTCCCCGCTTGATCAGTATTTTCAAACTCTGGCTTCCCTGCTTTCATTGACCCCGGTTCTGCGTCGGAATCAAATTATTGGGGCGGTTCGGCTGGCGGTAACAGAGATGGAGGAAAACGCTTCCCTACCCGCGCCCTATACCCTAGAGCAGCTTTATGCCTATCTCGGGGATCCACAACAGGTGGTAGCTATCGCTGATGCGGATATGACGGTGATTAAAGCTGGTAATGGCGCGCAAGTGATTCAGGCGGCAGCGGCTGCGGAAAATTCCGAGGTTCCCTGGGGTAAGGCGGCCTCCCGCGTTCGTTTCGAGGATGCCCGCCTACTGCGCGAATACGGTCAGTTGGTCGGCTGGGGGGAAACTGTGTCCGCGGCACCCGTAAAGTCGGACTTTCTGGACAGTAAAATTGAGTCACTAATTAGTTCGGAACGTATCCGTCATAACTTCTTTTCCTATTTCTTGCCGATTGCCTTTGGGATCGCCTGTACTTCCACTGCCCTGCTGGTTCCTCTCGGGTTCTTCCTGGGAATCTTCGCTTTGGTCTTGCTGTTTTATCTGTGGCGCAAGAAGGTTAGTCCCCTCTGGCCTCGGGTCTTTTGCGCTTTAGCGAGCCTATTTGCGATTGTCTGTACCGTGGTTGCTACCCTGCGTCTGCTGGGTTATAACTCTTGAGGAAGCGCGTGCGTTTTTTCCCGCCGCACGGCAGCCACTTCGAATAGAGCAATCCCCGTAGCCACCGCGGCATTTAAGGATTCCACAGCAGAAGAGATCTCGATTCGGGTGAGCAGATCGCAGTTTTCCTTCACCAAGCGGGATATCCCGTCGCCCTCGGCTCCGGTAACTAATGCCAAAGGACCATCTGCCAGACCGGATTCGCTCACCGAGGAAGTACCGCCGCCATCTAATCCCAGCACGAAACAGCCTTGCTCTTTGCACTGCCGAATCGCATTTACCAGGTTAGACACCCGGGCAATCGGCAGACGTGCGGCGGCTCCGGCAGAGGCTTTCCAGGCAGTCACGTTCATTGAGGCGCTGCGCCTGCCGGGAATCACTACCCCGCTGGCTCCAAAGGCGGCAGCGCTGCGCACGATCGCTCCCAGGTTATGCGGGTCAGTAACCCCATCTAGCAGCACAATCAGTGGCTTAGCGTGATTTTTTTCAGCATTGTCAAAGAGCGCAGCTAAATCGGTGTATTCGAACTCGGGGACTTCCAGAGCAACGCCCTGGTGAACTGCGCCCTCGGTAGCGAGGTCCAAGTCCGAGCGGGGGACTTCCACGATGGGTGCCCCCTGCGCGCTAGCTTTGGCGAGCAGCAAGGAAAGTTTCTTATTGGCCGCCAGGTTACCCGCCACGAACACTCTGGTCACGGGGATATCAGATTCCAAGGCTTCCAACACCGGGTTACGTCCGGCAATCAGTTGATGCCCACCTCGCACCTGGATTAGGGAACGTTTGGCACGTGCCTTACGTTGGGCTGCTTGCGTTTCTTCCCGCCGCTCTTTTTGGATCCGAGCGCGATAAGCCGCGTGGTAAGGACGGTTCTCAGCTTTCGGCGTAGGGCCTTTCGCCCGCAAACCACGTTTATTGCCGCCGCTGCCTTTAGGAGCGCCTTTCTTATCACTGCGCTTCATTCTGCCGTGGTGATCTCCGCGAACTGCCATGCCAACCCCTAACCTAAATGCCAAGTGGAGCCGCCAGCTCCGTCCTCGATAATTATCCCCGCCGCGCCTAAGCGGTCACGAATCCCGTCCGCGCGCGCCCAATCCTTTTCTTTGCGCGCCTGAACTCGCTGTTCCAACTGGTCAGTGACGAGCTTTTCTAAAGCAACAGTAGCGGCAGAATCGCTACTACTGTCTGCTTCCCGCCATTGCTCCGAGAGCGGATCTAGCCCCAATATCTCTAGCATGGCGCGAATCTGGATGGCTATCTGCGCACCCTCAGCAGGTTTCCCGCCTTCAAACGCGGTATTAGCTTGCTTAATCTTTTCGTGTATCACCGCTTGAGCAGCCGCGATATTTAAATCATCGTCCATAGCTTCGCAAAAAGCCTCCGGGAGGGCGGCTGCAGCCAAATCTTCGGCACTGGCCTCCGCAACCTCGGGGGCGGCCTGAGCAAAACGCGCCAGGGAAGAAGTAAACTTATTCCAAGTTTCCCCCGCCTGTTCCAAGGTTTCCGGGGAGTATTCCACGGTGGAACGGTAGTGGGTAGTCCCTAAGGCGAGCCTCAGCACCGCCGCGGGCGTGGTTTTTAAGATTTCCGAAACCACCAGGGAGTTCCCCAGCGATTTCGACATTTTTTCACCTTTAATGGTTACCCAGGCGTTATGCATCCAGTATTTGGCGAATGGCCAACCGGCACCATGGGATTGTGCCTGCTCATTTTCGTGATGGGGGAAGCGCAGGTCAATCCCGCCCCCGTGAATATCGAAAGCTTCGCCCAGATAGCGCCGGGACATTGCCGAGCATTCTAAATGCCAGCCGGGACGGCCTTTACCCCAAGGGGAATCCCATTTCGCAGTTTCCGGCTCGGAGGATTTTGCTGCTTTCCAGAGGGCGAAGTCCCGCGGATCTCGTTTTCCCGCCTCGGTTTGGTTATCGATTTGGCTCTCGTCCTCGGTAGTTCGCATATCGGAGAGCTTTTGCCGGGTCAGCGAGCCGTAATCTTTGAGGGATTTAACATCAAAATAGACGTTCCCATTCCCATCACTATAGGCGTGACCCGCATCGATGAGACGCTGAGTGAGGGCGATTTGTTCAGGGATCTGCCCGGTGGCGCGCGGTTCATAGGTCGGGGGCAGCACCCCCAGGGCGCGATAAGCAGCCGCGAATTCTTGCTCGAAGCGGTATGCCCATGCCCACCAGGGCCATCCGGCCTCCGCGGATTTATTCAAGATTTTGTCGTCAATATCGGTCACGTTTCGCACATAGGTTACCTGGTAACCGCTGCGGCGCAGCCAACGAATCAGCACGTCAAAGGCGATTGCCGAACGCACGTGCCCTATATGGGGAGAACCCTGGACGGTGGCTCCACACAGGTAAATTCCTACGTGTCCGGCTTTGACCGGCTCAAAGTCCACGATCTGGTGACGGGCAGAATCATAAATGCGAAGGCTCATGTTCCCATGCTATCGGCAAGCACCCTCCTACCCGAACTTTGTCTGTGCAGTTTCCTTCGAATGCAGACTGGTCATTTCGTAACCGGACAGGTTTCACGTAATGCCCCATGGCTACCAACTTCAGGGCAAGACGGATAAACTCGGATAGTAAGTGTGCAAACGCTGCCGGGTAAATCTCGCCAGCAGCCTTGCAAAAATCCTTATTTGAGAGGAATAGTTCATGCCCGCACTGATTGTTGTCGGAGCCCAATGGGGAGACGAAGGAAAGGGTAAAGTCACCGACCTAGTTGGCCAGAGCGTTGATTGGGTAGTTAAGTTCAATGGCGGCAATAATGCTGGTCACACCATTGTAGTGGGGGATCAAAAGTTTGGTTTACATTTGATCCCTGCGGGTATCCTCTCCCCCACGGTCACCCCGGTAATCGGTAACGGAGTAGTAGTTGACCTGGAAGTCATGTTCGCCGAAATCAAGATGCTTGAGGAGGCCGGGGTCGACTGTTCCCGACTAAAGGTTTCGCTTAACGCTCATATTATTCCGCCCTATAACAAGGTGATGGATGGACTGGCAGAGCGGTCTTTGGGCGAACGTAAAATTGGTACTACTGGTCGTGGGATTGGACCTACCTACGCCGATAAAATGAACCGCATTGGCCTACGCATCCAGGATCTATTTGACGAATCAATCCTGCGGCAAAAAGTTCGCTCCGCTTTGTCGGGTAAGAACTTTGTGATCGAAAAACAGTTCTCCGAAGAGCCTATCGATCCAGAAACTATTTCTGAACAGCTACTTTCTTATGCGGACAAAGTACGGCCTATGGTTTTCGACTGCACCACCGAGCTTAACCTGGCCTTGGATCGCGGAGAAACCATCCTCTTAGAGGGCGGTCAAGCCACCATGCTGGACATCGACCACGGCACCTACCCCTTCGTAACCTCCTCGTCCTGCACTGCCGGTGGAGCCTGCTCGGGATCAGGAATCGGACCGACCCGCATTGACCGGGTAATCGGGATCGCCAAGGCTTATACCACTCGCGTTGGGGAAGGCCCTTTCCCCACCGAACTTTTTGGCAAAGAGGGCGAGGACTTGCGTCAGGCAGGCGGGGAGTTCGGGGTAACTACCGGGCGCCCGCGCCGTACCGGCTGGTTCGATTCGGTAGTTGCTCGCTATGCTGCTCGGGTCAACGGCCTCACCGACTTGGTGATTACCAAGCTGGATGTGCTTTCCAAATACGATGAGATTCCGGTCTGTGTAGCTTATGACGTTGATGGTCAGCGTTTCGAAGAGCTCCCCGCAGATCAGACTGCTTTCCACCATGCTCAGCCGATTTACGAAATGCTGCCTGGCTGGAAAGAAGATATCACCGGCTGCCAGACTTTTGCGGATTTGCCAATCAAAGCACAAGAGTACATTGAGCATCTAGAGGAGCTTTCGGGCTGCCGCATTAGCGTAGTAGGGGTAGGAGCAGACCGCGCGGCCACGATTGTGCGCCATCAGCTGCTGGACTAGGGTTTGTCCCGCTAACTTAACTCCGTATCTGACGCAAGTATTTTTACTTGCGCGGCGCGCTCTCCCGCAATATCTGCTCTCATAATCTATGGTTGCTGTTGTATAGACAACGCGATTTCGTTGGAGGTCAGATGAGCAAGAACGAGCCGGATAACGACTTCACTACCCGAACCTGGTTCGTGGGAGAAGAAGGCGAAGAAGAGCAGGCTCCCGAAGATACTTTGATCCCCGGCGAGCATCACGCTACTTCCCCCTCTGAAAATGATTCCCTGATAGCAGGGGAAGGTATCAGCTCAGAGGCAGATTCAGCAGAAAAAGAAAACCTACCGGCTGAGCAGCTAGAGCACACCGATAGCGCGATTGTGGGGACTGCGGACAACACGAATGCGGACTCTACGGACGAGGATGAGTCAACGGAATGGAGCGCACCTGCCGTAAGTGAAGAGGACGCTACTGACGCCGCCTCCCCGGCTCTAGAGCGCAAGTCACTCATGGAGCGCAGCCGCGAGGTAGATGAAGATGACTCTGGGGTGGCACCCGCCCCCGCTAGCGAAGTAGAAAGCACCGCTGACCGGCGCTATTCTTTGCTAAACAACTCCGAGGAGGCGAAGCAGCCGGTCGAGGAAGAATCACCGCACTGGGATTCGGTAGAGGAAACCGAACCGGAGGAAGTGCTAACTACCGCGGAGCGGCAACAAAGCTTTGAAGATACTATTTTCGATGGAGCCACGGTCAAACCGACAGTGCCTTCGCGCGCAGCAGCGCATATCTGGTCGCTATTGCTGTTTTTAGTGATGGTTCCGATTACCTGGTACCTAATTTTGGATGTCGCCACCCGGTTGCGTACCCGGGGCGGCGATGTATTGCTGCCCGCCTCCAGTTTGAACGCCGGTCAATGGGTTGAAATTGTGGTGGCGGTAATCATGGTCTTCCTGCTGGCTCTAGTAGCCCGCTTCTCTTCTCTAGGTGCTTTTATTACCGGATTGGCCTTGACAGTTGGGGGAGCGTTCTTCCTGGTAGTTCCGGAACAAACTGCCAACAGTTTGCAGCCGCTACTTACCGCCCTGGATAATGCCGGTCAACAAGACCACTTCTATCAGGCACTGCCTTCCAATATTGCCCATCACTTGGCTTGGTCAGGTGGGTCAGGAATGTTACTACTGGCTGGTTTGACCCTGCTAGCAATGGCCTTCCTGGCGCATAGCGCGCGCCGCGCGGGACGTAAGGATTATCTGATCGAACGCAAGGTCAAGGCAGCGGAACAGAGCGAGCCGAAGGAAAGCTAGGTTCTTAACGGGCTACAACCAGAGCCAAAGCTAAACCGCGCTAGTTGGGTAATCCCATACCGCAAATAAGGTTAGTGCGTCTAAATCTGCTTTTTTAGGGTTAATACCAGTGGGTATAGGGACGCTATTATTAGCGCTTTGTCCAGGGGGGTTAGGGTTTTTACATAAGTATTGGGGCGGCAACCGCTATGGCTGCCGCCCCAAAACTTTGCTTAATGCCGAACTCTAGCGGGCACGCCGCGCCAAACGATCAATGTCGATCAAGGTGACTGCGCGTCCCTCCAGGCGAATCCAGTTGCGGTTCACGAACTCGGCCAAGGACTTGTTCACGGTCTCCCGCGAGGCTCCCACCAACTGAGCTAACTCTTCTTGAGTCAGATCATGCGGTACATGGATTCCGTCCTCGGTACGGATCCCGAAACGATCCGCCAAATCCAAGAGAGCCTTGGCTACCCGGCCGGGCACATCCGAGAACACCAGGTCAGCTAAAGCCTCGTTGGTGCGGCGCAGGCGCTTTGCCAGCGCTTTGAGCATATGTTTCGCCAAGGAGGGGTTATCCTCTAGGAAAACCATCAGGTCACTATGGTTTAAGAAAACCAAACGGGCGGGTGAAACCGCGGTAGCGGTAGTAGAACGCTGACCCGGATCAAATAGGGTGAGCTCCCCCAGGATTTCCCCGGGACCTAGTACCGCTAGCAGGTTCTCGCGACCATCTGAGGACTGATGTGATAGTTTTATTTTCCCCTCGGCCACGATATACAAGCGGTCGCCATCATCGCCCTCTTCAAATAGGTTTTCCCCGCGGCGCAAGGTGGTTTGTCCCATCATTGAGAACAGGCGCATCTGCGCTTCCTGATCAAGTCCCTCAAATAGGGGGACTCTAGCTAAAAAGGACGAATCCAAGCTAATCACTCCTTACAAAAATCTAGACAGGTGGCGAACCATAGATACCGATTCCACATTACTCGTTTGTTGTGACTTATGCCACCGGAGAGTTTGGGTGTGGTCACTAATTTACCCCGCTAACTATAAGTTGGCGCGGAACTGGGACTTCTTTCCGGTAGCACTCAGCTTTTAAGCAACGCTATGCTGACTATTTTTCAGTAGTTTGCCGCTGTATCCATTCGGCTAGTTCCATCCGCTTGCCGGTATAGAAGGGCGTATCCTGGCGGACATGGAGGCGAGCTTCACAGTCCCGTTGCTGACGCAGCACGCCCATAACCCGGTTAATATCATCGGATTCTAGGGTCACTGACCATTCATAATCATTAAGCGCAAAGGTCGCCAAAGTAGACACCGCTACATCCAGGTAACCAGCACCATTGCGGCCATGCTCGGCGAGCATGGCGCTACGCTTAGCCTTGGGCAGGTAATACCACTCGAGGGAACGCACGAAGGGGTATACCGCGGCATAGGCACGCGGCGCCCAACCGCCGAAGCAGGCCGGCAGGTGGGGCTTATTAAACTCGGCAGTCATATGAGCACTCATAATGGACCACACCGGCACCAGGTGGGCGCCTAGGCGGGAGTTCAATACCGCGTGGTAGGCATCTTGGAGCTTGTCATTGGATTCGTCCAAGAACCAGAACATCAGGTCAGCGTCTGCACGGTAACCGGCAACGTCATACCAGCCACGTACGGTTACTCCCAATTCGGCGATGGTTTCCTCGAGCTCTCGCGCCATAGCTGCTCGCTCTGCTTCCTGGGCAGGTAGCGGCAAGGCTAGCTCGAAAACCGCGTGCATAGAAAAGTTATTGCGCGCATTTACTTCCTCAGGATCCACTTTATGATCGCGAGGATCGGGGGATACATCATTGGGCATCGGGTGAGCCATTATTTTCTCCTTTTAGCTTTTAACTGTTTATTCTTTTCTGGTTTCAAACTCGACAGGCAGGTCAAGAGCATTTTTGCTGCCTCTAGAATCTCCGAGGGGTGCCCAGGCTGGCCATCGGGGTTCTAAAGCGTCTTGGGCATAGAGAACCGCGCCCCCTGCTTTTTCCCCCGCGCGCTCGGTTACCAAATCCGCGAGTGCCTCAATAAAGCCGGGATCGGTACCTACCGTAGGCACCCGCAAATAGTTAAGTCCCAGCTGTTCTGCGGTTTCTTTTGCTTCGGTATCCAGGTCGTATACCACTTCCATATGGTCACAGATAAACCCGATAGGTACGCAGACTACATCAGTTATCCCTTCTGCTTTCAACTGCGCTAAGCGGTCATTAATATCGGGCTCTAGCCAGGGCATTTGGGGCGGCCCAGAGCGGGAACAATATGACAAATCCCAGTTCAACTCGCGTCCTAGCTCTTTACTAACCCTGGCCGCGACCTCGGAACATACCTGTTGGTGTTGGCGCACGTAGTCGGGGCGGGAGTTATCGGCCGGGCCGGAGCATTCCTGCATGGCGGTAGGGATTGAGTGGGTCACGAAAGCTACGTAGGGTAGGTGTCCGCTATTTTGCTCCCGCTTTACTACTGCCTCCAATAGGAGTTTCGTATAGGCTCCTACGAAGCCTTCTGTGGTGTAGTAGGCGCGCACTTTATCCAGTTCCAGCGATAAATCTTGGGCTTGTAGCTGGGCTTTGGCGGCAGCTAAGTCTTCCCGGTATTGCCGGCACCCCGAATAACAAACATAGGCGGAGGTGAAAATACAAAGAACCCGGGTAAGTCCGCGCATTGCCAGGTCACAGAGGGTGTCGTGGATAAAGGGATGCCAGTTACGGTTCCCGATTACGACTTCAATCTCTTCCCCGCGCCGGCTCAGTTCCAGTTCAAGGGCGCGCCGGATTTCCAGGTTACGCGCATTTATGGGGCTGATTCCGTGGAAACGTCCATAGTGGGTGGAAACCTGTTTTAACCTCTCGTCAGGAACTCCCCGCCCGGAGGTAGCGTTACGCATAAACGGCAACACGTCCTCCATTTGTCGCGGCCCTCCATAGCTGACCAGCATCACCGCATCGTATTGAGCAGAAATCTGACTCACTGTCCCTCCTCGCTGGAGCTTTCCTGTTTCAAATCATCAACGCTCAAGCCGGTTACCGGGCAAACCTGCGCCTTATCTTGGGGAGCTGGCGGAACCTCCAGATCCAATCCCCACACCTGCTGGAGGGCGTTTACGTATTCCTGCCCCATCCCTTCGCGTCCGGCGCGATGAGCGTTAATAGTGGGAATATGGGCTAGCCGAGCCGCCAGGTGTCGCAGCGCGTATTCGACTTCTTCCCGGGCAATAGCATCCCCCTTGGGCAGGCGCGCCACTTCATCGGCCAGCACCTGGCGGAAGCTATCACGCAGCGCCACCACCACCGAATCCATTTGGCGATCCGCCAGCAACGCTTCGGCTTCCTCTACGCCCTCGGCCACAATCTCTTCTGCTCGCTTAACCTGGGCTTTCCCGGCTTCCGGTACCTGGGCACTGATTTCTTTTAGGTTGATTACCCGTACCCGCTCTAAATCGGCAACCCCGTCCTCAATATCGGTTTGCAGCGCTAAATCGAGAATGGTTTTTTCACCGCTAGATAGCGCTAAAGCCCGCTGCACTTCCTCTTTGGTGAGCACCGGAGAACCCATGCCCCGGCAGGTAACAATCAATGTGGCTGCTTCTAGCGCCGCAACTAGCCGATCTTTGGCCACCGGTTGCAAGTCATGGCCGTAAGCAAAACGTTCGGCACGCCCAGAAGTGGAGTACACCGAGATGTCTTGCACCCCTTTGGCGCGCAGTGCTGCCACTGCTGCTCCCGCATAGGAGCCGGTTCCGATCAAAAGCGTGGGGGTACCTGCCAGCGGATCTATTCGTTCCGCCACTATTTCCAGGCCGCAGGCAACCACCGAACGACCCTGGGAAGCGATCCCGGTCAGCTGCGCGATTCGGCGGGAGGTAGTTAGCGCGCCTTGACAGGCGCGGGTAATGGTGGCGGAGGATATCCGCTCCTGGGTGGCTACTCGCAGGGCGCGGCGCAGCTGTCCAGAGATTTCGCGCTCTCCTACCACCATGGAGTCCAGTCCGCAGGCGACGGTAAATAAATGTTCCAAAACCTGGCGGTTACGACGAATTTCGCAGATAGTTCCCAGGCGGGATTGGATATAGCGATCTACCGCTGCTAGTTGCTCGCTGGAGATTGCCGGCGCTGTTTCAATAACGATCTCTACCCGATTGCAAGTGGAAAGCGGTAACACTCCTATTACCTCAGGCAAGCGCTGTAAGAGATCCTCAGGCAGGCCATCAGTGGTACTGGAAGCTGCCGCCACAGCGTTAAGGCCGTGGCGGAGATGATGTACCGAATAGGAAGAAAGACCCACGGCCTCATTAGAACATTTTTTTATTTTTTGAAAAGTACCCGGCAGATCGCGCCTCCCCGCACCCTAATTATTTCTATTTTCCCAGTCCAGAACCTTACTAAAGAAAAATAATCTGCCAGAGCGTCAGCAAGAATCACGGTTTTTTGCAACAGACAGATGCGGAAAATGTGTCAGAAAAATAGTTTTGCCGGTTTCTTAGCCGCGGGGAGCCAGTCTGCAGCCGGTTGGTTACTGCACTTGCTTGCGCCAGCCGAAAATGCCATAGATGATGGAAATATGTCTGAGCAAAACTCTTTCCTCCAAGCCGTGCGCGGCCTGCGTCCCGAGAAAACTCCAGTTTGGTTTATGCGCCAAGCCGGGCGTTCCCTGCCCGAGTATCGCCGCCTGCGCGCCGGTAACGATATGCTCACTGCCTGCACTACCCCTGAACTGGCAGCAGAAATAACGCTGCAACCGGTGCGCCGCTACGGGGTAGATGCCGCGATTTTCTTCTCCGATATTGTCACCCCCCTATATCTGGCGGGTTTAAAGGTAGAGATTGTCCCCGGTAAGGGCCCGGTTTTCGCGGACCCGGTTTTATGTCCTGAGGACGTAGATCGCCTCACCAGCTTTAAAGGCTTTGATCCGGATTGTATTACCGAGGCCGCTGAAATGGTCTGCGCTGAGCTGGGCGATACTCCCCTAATTGCGTTTGCTGCTGCGCCTTTTACTTTGGCCTCCTACCTAATTGGGGATACCCGCTCAAAGAATCACCTGGAGGCGCGGGCTTTTATGCATTCTTACCCGGATGCCTGGAACCGGCTCGCCAGCTGGTGTGCGGATATGTCGGCGGCGTTCCTGGCCGCACAGATTGCCGGCGGGGCGCGCACGGCGCAGGTTTTCGATTCGTGGGTGGGCGACCTTTCGCGCGCCGATTACCAAACCTATTGCCTTGAGCATTCTCGGGTAGTGATTGATTCTGCTCATGCTAAGGGAGTTCCGGTGATTCATTTCGGGGTGGGCGCGGCTTCCCTGCTGGATTTGATGCGCGATGCCGGTGCGGAATGTATTGGGGTGGATTGGCGGCTGCCTCTTGGCGAGGCCGTACAGTTAATCGAACATGGCCCTGGTGACCGCTTTGCGGTGCAAGGAAATATTGACCCTGCCATTTTGTTCGCCCCTGCTGAGGTACGCCGCCGCCACGTAGCTCAGGTGTTAGCGGAGGGCAAGCAAGCCGCCGCGCATATCGTCAATCTGGGACATGGGGTACCGCCGAATGCTGACCCCGCGGTTTTACAAGAAATCGTCGACCAGGTACATGAATCACGTTAAGCGCGAACGACTATGCTGAAGGATTATCCGGGGCACACCGCCTCAAAAACCGCTTGTGGCAAGGAGATGCAATGCACGACCTAGCTGGATTAGCCGATTACGATGTTTTGATTATCGGAGGAGGACTGGCCGGATTGACCAGCGCCTATACTCTGCAAAAACAGGGTGCGCGGGTGGCGGTGATTGAGGAAAGAGGACGCCCTGGCGGCCTAATTTGTTCGGGACGTTTTGGGGACTTCACTTTCGATATTGGCGCTGAAGCTTTCGCGGCGGGAGCTAGCGAAGTTAAAGATTTATGCGACGAGCTAGGATTGCCGCTGGTTGCCCCGAGCGGCAAATCCTGGATTTTTCACCACGAACGCCCAGGTCACCGGGAGGGCGCGCTTCCGATTCCCCACGGAATGTTAGGGATTCCTGCCAGCCTAGATGACCCAGGCATTGTGGGGGCGCTCAGCGAAGCAGAAATGCAGCGTGCCCGTGAGGACTTAACTATGGGGCCACAGGTAGGGGCGGATGAAACCACCGTCACCGGTCTGGTAACTGCCCGCCTAGGAAAAGCGGTTTTAGAAAAAGTAGTGGCGCCTGTTGCCGGCGGGATTCACTCGGCAAGCACCGACCGCCTAAACGCCGATACCGTGTTGCGCGGACTGCGTCCCGCCCTAAAAGAACACGGCTCGCTGGTGAAAGCGGTTGCCGCTTTGCGCGGACTAAGACCCGGCAAACCCGCCGTACTCGCCCCGGAAGGGGGAATGTTCCGCCTGGTAGAAACCTTAGCGCAGCGCATCGAAGAGGGCGGGGGGCTGATTTTGTCTCATGTGCGCGGCCTCGAACTGGAACCGGCGGCAAATGACTCAAACGCTGACGCCGACGCCGTTGCCGGCTCGAATCAACCCGGCTCAGCAGGCTGGAAGGTCACCGTTTCTAACACCAAATCAGGGCCGACCCCAGGGGCGAGCCCGATTAACATTGGCGAAGCCGTAACGGTCACTGTCCCGCAGGTAGTAGTGGCTTTACCAGGATATTTAGCCGCGCCGCTGCTGCGTGAAGTACCAGGGATTCAAGTCGGTGAGCTCCCGCAGGGCGGCCCGATCGCACACGTGACTCTGTTTGTGGACTGCCCGGCGTTAGATGCTCATCCGCGCGGTTCCGGAATGTTGGTGCAACGCCCCAGCAATAAAGATATTGAAAATGGCTGCGTGGGAGCGAAAGCTATCACTCATTACACTTCCAAATGGCCGTGGGCACAGGAAGCTGCCGGTAAAGGTCGCCACCTGCTGAGAGTATCTTATGGTTGGGCAAATGGACCGGAGATTCCGGTATCGGTCGAGGGCGCGTTAAAGGATGCTTCCCGGCTGCTGGGGGTACAGATTTCCCCGGAACAACTGCTCGGTTCGATGATTATTCACTGGGATGGCTCTTTGCCGCCTTTCACTCCTAAACATCGGGAAATGACCACCAAGCTGCTAGAAGACTTGCATGCCTATCCCGGTCTGGATTTGGCGGGGTCTTGGGTGGCCGGTTCGGGGATTGCGGCAGTTGTTCGTCAGGCGCAAACGATTAAATTGCGCGGTACCGGTTGGATTAGCGAAGCTAAGGCGGACGCTTTAGTTTTGGGTACTCGCGCTTCCCGCCTGGCGGTAACCCAATCGGAAACCGTAGCTAATGCTTTGCGCGAACGCGGACTAAATGTGCAGCTACGACAGGTACGCACCGCCGGCGATATTTCCCGCGCCTCTTTACAAAAATTGGGAGGAGTGGGCGTGTTTGCCGCGCAACTACGCCTAGCCCTCTTGGAGGGAAACTGTCATTTAGCAGTGCATTCTTTCAAAGATTTACCTACCCAGGAGGCTCCGGGTCTAAAGGTTGCCGCGATTCCGAGCCGCGCGGATGCCCGGGACGCCCTGTGTGCGGCTCCTGGTTTAACTTTGGAGACTCTACCGCCAGGCGCCGAAGTGGGAACCGGTTCTCCGCGTCGCGCCGCCCAAATTCTGGCTTTGCGTCCCGACCTCAAAATCGTAGATATTCGTGGCAATGTTCCTACCCGCCTGGGCAGGGTGAAAGGCATTGCCGCTCCGCAGGCCGATTTTACTGATGGCCGGGAGACCCGGGAAAAAATCGCGACAGGCGCGCACGACTTGGATGCAGTGATTTTGGCGGCGGCCGGTTTGGATCGGATTGGGCTGGGCGCTTACGCCAATGAGCGGTTTGATCCTGAACAGGTGCTGCCAGCCCCAGCGCAAGGAGCACTCGCGGTAGAGGCTTCAGAGGCAACGCTTAAAGCCCACCCCGATTTAGCGGCCGCATTGGAAGAGCTTAACGACCTGGCAACTGCGCTTACCTCTACGGCGGAGCGGGCAGTATTAGCGGAACTAAACGCCGGGTGTGCTGCGCCGGTAGGGGCCTTTGCCCAGATGGAGCGGGGGATACTCACCCTTACTGCCGCGATTATTTCCCTCGATGGTACTCGCGAGGTACGCGTCAATGACTCCTTGCAGGCCGATCCGGAAAAAACCTTCGCCGAGATGCTTGACCAGGTGCGTCAGCTGGGTGAGAGCGTGGCGCGCGCCCTCCTAGAATCTGGGGGCGCCGAGCTTGCTGACCTGGGCGCTGCTAAGGCGCGCGGCTAATATCCGCAACAGGAAACTATTTTCGGAGGGCGACGATGGCATTTACGGTGGCACTTACGGCAGATCCAACGCGCCCGCTAGCAAAAAAACTACAGGCGGAATTGCCTGAGTGCCAGATAGTTGGCGCTCCGGTTACCCGTTCGCGCCCGGTTAGCGACCCGCAAGTCTCTAGCTACCTAAACAGTTTGCGGCGTGGGGAATATAGCTGGGTGGTGATTACTTCTGCCCGCACCGTGAAGTATTTACAAAAGCTATTAGCTGCCGAGCCGCCTCTTACTACCTTTCCCCAGGTAGCGGCGGTAGGCAAAGCCAGCGCACTGGCCGCAAGTAAAGCTGGCTGGAATGTTACTTTGCAGGCGGGCGGTAACGCCACCGATTTGGCGCACTGTTTCGCGAACTTAACCCCCAGTCCCTCCCGCCCTTCCCGGGTGTTCTTACCGGGATCTGCACTCAGCAAACCAGATCTACCTGCAGCTTTAAGTGAGCTAGACTACCGGGTTGATAGCTGCGCCCTCTACACCATGACCCCGGTTGGCGAGTGTCCGGAAGTATATTTCCACGCCGATGCGGTTGCGGTTACCGCTGGTTCTAATCTGCGCGCCCTCGCTGACTTCGGGATATTTAGTTCCTGCCCCACGCCCTCAGCTCGCGCCCTCCCCCACCTAGTTTGTATCGGGAAACCAAGCGCCCAGGTGGCAGCAGATTTAGGGCTGAAAGTATGCGCGGTGGCCAAGACTGCGGACGCGAGCGGACTGGCGCAGGCGCTACGTTCTTGCCTGGCACCCTAACCGCGGGTTGGCGCCGCAGATGGGAAAGTGAAAGTTAACGTTGAGTAACTTTTACTGAAAATCTTGCATTCCTCGCCGGCTAGCTGGAATGTAGCTGTTAACATGAAGCATGACTTATACACCCCAACCTGATAATGCCAGTCCCGCCCCTCAAGGGTCCCCGATGCCAGAGAGCCCCCAGTTTTCACCGGTGAACCCGCAAATGTCGCCGGACGCAATGCCGCCGGCTACCCCCACCAAGAAGCCCAAGACCGGTTTGATCGTCACCATCGTGATTGTGGCGGTACTGGTTGTTGCCTTGATCGGGCTATTTATCGCCAACACTTTAGTGGCAAGTGCGCAAGAGAGATCCTTGAAAAACGAATTCGTCAAAGAAGGATTTTCCAATGTGCAGGCTGAAATTAACTCTAGCCCTATGCTCCTTAGTTACTTTAAAGACTATTATCGCGAAGCAAAAGTCACTGCCTCGGTGGGAAATTTTGCTACCGAGGGGTCAAAACAGAATTTAAAGATTAAGGATGTGCGAGCGGTTTTCCATGGGCTGAAAGGTGGAGATAATCCCATCATTGAAAAGGGCAATATGACTTTCACCCTACCGGGTGAAGAATTTGATAAAGCCATAAAGGAAGATGCCACTGCCTCCAAAATGAATATGCGGCGCAACGGTAACAAAATTACTGCCGAGGCGGAAGAACAAGGTCTAAAGATTCAGGTTGAAATGGGTATGCATTTTGAACCTGGTAAAGACGGACAATCTGGAAAACTCTTCCTAGTCCCAGACAAGTTCATGATTAACGGTAGCGATGAGTTCATGGGGCAAAAGCTCAGCCCTGCTGATATGGGCATGAAAAAAGAAGAAATCCCGATGGATCTGAATAAAGCTTTCGTTCTCAAGAACGTGGATTTTTCAGGTGAAGATATCAAGTTTGATATTGATGTAAAGAACATCAAACTTAACGACATTGGCAACTAGGAATAGCTGCTGACCCGGCTCGGCAGGTTCGAGTGCCCACGCCGCGCCCTCGGGAAATATTTGCGAAACTGCCCACGGTTTTGGGCGAGAATCTCACTGGGGTGCCCGGGCGCGGTATGCTTTTTTTAGTTTTCTTATCCGCAAGCCACATGGCTAAGCCTAGGAGGAACGATTGTTTAACTCCCACGAAGAAGCCCTCAAATTTGTCGCCGACCAGGATATTGAGCTGATTGATATCCGTTTTTGCGACCTGATTGGCACCAGTCAGCATTTCACGATTCCTGCTGACCAGTTTGCGGATGCCCTGGAGAATGGGTTGATGTTCGATGGTTCTTCTATCCGTGGTTTCACTTCGATAGACAAATCAGATATGAAGCTCATTGCCGATGTGTCGGATGCCTATGTGGATCCCTTCCGCGCTTGCCCCACTTTGGTGGTGAACTGTTCCATCGTGGATCCTTTCACTGATGCGCCTTTCCCCCGCGATCCTCGCCAGGTTGCTTCGAAAGCGGAAGCCTACCTGCGTTCTACGGGAATCGCCGATACCTGCTTTATTGGTGCCGAAGCCGAGTTTTATCTATTCGATTCGGTGCGTTACCAAACCCAGCCTTACGACACTTTCGTAAAACTGGATTCTGTTGAAGGGTATTGGAATACCGGTCGGGAGGAAGAGGGCGGAAACCTCGCCTATAAGACCCCGCTCAAGGGCGGCTACTTCCCGGTGGCCCCCGCTGATAAGTTCTGTGACCTGCGTGATTACATGGTGAAGCTGCTCAGCGACTCCGGGCTCAAAATGGAGCGCGCTCACCACGAGGTTGGCTCCGGGGGGCAACACGAGATCAATTATCGTTTTAACTCGCTGATGGCGGCGGGTGACGACATGATGAAGTTCAAGTACCTGATTAAGAACGCTGCGCAAGAAGCGGGAGTTACCGCCACCTTTATGCCCAAACCGATGGCGGGCGATAACGGCTCGGGAATGCATACTCATTTTTCGCTGTGGAAAGAGGGCGAGCCCCTGTTCTATGACGAAACCGGTTATGGTTCCCTCTCTGACCTGGCTCGTTACTTTATTGGCGGCTTGTTGCAGCACGCGCCCGCGTTGCTAGCCTTCACTAACCCTTCGGTTAACTCTTACCGGCGTCTGGTTCCCGGTTTTGAGGCTCCGATTAACTTGGTGTATTCGGCGCGTAACCGTTCTGCCTGTATCCGGATTCCGGTGACCGGTACTTCCCCGAAAGCTAAACGGGTGGAATACCGGGTTCCTGACCCCAGCGCGAATCCCTATTTGTCTTTCGCGGCTTGCCTGATGGCGGGGATCGACGGCATTCAAAACCGGCTAGAGCCGCCTGCTCCCATCGATAAAGATCTCTATGAGCTGCCGCCTGCCGAATATCATGACATTCCGAAACTGCCTTGTTCCCTGGATGCTGCTTTAGAGGCACTGCGCGCTGACCAGGACTTCTTGACTGAAGGTGAAGTATTTACCCCGGATTTGATTAAGACTTGGATTAACTACAAGGAACAAAATGAGGTCGCCCCGCTGCGGCAGGTAGTGCATCCTTATGAATTCCAGCTTTACTACGATATTTAGGTCTGTTTGCTAAATAAATCCCGCCCCCGCGGCCTCGGAAAATAATGGCTTTATCTAAAGGATTTCCGAGGCCGCGGGGGCGGATTATTACTATCAGAACTATTACTTTTGGTCGCGATTAGTTTTAGTGATTTCCACTGCCCACAATACAGCGGCGATCACCCCGAAAACCGGGGCGGCCAGCACCATGAATCCGGCACCAAAGGGAAAACTGCTGTCAGTATCGATCACATAAATAATCAGTGTCCCCACAGCCAGCAACACTGCACACAAAATGGTAAATATCCAGGCAAAAATTCTCAGCATCCCGTTTTTCCTTTCATGCTGACTGCAGCTTTATTTACTTTAACAAACGCCGTCGGCCATAAGCAGTTTTTCTAGAGATTTATTATCGTACTGCCGAGAAATTTCTGGCCGATAGCTTTCTCGGGCTCGTACTAATGCAGTACAAAGCTCACCTGCTTTTTCTTCGTATCTATTTCTTCTAATCATCTTGACCTCTCCATCTTCATCAGATGCTTCTTCCTCCGCGATGGCAAGTCGATCAGGAGCGCCCTCTTTAAAAAATGAAGCCGCGAGTTTATCGAACTCGTTTAGACTTTTACGCATTTGCGCATTGGTTTCCGCTGCCTGATAGCCCTCGAGGAATTCTCGAATAATGTTGAGTTCTTTTGAAAACCGCATCCCCGATAAGTCATCGAGCGAGTTCAGGTATCTTATTTCTTTATTGCCGGAATTCCTCCAGGCGGAGAAATTTTCCGGTTTGAAGGCAGGTAAACGTAGCTTTTTCTGGATGTTATCAATCCAGGGTTTATACATGGTATTAAAAGCCTCGAAAGCCTTATCTTTGTTGAGATATTCCGGATACAGCAAGACTTTATAGTGTTTTTTTTGAAACTCCATGGTGCCAACTACTGGTTGATAACACTGGTTTTCGCTTCCCTCCACCCCGTAACCGGCATCGGTTGCATCTCGCAAGGTAGAAAGGGAACACCAGCTATACATGGGCAGATCTGCTACATCTTTGACGGCGGCATGTTCCTGGGCGTGGCTCCCCCACAGATACCCCACCCCAACTGAAGTTATGCACGTCAAAACGCAAGCTAAGACAACCGCCCCTATCTTCTTGGTGAATTTCATTGTCCAATCCTTTCTTTCGCGATGCCTCCGCCTATCGCGCTAATTACTTGCGAGACAAATTCCGCGCAGTCGTATAGGCGTTCGTCGCCTTGATGTTAAAAGGAGCCCGTTTCAAGTTCTGGAGCGTGCATTCCGTATGCGGCATCAAAAAGATTATTATCGCCCTCCAAACTTAGCAAACCATTTGCCTCAGCAAGCGCCGAAATCTCCTCACGGGGGATGCCTTGATTTAATCCTGATACTGCCTTTTCTAGATTTGTAACAATTTCCTGGTTACAGCTACGGGCTTTAAACCCAAAGAGATACCAATTTAGTTCACTCATCTTCAGACTGGGATCTGCACTTACTAACGATGCATTAGAAGCGTCAACCCATTCATTAACCGTAGATTTGGACAAAGGAGGCAGTTTCGCATCTTTTTGCAGCCAGGTAATCTCCGGCTGATAATCCCGCAGCATCAGATTCCACGCGGCTTCTTCATCTATAAACTCGTCATAAAGGGAAAGATTATAGATCTTTTCAGGCGCCCTAAACTTGACTGACACTTTATTAATTTCTGATTTTCCATGCACCCCTGGCTCTGTAGTGACAGGTTCCAGTACATAAGAGGAGACTGCCTTATTAACGTTTCCTTGCTTAGACTCTTCCGCATTAGTGCTCAAATCTTTATTTGCTGACTTAGGCAAATCAGCTGAGGGATCGAACAATTGATCACTGGAACCATTAGGATCCGAGACCTCAACGCTGCTTCCAGTTTCACTTTCAGACCCCTCCGGGGAATTCGCCGGGGAGGCATACGATAAAGAACTCATCCCCAAAGGAAAAGCAATCCCTAGAAGCACTAAAACTGAACGTCGAAAAAACTTGTTCATTTCAGATTTCCTTTCTTGAATTCAGCCAATCTTTGATGTGACACTTTCATGTTTCCAAAGGTGATCGCGGTAATTCAATGGTCAAGTGGCTGGATATTAGTGCCAGGTGGCCAGGATTAATAGCCAGGTGGTTGCCCGGTGGCCGCATTTTTGAGCTGAGTACCTGCTGCCGGCTGGTTTGCAGCCAAAACCTCGCCAAAACGTATATTCTAAAAAACAACGAGGGGGTGACCATGAGCGAACCAGAAATCACTATCGGGCTGGTTGATGACGATCCCTTTGCGCTGCAAGCATTGGCAGCGATTTTGAATAATACCCCCAATTGTGCAGTCTCCTGGGCAACCTCTAATCCGGAACAAGCCCGCGAATCCTGTCACCGCGACCCCGTAGACCTGGTGTTATTGGATTACCTTTTAGGAGAGACCACCGGGGACATAATCTGCAGGCAGATCACCCAGCAAAACCCGCAGCAAAAAGTGGTAATTATTTCTAGCCTGGAAGTGGCAGATGTGGCCCACACCGCCCTGCTCGCCGGCGCGCGGGGATTCTTAAATAAAGCCGACGTTTTAAAAGACTTGCCCAGTTTCCTCGCGGTAATCATGCAAGACTCCGTGGTGGTCTCCCACGCCGTAGTCCAAGGATTGTTCCAAAGTATGCCTGCGCCCTCGCAAATTGCTCTTAGCCAGCGCGAACAAGCAGTTTCAGAGCTAATTTTGCAGGGAATGTCTAACCGGGAGATCGCAGAGAAAATGAGTTACTCCCTGTCCACGGTGAAAGAAACTGTAACCGCGCTGCTGGAAAAAACCCACACTTCCTCGCGAACCGCGGCAGTGGCTGTCCTGGTGCAAGACGGAGCAGTCAGCTACCCAAATAACCTTCCCTAAGGTTGGGGTAACGAGGACGCGACAATAGCTGAAGTCTACCTAGTCGCCACTCACCTCAAGCTGTAGTAGGTTCTGCCACTGGTCAGCGCGTTTACCATAGGTGAGCAGGCCGCCGATCTCTAGCATCCGTTTACTGGCCAGCCCTAACCCCATCTTCGAAGAATCCACTGTCCTGCCCCGGATCTGATTCTTAGTTTCCAGGCGGAAGCTATTTTCAGAAATCCGCGCATCGACAGTTACTGGATGCTGGGGATCGCCGTAACGGAAAATATTTTCAAAAAGTTCCGCCACCACCTGCGCTACTGTGCTCTGCTGCTGTCGGGAACACTCAGTTTCTCCGGTTTTTTCACACTGATAAGCAACCTGGAATCCCTGCTCCTTCAGCCGCGTGACTGCGCTGGAAAGTACCTCCCCTAAACTTTGGGTCACCACCTCACTCTTTTCCGGCAAGTTTTTCTCCGAATTGATGAGGGCGCGGATAGCCTGCGATATTTCCGCGGCTTCATGCGCGGCAGTGTCCCTAAACTGCTCTAAAGGTAACAAGTCCCGCTGGCTTTGTTCCGCAGCCAGCGCAATATGAGTGCAGTGCCGCAAAACATTATCGTGGAGGCGAACATTAAGGTTCCGCCGCTCCGCCTCCCGGGCTGCCTGTTCGTCACGTCCTACCTGAAAAGAACGATCCATCCAGGTTTTTACTAAAATCCCGGCAACCGAAAAACAGGCCACATCCGAAAAAGCGCTTACCGCCTCGAAATCTACGGGGTATGCCCACACGAAAAAGAAAAACACATTGATTACGGTAGGAATCAATACTGCGGGGCCTAAGCGTTTGGGGGAGAAAGAAAAAGTATCTAAGAGGGCGATATTGGAGGCGGGAAAAATCGGCGCCCAGTAAATCTCATCTCCCCCAATCAATGCGACCGAAGTGAGCGCGTAACCTATCCAGAAAACCGGGAAACGTATCGCTAACATGGCCATGACTAGAGCCTCGATAGCCAGCAGATAGCCGATATCAAATTCTTGGGTTAATATCCCGTCATACAATAAAAATAGGCAGTCAAAAACCGCGACCGAAATAATGATGGCTCGCAGTAACAAAACCTTACGGGCAAACTTCTTCCCTAAAGTTTGCCGATCAAAATATAAATACGAGCCCAGAACCTTAAATACCGCATCCACAGGAAAATCATACTGAGAATCTCCAAACCGCTGTGGGCATTAGGGATTATTCCTGATGACGCCGCCACTTCGCCCCTAAATAACCGCATACCAAAGCGGTTTTCGTTAGGCACTATCTCCTGGCGCAAGCAGACTTTCTGAAAGCGCCATACGGGTGCGTTAGAATCGGGGCAGATATCTAGGAGAAAAAATGACAGATGACTTTATGCTGAAACCGACTATTCGTCCTCGCCGCCTGCGGGCTTTCCCCGCGATGCGCAACCTAATCGCGGAAACCCGGGTCAGTCCCGCCCAACTGATGCTGCCCGCATTCGTGCGAGACGGAATTGAGGAAGCGGTCGAGATTCCCTCTCTACCAGGGGTTTTCCAGCATACAGTGGAGTCGATTCGCGAACTGGCCGCCGAATGCGTTAAAGCCGGAGTCGGCGGAATCATGCTGTTCGGGATTCCCAATATCGCTGATAAGGATGAACAAGGCAGTCCCGCCTGGGATCCGAACGGGATTTTGAATCGCGGTATCCGCGCCGTGCGTGAAGAAGTAGGAAATGACCTGGTAGTGGGGGCAGATACCTGCCTGGATGAGTTCACCAGCCACGGGCATTGCGGGGTTCTCACCGCAGATGGGCAGGTCGATAATGATGCCACCTTGCCGCTATATGCGAAAATGGCACTCAGCCAGGCGCGCGGCGGAGCCCATATGGTTGCTCCCTCCGGGATGATGGATGGGCAAATCGCGGTGATTCGCCAGGCGCTAGACGAGGCCGGATTCACCGACACCACGATTTTGGCTTACTCGGCGAAATACGCCTCCGCTTTCTTTGGTCCTTTCCGAGATGCGGTTGCCTGCTCCTTAGAGGGCGATCGCCGCTCTTACCAACAAGATCCCCGTAACCGCCGGGAGGGCGTATTTGAAACCCAACTAGATTTAGCCGAGGGCGCCGATATGGTGATGGTTAAACCGGCTGGCTACTATCTGGATGTGTTGGCTGATGTGGCGGAAATGTCACCGGTTCCAGTCGCGGCCTACCAGGTCAGCGGGGAATACGCGATGTTAGAGGCAGCGGCCGCTAACGGGTGGATTGACCGCGAGCGTGCTATTGACGAGTCTTTGCACGCGATTGTGCGCGCCGGAGCCGATACGGTGCTCACCTATTGGGCGCTAGAGTACGCGCAGCGAGTAAAGTAACTGCTCAATGCCTGATTCTTCCCGCCTACTAGCAGTTTCCGAAGTGGCTCATGCCGCTAACTGCCAGTGGCGGCTCTGGTGCTACCTGACCGGTAATACTGAGCTGAAATCTGCCGATGTTTTCCACCGTTATATCGGGGACTTGACTGGAGCCGAGGAAGAAAAACTGGCTGCCCGCTACCGAACCGCGGGTAAGATTTTTCAAACAAATCTTTTAGCTACCAGTGCAGACCTTACGGGAATGCTTCCTTTTCTCCTTTACGAGGACGAATCTTGGGTGTTGCAGTTGCCGCGTTTTTCTGCCCATGCCCGCCTAGATTCAGTACATCTCCTGGCGGGTTTCGCCCATTTAGCTGGCGCAAATCAGCAGTTGTTAAACGCTGCTTTCCCCAAGTTGGAGGCGGAGCTCGCGCCCTTCGCCCAAATCTTGCTGGCGGACGGTAAAACCGTAGATTTTCCGTTACTCGAACTAGAGGAACTGTGGGAACCTATTGCGGAGCAGGCGCACATTTTAGCGGGCGACCAGGATTTACTGTCTGCTACCCCCGAGGACGCTTGGTGCGCCCTCGACACCGTGTGCGGAAGTTGTTCGTACTGTGCGTGGGCGCTAGCGCGTTTCGATGACCCCCTGTTAATCAGCGGGATAGGCCCGGGACTGCGCCGGGAGCTGCGATCCGAAAATATCTTTACTGCCAGCGAGTTTGCTAAAAACCCTCCAGATGGTTACAGCCCAGAACTAATCCGACAAGCCCGCTTACAGGTCAGTCAAAACCCCGCAGAGCTGCTGCTAGAAACTAATCCCCTGGCTCCGGCGCTTATGGATCTTTCCGCGCCCCAGGCGGGGGATGTGTATTTAGATTTCGAGAATGACTCCCTTTGGGGATGGACACTCAAAGACCATACCGGGCTGATTTACCTGGGTGGTTTGGTTTGTTTTGACGCAGACTATTGGGGGGAGCAAAAATCTTTAACCCCGGCGCTGCCGATTCGCGGCCAAGATGCACTACCGGCCGCAGGCAGCACAAACGTAGCGGAGGAAGTAGGGGAACTATCAAAGCGTATCGGCGGAAAATATCAGAGTTTTTGGGCGCATAACCGCGCCGAGGAACGCCAGCTGCTAATTGATTTACTGGATTTCTTGCAACAGCGTTTCCGGCGGTTTCCTGGGATGCGCATTTATCATTATTCCCCGCAAGAACGCCTCTACCTGCAACGTTTATCGTCTCGCCACGGCCTCTTAGCGGGGGAAGTGCGCGATTTACTGGCAGCTAACGGCCCGATGCGCGACCTGCAGCAAGTGGTGCAATCAGCTATTCGCACCGGTCAAGGCGGATATTCCCTGAAAGAAATGGAACCGTTCTATATGGGGTCTTGGATGCGTTCAGAGGACTTGGACAATGGCGCGGATTCGGTGATTGTGTACGATACGCTGGCGCGAAAAGGCGTCCTCGAACCTGGAGCTAAGCTTGCGGCTGAGGACGCAGAGCAGTTACGTCTCCTCGCCCTCTATAACGAATATGACTGCTGTTCAACCGCCCTTTTACATCACTGGTTAATCGCTCAACGCCAGCGCCCGCGCCATAGCGCCGTAACCGGTAGCGCCGACCCTGATAGCGCGCCAAAACCCGTCCCTAATCTACCTGCTGCACTGTAACCTGCACTTTTCGCTGAAGAAAAATTATTGCTAGCTCTACTTTCGCAGCCTCTATACCCATGGGAGAATGGGATTATGAGTGATAACCAGCCCCAATCGAGCAATTTCGGCGACCAACAGTCTCCCAGGCAACCCGAATCTTCCAACCCCTCTTTCCCTCAATATGCTTCCGGGGACGAATACCAGCCTTATCCCCCCGCAATGCCTACCGCTCCCGGTGTTAATTCTGATAGCGGTCAAGTTAGCTCCGATGAGCGCACTATGGCGATCCTGGCGCACTTAGCAGCCGTGATCGCCATGATAGTTTCTGCTGGTTGGCTGACTTTTGTGGGGCCGCTCATTGTCTGGTTTATCTACAAAGACAAAAGTGCCTTCGTGCGTAACGCTGCCGCCGGTGCTTTTAACTTTAACTTGGCGATGACCATTACTTCTGTGGTGGCCTGGATACTTTGCTTCACCGTAATCTTGATACCTTTGTCCCTCATCGCATTTGCAGTGGTTTTCATAATGACCCTAGTGTGCTCGATTAAAGGCGCACTTAAAGCCGCCGATAAAAAGTTTTACCACTACCCGTTTGGGATTAATCTTCTCGAATAACTGTCCGGGAAACCCTAATAATTGTTTGTGACCGAGGATACTTAAAGAACGATATTCCTGGTAAGCGGATTTTCCCTGCCCAATTATTCTCGTTTTCAGATTTTTCCTGTTCCTGATCCAGGTTTCTTCCAGCCCGGGTAGCAAAGCTAGCTGTTGTTTATTTGGGTTACCTAAGTTGGTCTTGGGTTGTTTTGAAAGGATCTGGACTTGTCCTTCGCGGGAAGAGCCTGGCGCTACGTTGTCAGAAAACCAGTTAGAACTATTGTTATATTCGCGGTGCTCACTTTGGTGGCCACTGTTTTAATGTCGGCAGATGCTATCGAGAGGGCGAGCGCGCGTGAGGGCGCGAAGGTAGAAGCCAAAGCGGGAGCCGGTTTCGTCCTCGAAAATAATCCCCAATTCAATCAGGGAACCCCGCGGGGAGCCGGAACTGTTAAACCTGCCGATATTACCCAGATTGCGCGACTGCCTGAGGTTAAAAGCTATGTGGCTCGGCAAAACGTCACTGCTGATTTAGTTGGGGCTCAGACCCAGAAACTGGGAACCAATGATTACGACGCCAAGAAGGAAGCCCAGTTCGGAAACGCAGTGAACGTGTGGGGAGTCAACCGCACCGATATCGACAACAACTTTCGTTCCGGGGCATTAACCTTGGTGAAAGGGCGGCATTTGCGGCCTGGTGATCACCATAAAGCAATTATCCATGAAGATTTGGCGAAAGCTAACGGCCTGAAAATCGGGGGCAAGCTAAAACTAAAAGGCAACCCCTATGACGTGGACAATTTGCGGAAATCAACCACGCAAACCGAAATGGAAATAGTGGGGCTGGTTCGCGGCTCCAATAATCGACAGGCAGCTCAGCGCAGTGAACTCTTTGCCAATACTGTTTACACGGATTTGGATACCACCCGCGCGCTTTACCAGATGAGCAAAGATAATGAGATTTACCAGGACGCTAACTTTTTCGTTGCTTCCGATAGTGATTTAGAGGAGGCAGAAAAGAAGGCTGGCTCTCTGAAGATCGATTGGCGCAACTACCAACTATCGCCCGCCACCCAGTATTTAGCGGGAATTACCGGAGCGCTTAGCGGAATAAATTCCCTGATGAGCACCACTAAAATGGTCGCTTTCGGGTTTGCGCTGTTGATTTTAACGCTGGTGCTTTTCCTGTGGATGAATGAACGTAAGAAAGAAACCGGGGTACTACTGTCGGTAGGCACTTCAAAGGGAAGTATTTTTGCCCAATACCTGTGCGAACTGGTGATTACCGCCATCCCGGCTTTCGTATTGGCGTTCTTTATTTCTGGGTCAATCTCGCAATGGCTAGGCAATTCCGCATTGGCCTCGGTGAATGATTCGCTAATGCAAGAACTGGCACAGGCCGGGCAGGCGGGTGCCGATATGGAATCTTCGGCGGCAACTAAAACCCTGGATGCTCTAGCGGTATCCCTGTCCACCCCCTCGGTGATTACTGCCGTGTTGCTAACTTTGCTGGTAGGCGTGCTTTGTGTGCTGGTAGCATCGTTCCCGATGCTACGCCGCCCCCCGCGCGCCCTCTTGGTGGATATCAAATGAGAGAGCTTAGTATTTGGCGTCGCGCCTGGTGTTCGCTTAGTCGCCGCCCCCGCCGCGCCCTGCTGCTCACGCTGATTATGGCGGTAGTCTTTACCGCCCTGATTTCTCAGTCAGGCGTGCGCGCGCAGGTGGCCGGGATTTCTGGGGCGATTAATTCCGGAGTAAACGCGGGATTCACTGCCCGCAGCGAAGACGGCACTATCTCTTTGACGCAGGCAGAAAAGTTAGGCCACTTGCCGCAGGTAAAGCGCTCGGCTTTCGAAAAAGAAACTTTGGCTAAACCCGAGGGCGCGAAGCTGGTCACTACCACTTCCGGGGTGCAACTTGACGCTCAGTTTGCCGGGGATGCCGGGATTATCGGGACTACTAATAGCCAGTTGCATCCGTCTTTCATGGGTAGGTTGTATCGGTTAGAGGATGGCAAACACTTGGCGGCAAGTGGGAGCGGCGCGCTGATTCACCACGAGTTTGCCCAGCGCAATAACTTGCATATTGGCAGTCAGCTACGCCTTCGCGCCCATGGAACTACCGTAAATATGCCGGTAGTGGGGATTTTCAGCGGAAAAACTGAGAATCCCGGGGGACTTCCTGCCGGGGCTTCCGAGAACCAGATTTTTATTGATCTGGCTAACAGTCAGCGCCTGGCCGGGAAAGAACTGACTTGCGCAAGGTACTTTACCGGGGAGGCAAGCGCACTCCCTGCCGCGTTACGTGCGGCAAAACAGATGGATTCGCAGCTGAGTTACGAATCTAATGCCGCCCAGTTCGCGGGGGTGCTCGCTACCCTGTCTGGGGTAAATGAGCTCCTTACCGCACTGGCTGTAGGTGTGGGAGGCGCCGGTCTAGCCGCCCTCGCCCTGATTATGGTCTTTTGGATCCGAGGACGCACCCGCGAAATCGGGGTGCTCCTAGCAGTAGGTAAAACCAAAGCGAATATCTTGGGGCAACTTGCCTTGGAGAGCGCTTTCTTAGCGCTAGTGGGTAGCGCTATCGGGACCGCCTTGGGATTCCTGCTGTCGGATAAGGTGTCTTCCCTGGTATTTGCCAAATCTGCTAGTCCCTCCCTGTCCGCCCTATCTGCGAGCGGGAGCGCCGGGAGTATCCTGGCAGCCCTCGCCCTCGGATATGTGATTACTTTCGCGGCGCTACTATTAGCGACCGCTCCCCTGCTCCGTCAAACCCCGCGAGCTATTCTCGCAAAAACAAGTTAGGAAACATTATGAGCATTTTGCAGTTAGATCATCTTGATTATGTTTATCCGGGAACTAGCACCCAGATCCTGTCGGACGTGTGCACCGAGTTCGAGATCGGAAAGTTTTATGCGATTGTAGGCGCCTCAGGTGCCGGAAAATCCACCCTGTTAAACCTGCTGGCAGGGTTAGATAAGCCTACCGACGGGGCGGTACGTTTCGATGGTACCGATATTGCGGAAACTGGCTATGCCCAGCACCGAAAGAAGCAGATTTCTCTGGTTTTTCAAAACTATAACCTGATTGACTATTTGACTCCGCTAGAGAATCTGCGATTGGTGAATGGGAAAGCCGGGATTGACACTTTGACCCAGCTGGGGCTGTCTGAAAAGGAGGCGCGGCGCAGCGTAATGGCGCTTTCGGGAGGTCAACAGCAGCGGGTAGCGATCGGGAGGGCGCTAGTGTCGGGGGCTCCGATTATTTTGGCGGATGAACCTACCGGGAATCTGGATGAGGATACCGCCCGCGAAGTAATCGAGATTCTGCAGAGAGCCGCTCATGAACAGGATAAGTGCGTGATCGTGGTGACCCATTCGCGCCAACTCGCCCGCAGCGCCGACGTTACCTTGCGCCTAAATCGCCGCAAGCTAGTGGTGGCGTAACCTGTCCTCAGCCCTCAGCCGGGTATTTTCGTGCCGAGCGATACCAGGAGATGCTCACGTTAACCTTGCTGCGACTATAGGCAGACCTTGATAAATGCGAACTACTAGCTCGCCTATTTACTGATTTATGCGGTAACTAAGCTATCTGTTGCCCTAAAAGCGTTCTATAAATTGGCTGATCTTTAAGCTCCTGATGAGTCCCTTCCGCGACCACGCGCCCACCATCAAGAACTACGATATGGTCCGCGATACGAATAGAAGCCAACCGATGGGCAATGACGATAGTAGTACGGTCAGCCCTCGCGTTACGAATATTTTTGGCAATGGAGGCTTCGAGGAACGGGTCAATATTAGCGAGCGGCTCATCGAGGATAAGCATGTCGGGACGCCGAAGAAAAGCACGAGCAATCCCGATACGTTGACGTTCCCCACCCGAGAGCGTGGTTCCCCGATCCCCGACTTTCGCGTCTAATCCTCCTAAAGAAGTAATCAGCTCACTGATATCAGCTTCGGCAAGAGCTGCCCAAATATCATCATCACAGGCCTGCCGATTAGCTAAAACAAGATTGTCTCGCACAGTTCCGGCAAAAATATGGCAGTCCTGGGGAACAAGAGCCAGTCTTTCGCGATATTGGTTTGGTTGATAGGAGCGAAGATTTCTCCCATCGAAACGCAGTTCGCCTTCCTGAGGATCAAGATAACGCATAGCCAGATTGGCTAGGGTAGTTTTCCCCGCCCCTGATTTTCCGACAATGGCGATTGAGCGTTTAGGAGTTGCGGTTAAGTTAACTTGGTTAATAACTGGCTTACCTGCCTGATAGGAAAAAACCGTATCATCACTAACTAAATGGTTTGTTTCTGCCTCGTATTCGGCATGATTGGTTTCGGGGATGGAGGGGATGGGATCCTTAGCGTTAAGAATGGTATTAATCCGGTGTGCGCACGCCCCAATTTCTCCTACTCTCCCCAGCATGCCCACTAACGTTGTCGCGGGGGTTGGCACTAGACCCGCTAGCACCACCGCAACTGGTAACAAAGCTGAATCTAAATGTCCGGTCAGCACCCACCCAGTTAGAATGACTAGCAAAATCGTGGATCCGACTGTGGTTGCAATCGTAGAAAAAGCTGATTCCCAGGCTTTTCTTATCGTTTGCGAATTCTTAGTTACCTGCACTTTTCGTGTTAAATCCAAGATCTGCGCATTTTGTTTATCCACCATCCCCAATGACCGCAGTTCCCTTTGCCCTTGAATAGAATCCAGAACTGCAATACGCAACTGGGCTAGTTGATAACGTAATTTTTTACCTTGCCGGCGTTGTATGGACATAAGGGCGAAAGGGAATGCAATCATAGCTGCAGTTGGTAGCAGCATTATCAGTCCAATCGGACCAATAAAACTCACCAGCACACCGGTGAATAAAGTTGGAGTGAGAATGGCACAGATGGCAGTAGAGGCCGTATGCGCATAAAACCATTCCAGCTGTTCCGCATCATTCATGGCAGCCGATGCCACATCACCGGTACGTTTCCCTTGCAACCCTAAGGGTGCGATTCGCTCGATAGCGTTATAAATGTGCACCCGCAAGGTATGTAGAATCCGGTAAGCAACTTCATGTGACCACCAAACCTCAAAGAGGGTACTCACGGCATGCACGACCACCAGGGTAAACATCATAACGAACAGCAGGTTCAGATTATTCGTACGGTTTAATATGAATTGCGTAGATATCCATACTGAACTGACCGCAACCCCAACAACACTAATTTGGGCAAGCGCAGTCACAATAGTGGCGGCTACGAAAAGGGGAACACATTCGCGTAGCCGCTTCATCAGTGCAAGGAAATTACTGAAAACTAAGGTCATAGTCGACTAGGCTCCCATCTGTGCACTAATCAATCTTGACCAGGCATTATCTTCCTGGCTTAACGTACAGGGATTCCCGCTACAAAGCACTTTCCCATGTCCCATTACCACTACATGATCTGTTTGCTCAGCAGCGTCAATACGGTGAGTAACCAGCAATAAAGTGAGATTCGGGTACGTCTTGCGAATATTCGCCAGAACCGTTGTTTCTGTTTGGGTGTCCAGACCAGAAGTAGATTCATCGAGTACGAGGAGCGGGCATTTGCGAACCAGAGCCCGAGCGATTGCCAGTCGTTGTTTTTGTCCTCCCGAAAGATTCTGAGCATGTTCTTCAATTTCTAAATCAAGAATATTGTCACCAGAATCAGGATTGTTATCGGGATGCAGGTTTGTGGCACAGGCTAGCTTTAGAGCCGTCATCATCTCCACTTCATCCGCTTTGGGATTAGCTTCGGCCAAAATTGACCTTATAGTTCCCGGAAAAATAATCGGGTCTTGCGGAACCAGCGTGACGGTACGGGCAATATCCAAACTGTCCGCTGAAACCCCTCCCACTGTGATACTTCCACTATCAGGGTGATCGAAACCCATTAATAACCCGAGCGCGGTGGATTTCCCGGAACCTGACAGCCCCACCAGAGCGGTTGTTTTACCTGCAGGTGCTCCGAAAGTGACTTGCTCAAGAGCCTGCTCGGCAGCTCCCGGATAAGTGTAGGAGATATCCACGAAAGATACTTCGTTACTGTGAGGCATGTTTTGCGGAGATTTGCGGGTAGCGGCAGAAGTTTGCTCCTGTTCAAATAACTCGCTCATAGCCGGCAGCGCGGAAATACCAAAGAATGCTTCATGCCAACATGCCGATAGGGCGGTAAATGGGCGGAAAAGTTCGATAGCTAGCAGCGTAACCACAAATAGCGAGCTGATTGGCATCGCCTCGGAAGAAATCAAAGAAATTGCGATCACTAGCCCGAGGGCGGGACCGAGCACTTTCATCATTCCTGATAGGCCAGTTTCTCCCAATGAAAGCCGTAGCTGCCCCATAGTAGTTTTGAGCAGCTGGCTGGACTGTTTTTCTAATTGGGTGCCATGATCTTTAGCCGCCCCAAAAGATTTCAAAGTGGACATTCCCATCATAGAATCCACGAAATCGGCATTGAGATTTTCGTACGCTACCCAATGCGATTGTCCGCGATCAGCAAGAGCTCTATCCCATAATCGGGGAATAGCAATAATCGCGACTCCACAGACTAAAAGAACTCCCGCAATCAGGGGAGAAATGCTGGCAATAGCAATTGTTAAACCAATCGCGGTTAGAGCAGTGACCGCCAGTTGGGTGAAATACTTGACGAAATAGGGTTCGATCGCCTCAACCCCATCAGTGAGAACCGACTGTATTTGTCCAGAACGCCCCAGTCCTCCCCGCATAGGTCCGCGCGCATCTAGTTGCTCTAGAAGCGCCTGCCGTAAGCGGCTTTTCACCACTAGTCCCGCTCGATTTTGTAGAAGCTGTCCACTGACCTCAAGTAACGGACGGATTAAGAGCAAACCGGCAATAGCTATGATTAGTCCCACCACCGTGGAGACCCGGCGAGAGCTCAATAGCTCATTGAAAAGCATGGCGTTGCACACCGCGGTTGCAATATATAAGCAAGACACCAGGACACCCAACATCATGGCGGGGGCCAGCAGCCACACGGAGACTCCGGCGGCGCGCATAACTAAACGCTGCTTTGCGAACACAATCGCCTTTCCTTTCTCAACAACGGTATCGGTTCTACGCGTGCGGCATTGGGAAGGGGTTCATGCTACCTTCAGGTCTTGGCGAATCCACCCATCCTAACCGTACTGCTTCCTCTGCCACCATATTGCGCCCCAGGTAGGGAAATGCGGCAGGAGTATTGCCTATCGTGCCGGGAATTAATGTGCGGATCACATGCAGTCCGCAAGAAGCGACATCGCGAGAGGTGATATCAACGGTAATTACCCGCATACCCCGGGCGTGGATACGCTCTATATAACTAGCTAGTTGGCTATCTTTCAGCTGTGACACAGATGAAATACTGCGGGTTGCTGGTATATCCAACAGTGGTTTCACTCTGTCTACCGCGCGAGGATCTAGAAAGACCTCTTGCTGAATTAGTAGGTCATCTACATCTTTGAGATCCTCACGGAAGTCATCCAGATAGCGGCGGTCACGGCGCCATTTCTTATATGAACGTCCAGGAAGTAGACCTTTACGGATTGCTGTCCAATGTGCCCCTTCGGGGTTTGCGAGGTCGTGAGCTCCCTCTTGTAAGGTGAGCGCTTCACTCCAAGCTTTTAAAGCGCCTTGTTCAACGCTCGAACGACAAGAAAAACCAACGTGTACCAGTTTAGAGACATCATTGTGAACTACCCCGGCTAGAACCGGAATATTGAAAGTGTTGTCTAGATTGATCAAAGCGGGGCGGAGTGGCTCTTTCGTCCCGCTAAAAAGATCTAAATATTTCTGCGGTAATTCCAGGTGCGGAAGCGGCTGGGCATTCAACCACCACACCATGGTGGCATGCCGCTCAATAATTTCACTGATACCCGACAATATCGCCTGGTCACTGCTGGTTCCTGCAGCTACTCCAGCAAACGCAGGAAAGTTAACTTTCGGTTCTTGCCGATACTGGTTGGTATACCAGTTGACATACACCAAGGAGGCAGGAACGAAAACTGGCTCTTCATCCTCATAATAGGTACCTTCCACCCACCCTACGGGCAGTTCAGGCGTCAAAGGTACAAAAGGAAATCCGGGGTGCTGGTATTGGTTTGCAGAGAATAGCACCAGTTCTTCCGGATGAAGAAGCGGGTATCCTTTTCTCGTTAATTCCCGATAAGAACCATGTAATACCGGTTTGAGATCGATTAGGTTAGAGCAATAACGCTCGACCGATTCACCAATAGCCGCTAGTTCAGTGTCGTGGATCTGCGCTTCTTTTTCTTCTTCTCCAACCTCATTGGAGATTAACGTTGACCCTTGGCAAAATACAGTGTTGATATAAGTTGATGTTCTGCGTAAATCACACGTTCGCGCCTGGGTAGTATGCAACGTAGGCGGCATATAGGCACTGTGATGTACCCGAGTGAGCTCTTTTACGATTCCATAGCATTTATCAACCACAAAGGTGGGAGGGTGAATCGGGGATTTAGGCTGAGGGCCCATCATAAAATTCGTGGGAAGCACCGCGTGAACTTCGAGCTCCCCGTCCATGGAAATTGCCCAAATAGTGTCAAGGGGGGTTGATTTCTGGTTATCGATTTCATTGCGAGTAATAGCTTTAATTAATTCCGCTGCTTTGTGCCCCATATTTGTGGCTGCACCTAAGCGCGGTAAGAAACTTCCCCATACGGGGCTACCCATTTTTGCTTGAAATACTTCACTATTGACTGCATTTCCACCGAGACGAGCAAGACTGTCGCTATAAGTTGCACCTTGCCCTTTAAGTACTGCTGGGCCAACCAATAGTTGGTCGGGGGTGTGATCCACCGTGATCACTGAAATATTTAGTCCGAGATTGTCTTCAATAGTTTCCGCAAATACGGGAGCAGGATCATCTCCGCGACACACCACCAGGGCGCCGCGATTGAAGACTTGGTATGCACATTCGCGAACTGACTGGGAAGACAAGCGCGCCGTGACATCAATCTTTTGGAGCTCTGAAGTTATTAAACGCGCAATTGTGGGATCGCCGCAGACAATTACCTCTGCATCGGCCATAGATTGAGGATCAGGGGTCGGGGAGACTAGGTCCTGCGTGTTGATAAAACAGCTGTGTTTTTCTAATGCTTTTTTCAACGGAGTGCCCAAAGGGTGAGTGGACTGGACATCCTGCGCCGCATCTAAGACGCGCACGATACTATTGACATCCGTTGAGAGCACCAGATCACGACCATCTGCACATGTAAGAACGCATCTATTCGTATCCAAAGGCCTTACTTGCGCACAAATCTTCCACATAACCCCTGATCCTCTTACCTATATGAAATATTGGGTAAAGTGCGTCTTAGCACTATCTTTTACCCAATGCCTATCTACTTACCTCCATGCAAAGCTCTGCTGCGTGGCACCGTGATGGCAGTGAGGAACAGTGATTTTGTCGGTGTTCACTTCCTCAATCTCTACGATTTCGAGTGTGTTCATTTCCCCTCCTTTCAAGCGATAGCAACTTCAGAGGCTAGTCTTTAACTTGTTACTTAGGTTATGCTAACCTAAACACAGTTTACATGGTTTCGTCTTTTACACAAGAGGGAAATAAAACTACGGAACAAATGAAGGAGGTTAGGTGAACCAGATATCGCAACTATCCCCGCCTAAGTGCGAAAACATTATCAAAGTGCGTGGTGAGATCCGGTTACCCGAAGGCAGTGTCTTCTATCCACAGTGGAAAACCTCTGGATCTAACCCGGTATATGGCGGTTACCAAGATGCTTGCGAAACTCTGGTTTATGACACCAAAACTTTTGATGTCATCACCCACAAATCTGGAAAATCATTCCCTCTAGGACAACACATTAAACCGATAAAAGTACTCGACCAGGAGCTCTATTTACAAGGCTCCTCCTTTATTAATGCTCCCCGCCTTTACCGCCTTGATCGGAAAACTGGAGAACTAACTTTCGTCAAGAATGACACCTCCGAAAACGCCAACACATTTACCTGCAGACAAATTTGGGCTCATAGTGAGGACGGAACCCGAATCCCTATAGACTGCTTCGGAACGTTAGCGGAAAAACAGCCGACAATCGTATTCATTTACGGGGGATTCGGGAGGAACAATCACAGTTTCTATAGTCCAGACATTTATTCAAAATGGTTAACCCTTGGTTACAGCGTTGCCGTTATTCACTCCCGAGGAGGCGCTGAATTCGGGAAAGCTTGGCATCAAGCCGGGGTTAAAGCAGGAAGACGCAAAGTCAGGGAGGATATAGCCTCCTCTATTCGTGAATTGCATCGTCAAGATATTTGTACCCCCGAGACTACATTTGTACACGGTATGTCTCATGGAGCATTGCTGGCAGCGATTACCACTATCTCCCACCCAGAACTCGTATCCCAAGTAATATGCCGCGTCCCGATCAGCAGCACTAAAGGCCTGCCGGAAACAACCTTAGGTCGTCAATGGTTAGACGAGTACGGGGATCCTCAAACCTCTGATTGGGATAACTTTATGAAAGAAGAAGATCCCCTAGCCTGTGAAGCCACACCCCGAAGTTTATGCACCACATCTTGGCTCATTATTGGCTACTGTCACGATGCAGTCACCACTATTTCTCATGCAGATTCCCTAGTCGAACGGGTGAAAAATTTGGGAGGGGAAGTAACGTACTGGCGTTATTCCAGCAAAGGCGGACATGAAGGGGCATTTGATCCCAGCGAGAGGATAGCCCACGAACGCAGACTGTGGAGCTATCTCAGCCAAAAAGCATCTGAAACAAAACCGGAAGCAACAGGTTCACCATGTTAACGAATAGAAAGCAACGCCTAATTCTGGCAATCGTTTTAGCGATAACGCTAGCTTGCTCGTTGATAGTGGCTGTCATTGTGGGAGCTACTGATATTTCACTATCGACCGCACTTGAGGGCATCAATGCCACGCTGAGAAGAACTGCTGCACTTGATGTTGATACTCAGATTATTGGGGAGGTCAGATTCCCCCGCGCTGTTCTGGGAGCAATCGTAGGTGCCGGCTTGGGTATATGCGGCCTGATAACTCAGTCGTTACTGCGCAACCCGTTGGGCGATCCCTATATTCTAGGTATTTCCTCCGGGGCTTCCACCGGCGCAGCAGCAGTCATAGTTTTCGGAACAACCAGCAATATCTTATCTGCATTGGGAATCACTTTCGGTGCCTTCCTGGGAGCAATAACCTCCATCCTACTCGTTACCCTGCTAGCTTCTGCCGGAGGAAAAATCACTCCGACACGCATCATTTTTGCAGGTATGGCGGTAACTTACTTTTTCTCGGCAGTAACCAGCTTGATAACTCTGATGGCTAAAAACGCGGCTGGAACCAAATCGGTAATGTTTTGGATGCTCGGATCAATATCTAACGCCACCTGGCATGACGTCATTATCGCAGGCAGCGTGGTAACTATTGCATTAATTTGCTTCACCATCTGGGGAAGACGGGTTGACATCCTTAACCTGGGAGACGATGCCGCAATCTCACTGGGTACTAGTCCCCGCCTCTATCGAAACCTCCTATTTCTCATAGTGGCGCTCACTATAGCGGTGCTTGTCTCCCTTACCGGTGCCATCGGATTCGTGGGCCTAGTCGTTCCTCATGCTGCGAAACAACTGGTAGGTTCGACCACTCGAGCTGCGTTACCTATCTCTGCCCTGGGAGGCGGACTGCTTGTCGTCATTGCCGACACCTGTACCCGCGTGGCTATCAGACCAGCGGAACTACCTATCGGAATACTAACAGCCCTGGTAGGAGCCCCTATGCTAATGGCTCTCATCAAGAAATATTCCAAATAGAAAGGAAGAAAAGAATGATCAAGAAACGAATTGTGGCTGGCGCGTTGGGCGCATGCCTTGCGGTCGCCGCCCTCACTGGCTGCTCCGGGACAAAGGATTCTTCTAACGCTGCTGCTGACGAACCCCTTACCGTAAAGAACTGTGGGGTGGAAACGAAGTTTACTACCCATCCTAAGAAAGTTGTTTCGATGGGAGTTACCGGTTTGGCGTACCTATTTGCTGCCGGAGCAGAAAAATCCATTGTTGGTCGCGCCAATGAATGGGGTGAAGAACCGCCCTCCTGGATAGGTAAAAAAGCAGACGGAATCAAAGTGCTGTCAACGGAATCCATTTCTATGGAAGCACTCATGAAGCTGAAACCTGATCTTGCTTATGGTGGCGGATTCAGTTCCGAAACTACCGCTCCGAAAGCTGTAGCAGAAAAGGGAATCCCTGCCGTTGTAGATGCTACCGAGTGCAACTACTTCTATCCGGATCAAAAATCCGATGAATCGTTCGATACTACTTTGGCGGAGATTACTCAGCTAGGCAAGATCATGGGCACCTCCGAAAAAGCGGATGCCACCGTCAAGGAACTTAAAGAGAAGCTAGAGCAGATTAGTAATGAGAAAATCGGTAAAGACCGCAAAGTTTCCTACGCCTACTACTACGGAGAAGATGCCGACCTATTTAGTTACGGAAACAAAGGGGTCATGGGGGAAATAAATAAGACCCTCAACCTTGTTAGTGCTATCGACCCGAACTATCATCCGCACCAAGGTCCCATTGCGCCAGAAGCATTTGTTAAATCAGACCCCGATGTAATCATCTTGCTCACCGGAATGGGGGGTGCCACCAAAGAAAGTTCAATGCAACGACTTGAAAAGATTCCTGGCTTCAAGGACATGAAAGCGGTTAAAAATGGCAACATTATCTACGCGGAATCCGCAGTAGCCTATGCTTCCCCCACCGCGATTTATGGAACATTTGAACTGGCTGATCAGCTCAAGAAACTAGGAAAGTAAACGGATGAATGATTCTCCCCTCACGATAGACAAAGCTAGCGTCCATTTCGGTGACACCAAAGTTCTTGACAGGGTCTCCTTCGAGGTACCTCAAGGTAAAATTTTAGGTATCGCCGGCCCTAATGGTTCCGGGAAAACTACCCTCATGAGGGCTATGTTCGCTGCACAAAAACTATCGGAGGGGAGAATCCTCCTCAGTGGGCAGCCTTTAGACCAAATGCGCCCCGGTCAAGTTGCCCGACGTATCGCAGTGGTTTCCCAATTCGAGCACGACATGGAAAGAACCCGCGTACTCGATATTGTTCTTCTGGGACGATCCCCACATCGTAAGGATATTCAAGGATATAGCGCAGCTGATCGTAAAATCTGTCAAGAGGCTCTTGCCGCTGTTGGTATGAGCTATGCGCAAGAGCGCTATGTGGATACGCTTTCCGGTGGGGAGCGTCAACGGGTTCTTATTGCCCGCGCCCTCGCCCAACAATGTAAATGTATCCTGCTAGATGAACCCACAAATCATCTAGATATCAAATACCAACATCAAATTCTTAGTATCATCAAGAATGTTAGCGACACCGCTGTCATAATCTTGCATGATCTTAACCTGGTAACCCGCTACTGCGACCAGGCAATTATTCTTAAAAATGGTCGGGTACACACTCAAGGTGTCCCGGACGATATTCTCACTCCTGAACTCATCCACGATGTTTATGGCGTAAGCGCCAAAGAAGTCCAAGACGGAAACGTCAAACAATTTATTTTCAAACCATTGCCATCCACTACCTGACAGGTGAGCTAATATCGCAGGCTCTAACGGTGTACTGTAACCAGGAAAACACGCCTGTTAGAGTTACAAAGGGCAAGACTTCATTGTTGGTTTAAGGGCGATAGGCTGGGATTAAAACGCGCTGCCCGCGAGGAAGCGGCTGGAAGTAAACTAGCTGTTTTCTACCGAAATATCGAAAAGTATTCTGATGAGGGCATCGGACTCGGGCTTGGTTGTTTCAACGATATCGATATTGGGTGAATCAACTTCGTTGAACCATTTGACCGCGCGCTTTCGGGAGTATCCTGCAGCCATTTGCCTTTCAATGAGCCTATCTTTAAGTAATGAAACATCAGTATCCAAATACCATAGGATATCTAGCATTTTCTTAACATTTGCCCAATCGCCATTTTGGAAGGCCAAATAGTTCCCTTCAGTAACAATAACCTGAGTGTCTGGTTTTATTTCGATAGCAGCAGCAATCGGCTCGTGTAGCCTGCGGGAATAGGTAGGGACGAAAAGAGGGTAGTCTACTATTTCCCGTAACCGTTGCAATACATTAAGGTATCCATTTACATCAAAGGTTTCCGGAGCGCCTTTACGATCTAGTAGCTGCTTTTGCCGCAATACCTCATTTGAAAAATGAAAACCATCCATAGGCAGATATGCACTATGAATGTTTAGAACATCCGTCAAATAATCAGCAAGTTTCTGCGCTAACGTGGATTTTCCAGCACCAGGAGCGCCAGCGATACCGACAATACTGCGACCGGGACGCAACTGGTGGCATAGATCTCGCGCAAGATATTCCAGGCATCCAAATTCATAAAACTTCACTCAAAACCCTCCTAAAAGGAATTTTACTCCATTGATTTTACTGACATAGAAAAAGTTATGAGCCATTCGTTGCAAACGGTTAACCTTTTCTGTACTTTGTTTTTCTGCCTCTTCCGTCCTGATAGATCAAGCCGTCTGTAATCATGCGTTTTAGAATACGGCTGGCCGTTGTTTGGCTGACATCCAACAGTTGATCCACATCGCTACGTACTACATAGCCGTTTTTGTCAATCAGATCCAGAATTTTTTCTTCATTGGATTTGCGTTCGTTAGACATGGTAGCCATTGTCTTAACGGCATTTCTATTGGGAAGTGTAATTTTGAAAGCATTGTTTGTTACTTCAATTTTAGGCTCTAACCCCGTGCCTGCGTATGCTTTCATGATTTTGGGCATACCGGTTCCGTAAGCTTCAATCAGCTTTAAGCGATAGAAGATAGCTGCTAATTTCGGATTTCTGCAAACGGAAAGTCCGAGCATAATGTCATCCAAAGTGATTCCGGCAGGCAAACCGCCCACGGATACAAATTCGATTCGATCATCATAGATACTGACAAGGGTGCTGGCACTAAAAGAGTAATCTCTATGCACCAGAGAATTCATCAATGTTTCTCTCAGAGCGTCCTCTGGATAATCTCTGGTATCAGTTCGGTATAGTCCCTCAAATGTGGCCTTGGTTTGATTGTGCAGATCGAGATAGGCATACAAATCCTCCATCTGCTGAAACAGCGAACCAGTAAACTCACGTCTATCTTGGAATGTGCTCTGATCAACACCGGCAAAGGTTGCAGCCTTGATGGTATTCGGACATTGTTCGGACAGAAGCAACGCTACATTGGAGTAAACGCCGTCCGAGGAAACCATTCCCAAAGTCTGCATCTTAGCAGCATCATAGGGAACCTTCCTCTTGGCAAACTGTGCTTCAGCTGCCTGGAATGACAAATTCTGTTCCAAAGAGCGCATGGTTTCAAAACTGTCACCATCGGTTTCTTTAATCATTTTTCGGATGGCGGTATCAGAGGCAGGATCTGTAGATGTACCATTGCGGACATACACGCCACTGGGCTTTAATCCCTTGCTGCCCAGATAATAAGGACGGTCTGTACCCTCCTGAACGGTCACGGCAATAATTCGTTTATCATCTATCACCTGTGTCTCATAGTGGACAAACATCGTAATATCAGGTTTGATGGAATCCCGAACCATGTTATTAATTTGCAAGGCAACACGGTCGGTACTATCTACACCAATCACCGTACCATTGTCCTCAACACCAATGTAAAGAGTGCCGCCTTTGGTGTTAGCAAAGGCAACCACCTCTTTACAAAGGTCCGCAACAACCGAAGACTTGAGTTCGATAGTTTCGCTCTCACTAAATGCCATAAGGCACCTCCTGTAGTTTTCTTAATCACCATTATAGTTATACTAGTCATTCTTGTTGATTTGTATTCGTGTAGTGATTAGAAAAACAAGAAGAGGGTACGAATCCATATTTTGGGTATTAACCCGAAAACCACTGGCGCGGGCGAACGCTCAACCCGCGTTCGCTACCTCCCCGCGCCAGCCCTCGCGGGTTCTCGTCCCTAAGCTCATAAAATGTTGAAGCCCCAGGATAAACCTGGGGCTTCAACATTTTAGTGGAGCTAGCGGGACTCGAACCCGCGACCCTCTGCTTGCAAAGCAGATGCGCTACCAGCTGCGCTATAGCCCCTTTAGAGCAGGAAACCCCCTACAGGTACTTCCATACTCCCGGATCATTGCGAAGGTCATTTGCCGCATTCGCCAGCCAGGCGAAAAACACCCCGATAAACAACAGTTTGAAAGTCTTTTTCAAATCTACCTACCTGGCCGATTGCTGGAACAAACTTCCCTTGCAGTGGGCCTAGCTGGGCTCGAACCAGCGACCTCAGTCTTATCAGGACTGCGCTCTAACCAACTGAGCTATAGGCCCATCGTGTCCATCGCGAACACCATTGCAGATTACAACATTCCTAACCCGGCTTTCAAACCCGTCCTAGGTGCGTTCCGTCACGCCACCCTCGAGATCCCACAGCCAGCGAAGAATACGGTGCTGCTACTCGTCGGTCAGCGCCAGCCTGATCCCACCAACCAATGATGTCACCAAGTTATAGATAAGCGCCCCCACCGTTGAAAACGCGGTCATTAAGATCACGTTCGAGACTGCGATAATAGTGCTCATCGCCATTACCCGCGGCAAGCGCAAATAATCAATAATCGACGCAATCGAACCAGTGGGATCAATATCGTTAATAAAGTTTTCCACCGAACTAAACACGCTCATCGAATTTAGCAGCAGCCAGACCAACAATCCTGCCAGCACCATGGCGATCCCGAGCGCCACCGATAACAGGAAGGACACCTTCATCACCGACCAGGGATCAATCCGGGATACCACCAACGAGATTTGACGCGGCTGATATTCGCCAATCTTCTTTGCCGAGGACGCAGCCGCGGCCTCGGTCTGTCCCGCCTTGTCTGCAGAAGAAGACACTTCCGGAACCTGTGGAATCGCAGAGCTGCTACCTCCCTTAGAAGCAGACTTACCAGCGGTCTTTTTGCCCGCTGCCTGAGGCGATTTTCCGGCCTTTTTCACCTGGCTGTCCCCACTATTAGTTTGCGGGTCAGCAGCTTGCGGTATTTCATTCTGCGAAGACTGGTCGGCGCTATTATCTTCGCTAATAGTAGAGGCTTCGCTCTCCCGCGAAACATCATCAACGCTTTGCTCTGAGCGAGCCTTATCTTGATCTTTGCCATCAGTTGTCATTGGTCAGCCTCTCACTAAAGCTCAGTTGTTTCGGTTTCTAACGCGGCCACTTCTTGATCGAGATCCTCATCCGTAGCCTCTGACGATTCATCATCTTCTGATTTCTCATTATTTAACGCCACAGCCAAAACCGCATCCCCCGGGGCCGGACGAGTGAAAATTACTCCCTGGGTGTTACGTCCCGTGCGAGGAACCTCATCCACGCGAGAGCGCTGCACCTTACCAGAATGCATAATCACCATGACTTCATCATCGTCATTAACAATCAAGGCGCCCACTAGGCCGCCCCGCTCAGCCACCAGGTTCGCTACCTTGATCCCGAGGCCGCCGCGACCTTGTACCCGGTATTCCTCTACCGAAGTGCGTTTCGCGTATCCACCCTCGGTCACCACCAAAAGGTCACTATCGGGGCGAATAACTGTCATCGCCAACAGGTGATCCCCTTCGCGGAACTTCATTCCCCGCACCCCGGAGGTGGCGCGCCCAGTAGGACGCAAAGCTTCATCACTAGCTAGGAACCGCAGGGATTGTCCGCGGTGCGAAACCAGCAATAGCTCATCGTCACCGTTAACCAGTTCGGCAGAAACCACCTCGTCAGGGGCACCATCTTCCATTTCCCGCAGGTTAATCGCAATCAAACCCCCGGTACGATTGGAATCATATTCGGTAAACCGGGTCTTTTTCACTAGCCCTGAACGGGTAGCCAGCGCCAAATACTCGGCCTCGTCATAGGAGCTGAACGTCAGAACCTGGGCGATTTTTTCTTCCGGCTGGAACGCTAAAAGGTTAGCTACGTGCTGCCCCTTGGAGTCGCGTCCTCCCTCGGGAAGTTCGTAAGCTTTCGCCCGATAAACCCGGCCCTTATTAGTAAAGAACGCCAACCAGTGATGAGTAGTGGTGGTAAAGAAGTGATCCACCACGTCATCTTCACGCAGCTGCGCTCCCTTAATGCCCTTGCCGCCACGTTTTTGGCTGCGGTATTGATCCAGACGGGTGCGTTTGACATACCCCGAACGGGTAATAGTGACCACCACGTCTTGTTCTTCAATCAGGTCTTCCATCGACATTTCCCCGGCGAACGGCATTATCTTGGTGCGCCGCTCATCGCCGTATTTATCGACAATCTCGCCCAGCTCGGTGGAAATAATGCCCCGCTGCCGTTCCGGACGAGCCAAAATATCTTGTAGATCCTTTACCCGTGCCTCCAACTCGGTATGTTCATCCAGAATCTTTTGCCGTTCGAGGGCGGCCAGGCGGCGCAGCTGCAAAGCCAAGATGGCATCCGCTTGGACTTCGTCCACCCCCAATAGTTCCATAAGGGCGGTGCGTGCCTCATCAACTGTTGGTGATTGGCGAATAGTAGCAATCACCGCATCCAGCGCGTCCAGCGCCATCAGGTAGCCTTGCAAAATATGGAGGCGATCCTGCGCGCGCTTGAGGCGGAAATTGGTGCGACGCACGATTACTTCTAGCTGGTGATTAATCCAGTTAGAGATAAACCCATCGATAGAAAGCGTCCGCGGAACCCCATCTACCAGCGCCAACATATTGGCGGGGAAGGAATCCTGCAACTGGGTACGCTTATAGAGGTTGTTCAAAACCACCTTGGGAACCGCGTCCCGCTTGAGCACAATCACCAGGCGCTGTCCGGAACGATCCGAGGATTCATCGCGAATATCTGCGATGCCCTCGATCTGCCCATCTTTCACCAGTCCGGCGATTTTTGCAGCCAGATTGTCCGGATTGACCTGGTAGGGAAGTTCGGTAACTACCAGGCAAACCCGAGAATTGATTTCCTCTACGTTTACGATTGCTCGCTGTACGATAGAGCCGCGACCGGTACGGTATGCCTGTTCAATCCCTTTCCGTCCCAAAATAGTGGCGCCCGTGGGGAAATCTGGCCCCTTAATCCGTTCGATCAGGGCTTCCATTAGTTCTTCACGCGAAGCCTCCGGGTGCGCTAAGGCCCATTGCACCCCGTCAGCGACTTCCCGCATATTGTGGGGCGGAATCCGGGTAGCCATCCCCACTGCGATTCCCTCTGACCCGTTAAGCAGCAGGTAGGGCAGGCGGGAAGGCAAAACCGTGGGTTCTTGGGTGCGTCCGTCATAGTTGTCCATGAAATCGACAGTGTCTTCATCGATGTCGCGCACCATTTCCATCGACAAAGGCGCCATTTTACATTCCGTATAACGCGGAGCTGCCGGCCCTAGGTTCCCTGGGGAACCAAAGTTACCTTGACCAGCCACCATCGGGTAACGCATTGACCAGGGCTGCACCAGGCGTGCCAAGGCGTCGTAAACCGCGGCGTCACCGTGGGGGTGGAAGTGCCCCATCACGTCGCCGACTACGCGCATACATTTGGAGAACCCGGCGTTGGGGCGGTAGCCACCGTCATACATGGCATACAGAATCCGCCGGTGTACCGGCTTGAGACCGTCCCGCACCTCGGGCAGGGCGCGCCCTACGATCACGCTCATTGCATAATCCAGGTAGGAGCGCTGCATCTCGGTTTCTAGGTCAACCTGGTTAATATGACCTTTAGCCTGGAAAAGACCGGAATTATTATTTTCGAGGGCGTCTGAGGAAATGCTGTCCCCGCCTCCGAAAGCTGCGCCGGTATGCTGATTCTTTTCCGGGGAGTCTGCTTGCTGGTTTTGATCCTGGTTGTCTATATCGCTCATGTTTTGCCTGTCCCTTAAATATCCAAGAATCGTACGTCAGTGGCATTGCGTTGAATGAAAGCTCGCCGCGACTCGACGTCCTCACCCATTAGCATCGAAAAAACTTCATCTGCGCTGGCAGCCTCGGATAAGGTCACCTGTTTAAGCATCCGGTCTTCGGGGTTCATAGTGGTTTCCCACAGTTCCTGGGGATTCATTTCTCCGAGCCCCTTATAACGCTGCACCCCGCCCTCTTTCGGAAGGCGTTTACCATCAGCTTTGCCGTCCTCTAAATATTCGTCGCGTTGGCGATCGGAGAACACAAACTGGTGGGGAGCATTTGACCATTTCAAGCGGTAAAGCGGAGGGCAAGCGATAAACACGTGCCCTTTTTCAATCAGGGGACGCATATAGCGGAACAGCAAAGTCAGCAGCAAAGTAGCGATATGCTGACCGTCCACGTCCGCGTCTGCCATAATCACGATGGCGTTATAGCGCAGCTTGGAGATATCGAAGTCTTCCCCAATGCCGGTACCGAAAGCAGTAATCAAAGACTGAATTTCTTGACTGGAGAGGGCGCGATCTAGCCGCGCTTTTTCTACGTTGAGGATTTTGCCGCGGATCGGCAAAATGGCCTGGTGAGCCGGGTCGCGCCCCTGCACGGCCGAACCACCTGCCGAGTCGCCCTCTACAATGTAGATTTCGCATTGGGAGGCATCGCGGGAAGAACAATCCCGCAGCTTACCGGGCATTGAGACGGATTCGAGGGCGGATTTGCGCCGGGTTGCTTCCCGGGCTTTACGCGCTGCTACCCGCGCGGTGGCCGCCTGCTGTGCTTTAACCAGAATCGCTTTCGCGTCCATGGGATGGGCGTCTAACCAGTCACCCAGTTTGGAATAAACCTGCTGCTGGACGAAAGTACGTGCCTCGGTGTTTCCCAGTTTGGTTTTCGTCTGCCCCTCGAACTGGGGCTCGGTTAGTTTCACCGAGATTACAGCGGTTAAACCTTCGCGAATATCATCACCGGTTAGGTTTTGATCTTTGTCTTTGAGGATGCCTTTATCGCGGGCATATTTATTCATCAAGCTGGTGAGGGCGGAGCGGAAACCTTCCTCGTGGGTGCCGCCCTCGGTGGTGTTAATAGTGTTCGCGTAAGTATGCACGGACTCGGAATAAGCGGTGGTCCATTGCAAGGCGATTTCTAGACTGATCGAGGCGTCTTCATTAACCGACTCAAAATCAATGATGTCAGGGTTGATAACCTCAGATTTCTTGGAGTGGTTGATGAACTCTACATAGTCGCGCAGACCATTCTCGTACATAAACGAAACTTGGCGGAAACCGGGAACCGGATCATCCGCGGTGCCTTGCACATCGCCAGTAACCAGATCGCCAGCATCGGTAGCCTCGGGGCGTTCATCGGTTAGGGTGATGCGTAGCCCCTTGTTCAGGAAGGCCATCTGCTGGAAGCGTTGCCGCAAAATCTCGAAACTAAAAGTAGTGGTCTCAAAGATTTCCGGGTCTGGGTAGAAAGTTTGTTGCGTGCCGGTTTCTTCGGTTTCTTCGCCGCGTTGTAATTCGGTGAGGGGATGCCCCCCGTTACCGAAAGACTGCCGCCAGGCGTAGCCTTGCCGTTTCACCACGGTATCCATCCGGGTTGAAAGCGCGTTTACTACTGATACGCCAACCCCGTGCAGACCGCCGGAGACTGCGTAACCGCCCGAACCGAACTTGCCGCCCGCATGCAGAATAGTCATTACCACTTCGACCGTGGGGCGTTTTTCGGTGGGATGCATATCTACCGGGATTCCGCGGCCGTTATCACTAACCCGCACCCCGCCATCGGCCTGAAGGGCGACCTCAATATGGTCACAATAGCCGGCCAAGGCTTCATCAACCGAGTTATCGACTACCTCGTACACCAAGTGGTGCAGACCGCGCTCCCCGGTTGAACCGATATACATGCCGGGACGCTTACGTACTGCCTCTAGCCCCTCTAAAACTGTGATGTCGTCCGCGCCGTATTCGTGCTGGACTTGTTGGTCACCCAGATCAGCCACCTGCTGGATCTCCTTGATCTAGTTCGCTGGCCCCGAGCCGGATATTTCCAGCCGTTGGGCACCGTCTGCCCCAGGGCATTCACGCCGAAAATCCGGCGCTCACTAGCTCTATTGTACCGTGAAAGCCTCAAGAACCCACATTTTACGGCCTCACCCCACTTTTCGGGGGAAAGTCACTTTTTTGCTTTCGGTGCGTCAGGCGCAAATTTTTTCCGAGGGCGGGCAAGGGAGACGGACAGGGATGGGCATTAGCCCGGCATTGTAGAAAAATACCGGGGTACCGCTTGGGAAAAACGCGGATAACGATTGGAAAAAGCGGGTGAAACTCGCAGAACAAATCCGCAAAGTTCCAAAACTAAATAGGTACTATTTCGGATCCATGATCCGGTAGCCGAGCCCGCGCACCGTCACGATAATCTTCGGTGAGTGCGGGTCGTCCTCAATCTTAGAACGCAGTCGTTTAACATGTACGTCTAGAGTCTTGGGGTCACCGAACCAGTTTTCGCCCCACACCCGATCCATAACCTGTCCGCGAGTAAGTACCCGTTCGGGGTTGCGTAAGAAATATTCCAGCAGTTCAAACTCGCGTAGCGGTAGCTCTTTAAGTTCGCCATGTACCCGCACTTCGTGGCGGTCAACATCCATGGTTACCGGGCCGACCTCTAAAACGTTGCCTAGTTCCGGTAGCTCTTGGGTACGGCGCAGTACCGCAGTAATTCGAGCCAAAAGTTCGCGGAATCGATAGGGCTTAGTTACATAGTCGTCCGCGCCCAGCTCCAAACCGATAACCACATCGACCACATCATCTTTCGCGGTAACCATAATGATGGGGGTGTCGTAGTTCTCGCGTACCTGGCGGCAAACTTCCGTACCGGGGATTCCCGGGAGCATCAAATCTAGCAAAATTAGATCTATACTGTTGCCTTTCACCGCTGAAAGCGCCTGATCACCGTCTTCTACCCCAATAACTTCATAACCTTCCCGTTTGAGGGAATACTCTAGAGGTTTGCGGTAGGCTTCCTCGTCCTCCACTACTAATATGGTGGTCATTTCTATTCCTTTGTCAGAGCTATTTGATCAGTTTGCGTAGTCTGTGGGAAGTGGCGTGGCAAAGTGATGGTGAAAGTAGCGCCCTCGCCTGGTTTAGAGTTCACGTGGATGGAGCCATTAAGATCCGAAACCACATGTTTTACGATTGACAGCCCCAGCCCAGTTCCGCCAGTAGAACGAGAACGAGCGGGATCTACCCGGTAAAAGCGTTCAAAAATTCGTTTTTGGTCTTCCTCAGAAATCCCGATCCCATTATCAGCAACTTCGATAACCACATTGTCGTTTTCTCGTAAGGTGATATCTACCTGACCTCCGGAATCGGAATATCGAATCGCGTTTTCCAACAGGTTTTGCAGGGCGGAAGTCAGCAGTTCCAAATCGGCATAGACCAAAATATCTTCACCCTGCGGGAAATGGGTATTCACTGTAATATTTGCGTCTTCCGCGGCGGTAGTCACCTGGTCGAGAGCATCGTTAATAGCTTCGATTGCCAACATGGAACGCGGTTTAGAGGGCAAACGCCCATCTTGCAAGCGCGCTAAGGAAATAATTTCGTACACCAGTTTGGTGAGTCGACGCGATTCTTTAACTAGCTGAGTTGAAAAAGTTTCCACTGCCTGCACATCATCGGCATTGTCGTGGATCGTTTCCGCCAGCAAGGAAATCGCTCCCACCGGGGTTTTTAGTTCATGGGAAGCGTTAACTACGAATTCGCGCCGGGTAGCATCAGCTTGGAGGACGCGGGTGCGATCCTCTAGTAACACCAGGGTGTGCCGCAAAGATATGGGAGCCACCCGCACTCTAACTGACCAGGGAACGGCGGCATCTGGATGCACCAGATCGTATTCTTTTTCTACGATTCGTCCTGTAGCACGAGCCTTATCAATCTGCTCTAGCAGCTGCTCATATTCGATTTTCCCATTGTGGAAAAGAGGAATTAGACGCGCCAATTGTGAGCTATAGGCAAACGAATTATCGGGATTAAGTACCACCGAGGCTTCCGGGAGGGCGTCAAGGATTGTAGAGAGATCTTCAACTCTCCAGCCAGAGCCATCCCAATGCTGCTGCTCACTTTGGCTTTCCATAATTCATATATTAAGGGGGCAATATCTGAGAGACTAATTGTGCAGACTGCGTTAACCAAACGTTTACCGTGGGTAACAAGTATTCTACCTCCAGCAGGTAAAAGACATCTTCCTGTTCTATGCCGTTACCCGCGCCCTTGTTTGCAGCCGTCTGCTGGCGCCCGCTAAAACCCACTACTATTCCCTAACCAAAACGCCCCGCAATATAGTTTTCGGTCACCTTTTCATGGGGGGTGAGGAAAACGGATTCGGTCGGTCCGATTTCGACCAGTTTTCCAGGTTTGCGCGGCCCGGCGATATTAAAGAACGCGGTCTGATCCGAGATCCGGGCTGCCTGCTGCATATTGTGAGTAACAATCACAATCGTGTAGGTCTCTTTCAACTGGGCAATCAAATCCTCAATCGCCAAGGTGGAGATGGGATCCAGCGCCGAGCAAGGCTCATCCATCAAGAGTACCTCTGGTTTAACCGCAATCGCCCGCGCGATACACAGCCGTTGCTGCTGGCCACCTGAGAGGGAAGCGCCCGGTTTATCTAGGCGATCCTTGACTTCTTCCCACAGGTTTGCGCCCTTGAGGGATTCTTCTACGATCGCCTCGCCCTCGGATTTGCTGATTTTCACCCGATTTAGGTGCAAGCCGGCGAGCACATTGTTCTTAATCGACATAGTGGGGAAGGGGTTTGGGCGCTGGAACACCATCCCGATCATCCGCCGTACCTCCACCGGGTCGACATCTTTGCCGTAAAGGTTGTCCCCGTTCAGCAGCACTTCCCCTTCGATGCGTCCTCCGGGAGTGACTTCATGCATCCGGTTTAAAGTGCGCAGCACCGTGGATTTACCACACCCAGACGGCCCAATCAGCGAAGTTACCGTTTGGGTTTCAATCGTCATATTTACGTCCTCTACGGCTTTGAAATCTCCGTAGTAAACGTCTAAATGTTTAGTCTCTAAACAGATTGCCATTTTCTTTTCCTATCTGCTTTTGCTTCTTGCAGCCCTGCCCCAGGCGAGGGCGAGTTAACTATTTACCGATCGAGAGTTTTTTGGCTACGAACCTGGCTCCCAGATTCAAAACCAATACCGCGAATACCAGCACCAAGGCCGCACCCCAGGCGCGATCCACATTGATAGTGGGGTTACAGTTCACCGCGTGGGCAGCACACGAAACCGTGGAGGTGTACTGCTGATAGATATAGACCGGCAGAGTTTCCATGCGACCGGAAAACACATTGCTATTGATGGCGTCAAACATGCCCGCAGTAATCAGCAAAGGAGCCGTCTCCCCCACAATACGGGCGATCGCTACCACCACTGAGGTCACCAAACCTGCCGCCGAGGTACGTAGCACAATCGAGACTACGGTGCGCCATTTAGGAACCCCCAAGGCGTAGGATGCTTCCCGCAAATCATTAGGTACCAGTCGTAACATTTCGGCAGATGAGCGCACTACCAGGGGAATCATTAACACCGAGAGGGCAACTGCCCCCATGAGACCGGAGCGGTAGGCTGGGCCAATCACTATGGTGAATAGCGCCGCCGCGAACAGGCCGGCAACAATCGACGGAATACCGGTCATCACATCTACCAGGGTGGTAGTGAGCTTGGCGAACTTGGTGTTACCCGCATATTCGGTCAGGTAGATGGCTACCAGCAACCCCAGGGGAACAGAAATAACCGCTGCTACCAGGGTGATCAGTAAGGTGCCGACCATCGCGTGATAAATCCCGCCAGCCTGCATCCCCCCGTACACGCCTTTCATCGACACGCTCAGGAAGTAGGGGGAAATAATCCCAATGCCCCGGCTGATCAGTTCATATCCGATCGAAACCAAAATCGCGAGCACTAGCAGGCCGCACAGCCACATAGAAGCCCCGATCGCGGTATTGGTGAACCGGCGGCGAAAACTTAGCGCTTTATCACCGCCCATCCGGGCAGGCTGTACCTTCGTTTTTGACTCTGGGTTTTCTGGTTTTTCCTGATACTTCAGCTTTCGCTCTAGGATTACTGCCTGCAGGGCAGAGGTATTATCCGAGGAAGATAAAGCCGCAAGCTTTTCGTTTTTACCTCGGCTAACTGCTCCGGTGCTGGCGGCATCTTTGCCGATGCCTATAGATTCTTGCTTTAGCTTCAGGTCGCCCTGATTCTGATTTTCTTCCCTCATTTATTTCCCCGCACTTTCTTTACGGGCCACCAACCAACGTGCACCCGAATTGACCAGTAATGTCAGTACGAACAGCACTAGACCGGTGAAGATTAGCGCTGCCGCCATATTGGAATCGGCCTCCGGGAACTGCAGGGCGATATTGGAGGCAATCGTAGAGTGCGCTCCCGCCCGAAACAGCGACCATACGTAGGAGGCACCGGGAGAAAGTACCATCGCCACTGCCATAGTTTCTCCTAGAGCCCGGCCGAGTCCGATCATCGCCGCTGAGACTGTACCGGAACGTCCGAACGGTAAGACCACGGTTTTTATCATTTCCCACTTGGTAGCTCCCAGCGCTAAAGCTGCCTCCATCTCTAGGGCGGGGGCGCGCGCATATACTTCTCGGCACAGCGCGGTGATAATCGGAATCACCATAATCGCCAACACTACTGAGGCGGAAAAAATTACTCGTCCAATCGGAGAAACCGGTCCAGAAAACAACGGGAACCAGCCGAAATAGGTGGCGAGAAACTCCATAATCGGCTGCAAGATTGGTAGTAACACCAGTCCGCCCCACAGGCCGTAAACGACTGAAGGGATCGCTACCATTACGTCAACCAATCCGGCGATTATTGCCGAGATTTTCTTAGGAGCATAGAAGTTAATAAATACTGCCAGTGCCATAGAAAGCGGCATCGCAATCGCTAGGGCAACTGCCGCTGCCAGCACGGTTCCAAATAGCTGAGGCGCTACGTACTCCCAGATGCTAACCATTTCGGTACGTCCGCGCATCCGCAGACGCAGATCCGGATTAGAGATTGCTGGCCAGGCTTGCAGCGTTAGGAACATCGCTACCAGGGCTAGGACGGCGGCAATGACTACCGCTGAACCTTTAGTAGCTAGATAAAACAGTCCATCCCAGTTGAAAATTCCCTTTCGGGAGGGAGCTTGTTTCGATTCTTGTGTTTCGGGGAGGGTTTTTGTACTCACGTTTCCTCCAGGTGGTTAAGGCCAGGGGTACCGATATTTCTCCGGTACCCCTGGCCACCATTGCCCAGACTTGGGGGTTTACTTGATTGCGTCGAGAGCGGTAGTGATCTTCTTGGTGATTTCTTCGCCTAGCGGAGCAGACCCAGCTGCCTCGGCAGCTTTTTGCTGTCCCTCAGCGGATACCACATAGTTAACCCAGGCTTTCACCATTTTGGCGGTGTTGGCATCCTTGTACTGCGGGCAAACCGCGTAGTAGGAAACCAGTACCAGCGGGTAGGCTTCGGGATCATCTGGGGTCCGGTTGAGGTTCAAAGCCAGGTCGTTCTTTTCCCGCCCTTCCTCAACTTCGGCACTTTCAACGATCTTGGCAGCTGCTTCGGCAGAGTATTCCACGAAACCGTCTCCGGCCTGGAGCGCCGCAGTTCCAAAGTCACCGGCTTGCGAGGCATCGATATAACCGATCGCACCTTCAGTTTTCTTCAGGTTATCTACTACTCCAGCAGTTTTATCTCCAGATTCGCCCCCTGCTACCGGCCAATCCTTGGAAGGATCATCCGGCCAAGCGCTAGGAGCTGCCGCGTGCAGGTAATCGGTAAAGTTCTCGGTGGTACCTGACTGGTCAGCGCGGTGAATCGCCACGATCTTGGAGTCAGGAAGTTTCGCATCCGCATTATCTGCGGCGATGGCCGGATCATTCCACTTGGTGATTTCTCCCCGGAAAATCTTGGCGATAGTTTCCGGTTTCATGTTCAGCGTCTTGATTCCCTCCAGGTTGAAAGCAACAACCACTGGAGATACATAAACCGGCAGGTTAATCGCCTTGGAGTCTTTACAAACCGCAGCGGATTTATCGACCTCTTCGCTGGAAAGCGCCTCGTCAGTGCCCGCGAAGGCTACGCCTCCCTGTAGGAAGGTAGTAACCCCCGCTCCGGAACCAGTCGGGTCATAGGTCACTTCCACATTTTTAGCTACATCCGCAAACCCGGCTTTCCAGGCTTCAACTGCACTTTTTTGGGAGGACGCGCCCGCACCTGCCAGCTTGCCAGAAATATCGGTGCTCTCTACTTTCTGGGTATTTTCAGCTGTCCCCGTGGCGTTATCAGAGCCACAGGCGGCCAAGCTAGTTGCTGAAAGGGCTAAACCAGCTATTACAGCTAAAGATTTAATGCTCTTACGCATATCTTTCCTTCAATTCTTCTTGATCTTTCATTGACACTTGCAACGTAAAGCAAGAAGTTAACGCCTCTCTGAAGCCAGCGTTAATTTTTGGTGAACATTGTTTCAGGTCCTCGAAACTAAGCAGCTGAACCGCCTCTACCTGCAATAAGGCAGATATCTAATTAGCCACCGGGGCAACCCACACCAGGGTGTAATAAGGCAAAGTTACGGTTTGCGAAGGGGTTAATGCCAAGTCATCAAATAAATAAGAACGCAGATTAGCCTGCAGATGCCGCTTTCCGTTTACGCTGGCTCGCAGATAGGATGACCGGGTTTTCGCCAAGGTGAACAGGGCAGCTACCGGCAGCGACATCCCCCATTGGAACAGCTGTAACTGCGGTTTTTCGAACCACTTCCCCAATGGAGGTATCCGGTCAGGATGATGCACATCCCCCGAACGCATCACCCTAGAAAGCCGCTTTACCCAGGGAAAAGACACATTCATTTGGTTATAGATAATAACTAGCCGCCCGCCGGGTTTAAGTACTTTAGCTGCGGCCGTGCAGGCTGCCTCCTTCTCGACCCAGTGCCAACATTGTGCAAAGCACAACGCATCGAAGGTTCCGGGCGCAAATAATTCGGCCACGTCCTCGGCTTTGCCCGCATATAGCGGGATTTGGGGGAGGGATTCGCGGAACATTTCCCGCATAGCTGCCGCGGGCTCTAGAGCGCTAACCGTTACTCCCCGCGCAGCTAACGCCCGCGTAAATTTGCCGCTACCAGCCCCAACGTCAAGTATTGTCGGGTTTTTTAACCCAGAAAGCACCGTGTCTACCGCGAGCGGCGGATAGGTGGGACGGTAGCGTTCGTAATCAGTTCCGGCCAAGGTGTAGGGGTTTCCCCCGCTCGCTGCGGATCCTACCTGCCACCTGTCGGTAACACTTCCGGGAGGCGGACCTAAATCAACCATAGGTATCGCGCGGACCGCGCCCTTTTACCGAACGCGGCCCATATTTCCACGAGGGCGCCTTCGGACCTAGCACAATCAACCGTTTGATCACTACTGCCCCCGCATGATCTTCGATCAGCCCCATTAATTGGGGAGTCAGATTGCGTAGCTCGCTGGCCCAACGGGTAGAGTCGCAACGCAAAATCACGTCTCCATCTTTAATAGATTCAATTTGGGCGTGTTGGGCTACCTGAGGGCCAACTATTTGTTCCCAATCGGCTTTTAGTTTGCCTTCATCAAGTAGCTTCCCGAGCCCAAAATTTCGCACATAAGTTTTCCAAACCGTACCTAAGCTGCGTGGTTCTCGGCGTGACCATCTGCCACCATTTCCTGCTCCCGCAAGTCCGGGAGAGGGCTGCAATTGCGCTAATCCCGGAACCTGCTGGCGGGCGTAGCTGTCATTGATAGCTTTAACTCTTCCTAAAGAAATCTCCCCAAACTCGGTGGCGGATGCGTCCTCGGCCATAGGGGAGGTAGCGAGCCCATCCCAGTTTCGTCTTCCCCGAAAGCGCCGCAGCTCGCTGGCAGACATGCGGATCAAACCCTGCGAAAAAGCATGCTCTTGAGCCGCCCGCAGCATGCGTTGGGTGTAGGTGGGGTTTTCCTGAGGCTGCTCACTCACGAAGCATCCCCCCAGTCATTTTCCGAGTCCGCATTACCATTCTCCTGCTCGGGCAGGGGTGCGGCTTGAATCCGGGTTCCTTGGCCTCCGCGTAAAACTTCAAAGAATTGTCCTTTGATTTCGGCAGGCAAGTCCTTGCGGTTGGTAGCGGTAATTAGTACCTGATCAGCGCGATCCATAAAATCCAGGAGAGCGGCTCGTCGGGAAGGGTCTAGCTCCGCGAATACGTCATCCAGAATCAAAATCGGAGTTTCCCCCACCTGCCGTAACAGCTCGAACTGTCCCAGACGTAAAGCCAGGGCAGCGCTCCAAGTTTCCCCGTGAGAAGCAAAGCCTTTCACTGGCAAAGCATCCAGCATCAACGCCATATCGTCACGGTGCGCACCTGCCAAATTTACTCCGCGAGTAAGTTCTTCTTGGCGGCGAGCCGCGAAAGTCTCCTGTAAGGCACTGGCTACCGCCTGAGGATCTGCCAGATCAGCGGGCGGATTAAAAGACGGCAGGTAAGACAGTCCCAAAGTTTGCGAGGAGTTCGCCAAGTGTTCTTCCCCGAGCACCAGCAAATAGGCCTGCGCCGCATAGGGGGCAAGCGCCTGCAAAGCCCGAACTCTGCCTGCGATAAGACGCGCTCCCACCTGGGATAATTGGTTATTCCAAACATCAAGCGTGGACAGTTCTAACGAAAGGTCTGCCCCGCGACGCTTCTTTTTCGCCGCTTGTTTTAACAAGGCTCCGCGTTGGCGCAAAATCTTTTGATGCTGAGTGATAGTACCGGCCTCTACCGGCCATAATTGCACCAGCAAATCATCTAGAAAACGGCGCCTAGCTGCGGGGTCACCCTGCAAAATATCTAAATCTTCCGGTGCGAACATAGTGGTAGCCACCAGGCCGCGCACTTGTTTTATAGGAACCGGGCTGCGGGCTAGGCGCGCCCGATTCGCCCTCCCAGATCCGATCTCCAGGTCAAGCAATACTTCTCGCTCTTGCAAATGAGCTTTCACCCGAATAACTGCTGCCGCGGAAGTGCCAGTATCAACGGTATTACCCGCCGCGGTCTCCGGGACTTCTAAATCTTCATCCTGGTCGGCTGTGATTTGCGAGCTTTCGCGCTGGGCCAACGCCGCCGACTGGGGGGCAAACCGAACCAGGGCACTATCAGCGCTAGCGCGATGGGAATGGAAGTTAGTTAAATATCCAATCGCCTCTACAAAATTGGTTTTACCTTGCCCATTCGGACCAACCAGGATATTTACCCCCGGCGATAACTCCACCACACACTGATGAAAACTACGGTAATCATCAAGAGCAATACGAGAAATATACATAGCCGGGGGTGCGCTCTGCCCTGTCCTTTAGGATGAATAGCGAATCGGCATCAACAGGTAGCGGAAATCTTGGGAGTCATCCCCATCTATTTCTTCCTGCCCGGTGATTACCGCCGGTTTGGTGGGATGGGTAAAGGACATGCGCACATAGTCGGAATCCAAGGCTCCTAAACCATCCAATAAATACTGGGAGTCAAAGACGATCATCATCGGTTCATCAGCAATAAAGGTGCAGGTCATTTCTTCATGAGCCTGTGCGTCATTACCCTGGCCAGCCTCTAAAGTGAGATTACCGTCCGCAAAATTCATGCGGATCTGGGCGCTGCGATCGGTAACCAAAGAAACGCGCTTGATGGCCTGTTCTAGTTCTTCGCGACGAATAACCGCTTTAATGGGTGCTTCTTTAGGGAAGAGACTGGTCACCGGGGGATAATCACCTTCCGTTAGCTGAGAGGTAATCTTGCGTCCTCCGGCCTCGAGAGCAATAATCGCGCCCCCTTCGGAAGAATTCTCCAGACCTAGGTGAATCTCGCCGGAACCAGACAGCGCTTTGGCCATTTCGGAAAGGATCCGCGACTTCACCAGGGCATCGGCAGAAAAATCGGTTTGTTTCGGTTGCCAATCCATTTGCCGTACTGCCAGGCGGTACCGGTCAGTAGCCATCAAGTTCAGGTGGGAATCTGATAGCTCCATCCGAACAGTTGCCAATAGGGGTAAAGCCTCATCAGAGGAGGCCGCGCGGGATACTTGCGCAACCGCCCGGGCAAACTCGCCCGAGTCTACCTCTCCGACCGCTTCGGGGACTTGGGGCAGTGCCGGATAGTCATCGAGGGGCATTACTGCCAGCTGGAAACTGGAGGCGCCGCAAGAAATAATCACTTTGCCCCCCTCCATCTCGACAGTTACTGGTTTCTTGGGGAGTTGCTTACAAATGTTCGCCACCATTTTTCCAGAAACCAGAACCTCGCCCTCCGATTCGATGTCGGCCTCAAATTGGTTCCGGGAAGAAACTTCATAGTCGAAGCTGGAGAGAGTTACGATACCCGCCTTGGCGCTCATCCACACCCCACCTAGTACTGCCACTGCTGGACGTGCCGGCAAAGTGCGGGCGGTCCAACTGATCGCGTCCTCGAAAACGTCGCGCTCGACTACGAACTTCATGCGCTGCCCCTTTATCTTCTTGACCATGGTTTATGGCGCGGAATCTGCAAAATTCAGCCAGTAATTGTCGGGCTGAATCATTTGTTCAGTCTCCCATTATATGGTTTCACATCCCGAATAGCACCAAAGTGATCAAAACTGGGGATAACGCGCCGATTCTGGCGCTAGATCAGGATTTTAGCTATAGATTTTCAGCGCTGCCCAGGGGGCGCTTTAAGGGTAAGCGGGGGGCAGCCGCGATCAGTTCGCGAGTGTAATCTTGTTGCGGATCCGAAAATACCCGCTCAACGGAGCCGGCTTCCACGATTTTTCCTGCGCGCATGACCACTACCCGCTGACATAGGTGGCGCACCACCGCCAGGTCGTGACTGACAAACAGTAAAGTCAAGTTATCTCGCTGGGCGATCTGCATGATCAGGTTCAGTACCTGTGCTCTTACCGAAACGTCTAGTGCCGAGACCGCTTCATCAGCTATTAGCACCTCAGGACGGGCCACAAGGGCGCGCGCCAAAGCAATCCTTTGACGCTGTCCTCCTGAAAATTGGTGAGGATATTTGAGGGCGTCCTCGCTGTTTAAACCGACTTCGGTCAGCACTTCTTCTAAACGCGCCGAGGTATCGGTAGGCACCCCTTCCCGTCCGCGCACCCAGGGAGAACGCAAGGGTTCGGTAATAATCTTTCCCACCCGCATCCTGGGATCTAGGGAACTGAGCGGGTCTTGAAACACGATCTGTACCCGCGAACGCAGATTTCCCAACTGCTTTTCTTTTAATCCCGTAATCTTTTGCCCCGCGAACCAGATTTGCCCGCTGGTAGGACGGGAAAGAGCGCATAGCATCCGCACGAGGGTAGATTTTCCGGATCCAGATTCCCCCACGATTCCCAGCCGTTCTCCGGCATGAATTTCCAGGTTTACGCCCGCTACCGCGTTTACCTGGCCATTAGAGCGCGGATAGATTTTCACTAAATCTTGGGCAAGGAAAATTGGTTGCTCACTCATCGCTCCCCCTAAAGAAATCGCTCAGGATCGGCAGACGCTGGCCGGGTGCTACTGCCGCAATATCGGCGGTTGCCAGTAGGCCGCGAGTATAGGGATGTTTAGGTTGTTCAAGCAGTTGCCGCAGGGGGCCGCGTTCTACGATTTGCCCCTGATACATCACCAGCAGATAGTCACATATCTGGTTAACCACCGCTAAATCGTGGCTAATAAACAGACAGGCCGCAGCGCTACCAGATAGTTCTTTATCTAAAAGCCGTAGCACTTTCGCCTGCACAGTCACGTCCAAAGCAGTGGTGGGTTCATCGCAAATCAACAGCTGGGGGGCATTTATCAGCGCCATCGCCATCATGACTCGTTGTCGCTGCCCTCCAGACAGCTGATGAGGGAAAGCATTAGCGCTTTGCTCCGGATCGGGCAGACCCACCCTCTTCAGCATTTTTATTACTTCCTTGCGTTTTCCCTGTTTGCCGCGTTGATGTAGCGCTAAAACCTCAGCCACCTGTTTACCAACCCGCATCGTGGGATCGAGGGCGGTCATGGGTTCTTGAAAAATCATCCCGATTTTCTCGCCCCGCAACTGTGCCAACTGTCTATCAGTCTGCGATAAGAGTTCTTCGCCATCAAGACAAATCGAACCGGAAACTCGCGCTCCCTCATCAAGCAGACCCATAAGCGATAGGGCGGTCACCGATTTACCGGAACCAGATTCTCCAATCAGCCCCACTCGTGCCCCGGGCGGGATTTCAAAACTGATTCCATTTACTGCCTGGCGGTCGCGAAACGACACCTGCAGGTTATTTACTTTTAGTCCCTTCATTGCCGCTCCCGAAGTCGCGGATCCAGTACTTCACGCAGCCCATCCCCTAATAGGTTGAACCCCAGGACAGTCAGGGCGATCCCCAGCGCCGGCCACAGCGCCAACTGCGGGGTAACCAACAGTGATTTTTGGGCTTCAAATAACATTAACCCCCAGGTGGGAGTATCCGGGCGAGTCCCTAACCCCAGATAGGATAGGGCGGCCTCCGCCAAAATCGCGAGGGCGAAACTCACCGAGGCCTGCACGATTATCGTCGGCATAATATTGGGTAAAACATGGGTGATAGTTGAGCGATACCGGGGGGTACCTGCTGCCCTGGCCGCCACCATATAGTCCTGCGACATTACCCCCAAGGTAGCTGCCCGCACGTTACGGGCAAAAGCGGGAATCGAGGCGATCCCGATCGCCACCATGGCGGTCCAAGTAGACCCGGATCCGCGCGCCGCTGCCAACAGAATCGCCAGGAGCAAGGCGGGGAAAGCGTAAAGAATATCGAGGCCGCGTTCAATAATCTTAGCTGGCCAGCCTCCGCGCTGCGCCGCATAAACACCCAGCGGAACCCCGATCAAGGCTCCAATACTGACCGACACTATCCCCACTAACAGGCAGATTCCGGCTCCCGAGAGCATCCTGGAAAATACGTCGCGGCCAAAATCATCAGTACCGAAAATATGGGTTGCGGAGGGCGCGCTTAAGCGCTGTTCACTCACTTCCGTAGGATCGAAAGGCAAATAAAGGAAGGACACGATTCCCATCAGCACTATCAGGCTCACGAGGGCGATTCCCATCCACAGGCTGGGGTGGCGGCGCAGCGATATTTTCTGATCGGTCTTCACCGTTCCACCCCCTGCCGGATTCGAGGATCCAGTAACTGGTAAACCATATCTACCAGGGCATTAATTACCAATACTGCCGCTACTAGCAGCATTACCACCGCTTGCACCACGGTTAAATCTCGCTGCCCGACTGCCGCGATCAGATAGGTGCCCAAGCCGGGGATTGCAAACACCTGCTCGACTACAATCGCCCCTACCAGCAGGGTGGATAGTTGTAATCCCAGAACCGTGATTACCTGTAACGATGCGTTCCTCACCCCGTGACGCAGTAATGCTCCCGGAAAACGCCAACCAATCGCCCTCGCCGTACGGAAATAATCCTGCTTGATTACTTCGATAAAAGCCGAGCGAGTGTAACGGGTTAGTACCGCTCCTTGCACTATCGCTATCGAAAGCGCCGGTAAGCATAAATAGCGTGCCCATGCCAGGGGAGATTCTCGAAACGAAACATAACCGTTAGCTGGTAAAACTTGCAGTTTCACTGCAAAAACTATGGTTAGTAGCATGCCCGCCAAGAAAGCCGGAACCGCCATTCCCAGCTGGCTGAGGGCGGAAACCACGATCCCGCTCTTGCGGTTTCGCCACAGCGCCCCCACCATTCCCAGGGGAATGGCCAGCAGCAATGCCAACAGCATCCCGGCAAAGACCAATGAAAATGTGGCCTCGAGGCGGTGAGGAAGCTGCTCGGAGATTGCCTGCCCCGTGAAAATCGAAGTACCGGGATCTAGGCGAATCATTCCTGATAGCCAGCTAAAATAGCGCAGAATCAGGGGCTGATCTAGTCCCATTGCTGCCCGCAGTTGCGCCACCGACTCCGGGTCGGCATTCGCCCCCAAAATGACACCGGTAACGTCCCCGGGCAGCAGATTTATCAGCAAAAACACCACCACAGAGGCCACTATTAGGCTAACTAATAGGGTCACAATCCGTTTAAGGATGGCTTTTGCTGGCGCTTTCATTTCAGCTTTGGTAGCTAATGGAAGACAAATCGAAGGACAGTCCGGTTACATTCGCGGCCAAACCGGAAATATCTGCCTTGGTAACAATCAGGTTAGGCAATAGCCACAAGAACCCCGCAGCGGCATCGTCAGATAGTACCTTTGCAGCCTGCTTCATGTATTTGACCTGTTCTTCCGGGGAACCTTGATCTGCTTTTTGATACAAATCCCGGAACTGCTCGGAATCGTAATGCCAATAATAGTCAGTGTTGGTGAAGCGGGAAATATCGCGCGGCTCCATATGGGCAACAATAGTCAGGTCGTAGTTAGATTTGACCATCACTTCATCAATCCAACGCGCCGGGAACTCTAGCTGCTCAATCTCCAAGGTAATCCCCACTTTGGAGAGCTGACTCTTGATATGAGTGGCAGCACCCGAAGCATAGGGCAAAGTCGGAATCCGCATTTTTAAGGTGAGCCCGTCTCCATATCCCGCCTCTACCAGTAATTTCTTAGCTTTTTCCCGATCTACCGGGTAGGCAGTCGCCAGATCTTCATACCAGGGATCCGTGGGGGGTACCATCGATCCGATCATCAGACCTTTGCCTGCCCACACGGCGTCCCGCACCGCTTTACGGTCAAGGGCATAGTTTATAGCTTGGCGCACTCGCTTATCTTTGAGGGCTTCGCGCTGCTGGTTCATGCCCATCACTACTTCACCGTTAGTATGTCCCTCTAGCACCTTAAACCGGGAATCACCAGTGAATTTATCAAGCGCCTGGGGGGCAGCCAAGTTAGAAATAATATCGAGCGAGCCAGACAGCATCGCGGTATTCATAGCATTAGGGTCAGAGAAATAACGGAAAGTAGCTCCCTTGACCTTGGGTTTATCTCCCCAATACTTTTGGTTAGTGGCTAACTGGATTTCTTCCCCCTGCCGCCACTCTTTCAAGGTGTAAGGGCCAGAACCAGCTGGTTTAGTAGCTAAGTCTCCCTTATCAAGCGCCTGCGGATCGTAAATAATCCCAGCGGTAGAACTCATGTAATACAGCCACGCATTCGAGGGGTGGGAAAGCTCAAACTGGACTTTGTTTCCCCCGATATCCTTAACCGCCTTCAGGGCTTCCATCTCTTGTTTGCGCGTGGGGCTAACGGTCTTATCGTTGAGGAGGTAGTTAAAGCTTTTCGCGACTGCTGCCCCATTGACGGGAGCGCCGGAAGCGAACTTCGCGTCCTTCAAAGTAAACGTGTAGGTCTTCCTATCCGGCGAAACCTCGTAGCTCTTCGCCAGCAACGGCACGATCTTGCCTTTACCGTCTACCCGCAACAGAGTTTCATACACGTTATAGAGCAGCGCATAGGTGATCGCTGCCGCATCGTTATGCGAAGGATCTAAAGTCGAGGGCGTGGCATGCACCCCGATCGTGAGCACTCGCTCCGATTTATTACTGGAAGAATTAGTGCTGGAACAGCCAGCTAATACCAAACCGGCAACCGCCAGTATGGCTAAAAGACGATTACGCAAGGATCTCCCCTTTGTCGACAATGGGTCATGATCGCTTCAATCATAGTCGCTAACCCGCCTCACCCGAATTCCCTGCCAGATACCAGCTACGAGGAGGTATTCCGTAAAGCCTGATAGTTGGAGGTACGCGGGGGGCGAAGTTTTTCCTCCGGTAGTCGTCCGCGCACAGGGGCGGATTTTGCCTCGCGCCCCGAAATCCGGAAAATGCTCTGGCATTTTCACGGATTTAGTGCCCGAAGCCTACCCTGCGGCATAAATCCGCCCCTGCACGCTCAGTGCGTACCTTACGGCACTCTCGCGCCAGCGGTACCTCTCCCCTCGCGAGCATCTTGGCGTCCAGACTTATCACTACATACGCGCTGATCAGGAGGATGAAAGATCCCTCGCGCCGAAGAATCGGGGTTAATACCCAAATTGTGTGTACAGAATCGCTGTTTTTCTTGGTTTGACTAGGGGTTTTAGGGGTTTGCACATGCCTTCACGAACTTTGAACCCGAGGTGCGGGGGCTAGGTTTTATCCGAGTGGGCGCGGTGGGCATAAGAATTTGGAAAACGTAGCGACGTTTTCCAAATTCTGGGTTAATACCCAAATTGTGTGTATTTTTCGGGCGTGTCGGGTTGGTTTAGTGTCCTGCCCAGCCTTTGCGGATGTGTAGGGATCCGTCTTGGTAGGCCGGGTTGTAGTCGATGGCGGTGTCGTATTCGGGCGGGGCGGGCGGGTTTGGCTGTGTTTGGGACAGTTTTTCTTGGTCTAGGTGTTTGTGCTGGGTGGTGAGATATTTTACGGGGT
>NZ_JAKNHJ010000015.1 GCF_022133705.1 Varibaculum cambriense
ATGACCCGAAACACCCACCCCAAAAACCCAAAAAATCCCGCGACATATGCGGACATATGTCTCGGGAGATCACAGAGTCGGGGCGACAGGATTTGAACCTGCGACTCCCTGCTCCCAAAGCAGGTGCGCTACCAAGCTGCGCCACGCCCCGTCAGTTTTATTTTCTGACCTTCTATAGGTTACACTGTTTTTCGCGGCTTCCGTTAACTCGAAGCGAAAGCCAGTTGCGAGTGTAGCTCAATGGTAGAGCCCCAGCCTTCCAAGCTGGTCATGCGGGTTCGATTCCCGTCACTCGCTCTCTTTCCGCCTCGGCGCTAGTGACTTTCCTCCTTTATATGATGATGATGTTCATGCCTGTCGCCTCTATAGGCCCGACATTGACAAGTTTATTTCGGGCTGCGGGCGCCTATCAAAGGCTATCCTGCATTGAAGAAATACCTCGCGAGACAGCAAGACAAACATGCACAAAACTCCAAGCAACAGACTCAATAGAGAATCCTGACGCCGTGATATCTATGCGGGGCGTGAGTTTTACTTACGATGCAGTCGCTGATGGTGCAGAAAGACCTCGCAACTCCGAGATTTCCTGGGCACTAAACGGAGTCAGCCTTGACGTAGCGCGGAACAAGATCACAGCGATTATCGGCCCATCCGGAGCTGGCAAGAGTACCGTTTTTTCCCTTTTGGAATGCTTCTATCCCTTAAGGTATGGGCAGATCTACATAATGGGTCAGCCATTAACTTCAATGACAATAGAAGAAGTTCGATCGCATTTTGCGTACGTCGAGCAAAATGCACCCCTTCTATCTGGCACTGTTCAGGACAACCTCTGTCTCGGACTTTCCAAGGTAACACGAGAGGAATGTGCGAGAGCACTCGAAGTAGTTGGACTGGATCATCTGGCAGATGATCTTGGCCGCGACATAGATGCGTATGTCGGCGAGCATGGCGTTTTGTTAAGCGGAGGCGAAAGGCAGCGGCTTGCATTGGCTCGCACGCTGCTTTCCGATAAAGATATATTGCTACTTGATGAGTCGACGTCCAACGTCGACGAGATTGCTCAGAAAAAGATAGCCTCCTTTCTTAAAGGTTACGTAATGAATAAAACGGTACTTATGATCGCTCATCGACCCGCGCTGATTGAAGCAGCGGATAATGTCATTGTTTTCGACAAGGGGCGACTGGTGGACTCAGGATCGCTTGAGGCCGTCCGCAGCCGTTGCTCCCTCTACCGACAATTGACTCAGGTGGGTGGTTAGTTTGATAGGAATTGCGGGTATATTGATGTATATCAACGTGGGGAGTGGGGTTTAGCGTGCATACTCGTCTATGTTTTCGGAAAATGCGGAGCACAGATTGGCCCCTTGTTCGACTTGCTCGCAAAGAACTAGCCAAAGATCTCGCTCCCTGGATAGCACTCGCGTTTACATCAGCCTTTACCGCCATGGGCGTGTCATTTTACATCGGCAGCCTGGTCCGAGGGAGCGAGTTTGATGGTCAGATCGGACAGGCTTACGTTGAATCCGGTTCTACCGGTATTGTGCTGTTAATCCTGGTTTCGGTATTTGCGATCTCATCCAGTTCACGAGTTGCAGTCACGCTACAGCGCAGGGATATTGTCGTCTGGCGACTTGCTGGGGTTAGTGAGCAGCAGGCTAAGATCGTTGCGCTGGTTGAGATTTCGATTGCTACTGCGGTGGGTACACTTGTCGGCGCAGCTGGCGCTTTCGGGCTTTGGCCCATCTGGAGACTTGTGTTACACGCTGCGGATATGCCTTATGCGCTGACGCTAGGTGTTCCGCCGCTTGCGGTGTTTCCTATTGTTGTCTTTGCCCTTAGCGTCACTGCGGTTTTGGGTGGCATGAAGGCAGGTCGGCAAGCTGCGAATGTCCGACCTGTATTGGTGCTGAAATCTGATTCTGTGGCGGTGCGGCGATTTAGCTGGGGCAGTTGGTTAGTCGGAGGACTTGCGCTGTACCTTATTGGATATCTTCTCTTCTTGGCGAATCGCACGTCACCCCACAGCAGTATTACCGATATAACGCAGAAGACGACTTTTATTTATTTGGGAACGGCGTTGGCATATGCTGTGCTTGTGGGTTCAGTAGGCAAGTATTTTGTCGGTCGCTTCCTGCGTGTGTGGACGGCAGTTGTGCCCAAACGATGGTCAAAGTCTTGGTTTTTGGCCAGCCGCCAGTCCGAACATGACTTAGAGATTTCAACTGCTCTTGTCATTCCGTTGACAGTCTCCCTTGTCCTGGTAACCGGAGTCTTTGGTTATGTTGGGCAGGCACAGGATGCGGCGAGAGCGTTTGGTGTTGCCTTTGCTGGAAAGGGAATCGACATCGGTGGTCTTGTGCAGCTCCTCGGTCTTCCGGTTCTCATTTCTTTGATAAATGCCGGAGGAATCGCCATTGGCACCGGCGCTAAGAAGCGCAGGGACGCAAGTATGCTGTTCGTCCTAGGGGCAACCAAAAGGCAACTTTATTCTAAATTGGTTTTTGAGTCAGTCATGCTTGTAGGGACTGCATTGCTGATTTCGCTCATGGTGTATTTCGTCAACGGATTGGGTTTCTATCTCGCTGTCCGATACGGCCCGATTCCTGACGCAAGTTTCATATGGCCTAGTCTGACTCCGTTCGTATTAGCGCTGCTTGGACTGGGAATTTTCTTAGTGAGCTCATTGTCTACACATCGCAGGCTTGATTATGTTCAGTCGGGAGATATCAAGTAGGGGATCGCGGGTAATTTAGATCGCGAGATGAAAGGTGATGAAATCATGACACGAGAAACAACGGCTCGGGTGTGTTGTCAGAGTCTCAATAAGAGTTATGTCGTCCCAGGGCGTGAGGGGCTAACAAGGCAGGTTCTTCAGGATGTGTCCTTCCAGGCGTGTGACGGCGAGTTGGTTTCTGTTGTGGGACCCTCAGGTAGTGGTAAGAGTACCTTACTGTACTGTCTTTCCGGACTTGAGTCGTGCGATGATGGCAAAGTTGAGCTTTGTGGTGTCGATATTACCCAGCTAAGCCTTCCAGATATCTCGCGGCTGAGGCGCGATAACGTCGGTTTCGTCTTCCAAGATTACAACCTCATTCAGTCTTTGACGTCGATTGAGAATGTGATGTTACCTGCCCAGTTGTCGGGCGCTGACGCTGATCCCGCTGCCGCGAAAGCACTGCTAAATAAACTCGGCCTATCGAATCAAATCAACGCGAAACCGCAGACCCTCTCAGGGGGCGAACAGCAACGTGTTGCAGTTGCTCGTATTCTTTTCAATCAATCGAAAATTGTTTTTGCAGATGAACCCACTGGCGCACTCGATTCTCAAGCCAGCAAAGTCATTGCCAATCTCCTTCGAGAAGCAGCTCGTGCGGGCTCCACAGTGGTGATCGTGACACATGACATTGAACTCGCGGCACAGTCAGATCGGGTGTTGGTGCTCTACGACGGCCGCGTTAACAGCATATTGGAACATCCTTCACCCCGTGAGGTCTTTGAGACCCTCAACATGCTGAACAACGGGAACAGCCCCCATGAAGCCAACTCTGATTAGCCAGTTCGAGAATCTTGCTGCCCTCACTAATACGGCGGCACAAACCAAATGGGCGAGACACGGAGAATGGTGGTACTACTCGGATAGCGCCACTGGTCTCTTAATGCGCGTTCCGATCAGCGATCCGGACGACTGGGATCTTGATGAGCACAACATGCAGCGGTTGCGCCCCTCTGCACATCCTGTGTTTCACCATAATCAAACGGAATACTCAGAAGTCATAAGTCAAGATATTTCAAGGGACGGCAACTATACCTGTTCGGCTACACGTTCACCATCTGACGATATAATTCGACTTGATGTTCGTGAGGCTAAGTCTCAGCGCATAGTTTTCAGCAAATCTCTTCGCGGATGGATGCTAGACCGAATATATCTGTCGAAAAACGGTGAAGGAATTTACTTCACCTGCCCCTCCTCGTCACATCATTCTAAATCACTGTGGGCCATTATAGCTGATAGCCGTAAAGCGCAGCATCCAATATGTCTTTTTGCCGGACATAGCGGCGACAACCTCAGCGTAAGCCGCACCCCATCACAAAGATTTCTGAAAGTAATACATACATCTAGCTCGCGTCGCGTGTTTACTCTCATTGATCTCGATACTACCCAGATACACTCCGGCATCGAAGTTGCGACAGGATTAGCTTCCAAACATTATACATTCGAGCATTTAGAGTGCGAAGGGATAGACTTCGCATTTCTCATCGAGCACAGTGGTGCGGCCTCTGGGGGCTACCTGAGTAGTTTTAGGCTCAACGACGGACGTGCCATAGGGGTAAGGTGCTCATTTAACGGAGAAGCGAACCGGTCTTTGACGTGTGCGACCTCGGTTTACCTAGGAAAAGAAAGCCTTGTCGCCTTCCTCCCCGATGGGCTTTCTGTAGATGTAGTTGTCTTTTCTTACACATACTGCGGTAATGGTGGAATAACTTTGGAGGTTCGATCGACTCTTCACCTGCCATCGCATGTGAATTCAGCGCTAATGCGCCCGATGGACTGGTGGCAGCCTTATGTCGATATAGCTATTTCGAGCTTAGTCGCACCACCGGAGCTGTTGCGAATCCCCCTCAACAGAAGATTGTGTAATCGCCAATCTCCATCCTCCTATCTTTTTGATGTACTACCAAAAATGAAGGAGAGTAGATACGGCGTCGTTCGCACTCTAAGTCGCTTGGATGGCAACTCGTCCGCAGGGTTAACAATGGCCTCGTCGAGCGCTAGTATGCAGCCGGCAAAGGGTTGCCTAGTTGTCGGTTACGGAGCCTATGGACGGTCATTACCCCGTAGCTTCAATCCACTGTACGCAATGATGCTTGAACGCGGCGTTGATATCGCACTCGCGCACGTTCGAGGCGGCGGAGAATTTGGTGTTCAGTGGCACCAACAGGGAACGAGGTTGCATAAACTTGACTCTATCGGGGATTTTCTTGATGTCTGTGAATATATTAAGACCAACGGAACTAGTCTAAACCCAGACTATAAATTGTTTGCGCTAGGGGCTAGTGCCGGGGGGTTGTTGGTAGCAGCAGCCGCGAATATGTCGCCTGATCTTTTCGATAGTCTCATACTGGTCGCTCCGTTCGTCTCGCCGCTTCGTGCTCTCATGGACCCCGATGAACCGCTGACTATTACTGATTGGAAAGAGTACGGTAACCCCATTTCTGATCTCAATATTAGGAAGTATATTGCGGGCTACTCGCCGCTTGAAAACGTTCCTCCCGTTAGGATGCCAGACGCCTTTTTAGCTCTCAATGAACTGGATAACAAAGTCAATAACCGACATGCTTTAGAATGGGTTGACCGTATGCGCGAAACTGGATCGCACATAGAGTTGGAAATCCGCCCGGGTGCCGATCATGCCGGCACGTGGTCTGGAGCAACGTCTTCTCAAATACGCATCCTCGAATGGATCACAAAACGCCTGCCCTAATAGACATGCCTGCCAGACTGCGCTGATACCTGCTGGAAATGATGTTAAGTCGGTCGTATCGTTGTATCGCCTCCCACTACAGTGTCGGCGTGCTAAACATCAAGAGGTGGAACAGCTGTGGAGGGTCCATTACTGCCGTGCTCCGCCACAACAACAAGAACACTGCAGTGACGGCACACTAATAGAGTCTGAAACAGCGGTCAGGGCGGCGAGGCCCTAGTTTGTATAAGAATGTCACTTGTACTTGCGGTAGACCCAGGTATGTTCATGTTTTCTTGGAGATGTAGACCCCTGACTCCGAACACACCAACGCAACCCGCCGGGCGCCCCCCCCTCAGCCACGACAGCAAGGACGACAGGCTCGCGGTGATACGCCAGTGAAACCGTTTAATCGAGGGCTCTGGGCGGGACAACCTCGCTCAGAAAGCACAAAAACCCTAGTAAACACGGGTGAGCAGCCAGCGAGACCCTTATCAAATCCGACGTCCAAACATCCACTTAGACGTCGGATTTGATAAGTACCCTTTTGCGTTAGCGAGTATCGCTTAGGGGGGGGTGAAAAATCGCCTGCGTTAGCGGGTTTGGGTTTTGCGTTACCTAGCGTGATGTTTTCCCTGTTCGCATAGGGTTTTGGGGTTTAACTAGCTAACGGATGATAGGTGGCGTTCGCTCCCGTGCTCGCGATGGTGGTTCTATTTCTATTTTTCGGTTGGATCTATTTTTCTCGCCCGTGTTTGGCTTTTAGTTAAGTTCTACTCTGTTGTATACGTAAGTGGCGGTGAAAAGTAGCGCAATGATTAGCAGTAGGCTGCTGGTGATTGGCCAGACCCAAGGTGCCTCGAGTGTGTCTTGAGCGAGGTTGTTGATTATGGGGGCGAGGCCAAGGGGAGTTTTGTTGCCCTCCTGGATAAATATCGCTGACATCGTTATTAGTAGGTAGGCTCCAAATCCGGCCGCAAGGGGTATGCCGATGCCTGGTTTAAAAGTGGCTGCGACCGTTTGTGTTGCGTGAATGAGAATGATTTGTAGCGCCCATACCAAACTAGCCAAGATGATCGGGGCGGGATTAGCGGCTGGGAATAACAGTGATGTTCCTGCCCAAGCCAGGGTAGCGCTGAAGACTGCAAGGAATAGGGTAGATATCCAGCTGCTGATAGCAAAGCTGATGAGGTAGTGAGAGCGCTGCACGCTACCAGGGAAAATAAAAGGAATGTCACCATTGCCGGTAAGCACGCTGCAACGAAAAGAGTTCATTGCAACCAGGATTACGGTAAGAATTTGGGTAAGGTTCTTTATCCATCCCGCGTAGGCTTGCTGCCAGGAGGGTTCTGGTAGTGACTGTATTAGCGTGGTTACTTCTGATCCGGCCAGAAATCTGATGATTCGCGGCGTGTATTGGGTAAACAATCCTTGGGTGAGAGCAAGGATAACGAATACCCCACCTATAATCCATGTCCCATAGGAGCGTAGGAGCCAGACAGCTTGATAGCGCCAGATCAATCTGAAACTCGAGGTATTCACGATTTTTTACCGCCGTCCTTAGTTAGTTTGGTGAAAAGTTCATCTAAGCCGCTAAAGGTGGGGTGAATCTTTGCGGCAGAATCGAGGCTATAGATAGCCTTAGCCACGGCGGTGGCAACGTCTGAACGCACCGTGACATCAAGGGTAACGTGTTTAGTTCGCTGATTGACCAGCTCGCCTAACTGTCCTTGAGCTAGCAGGCTACCGCGATGCAAGATCCCCACGTGGGTAGAGACTTTAGCGACATCGCTGAGGATGTGGGAGGAAAATACTATCGTTATCTGCCCGGTTAACTCGCGTAGTAGCCCCAGAATATCTGCTCGCCCGATTGGGTCAAGAGCGCTGGTTGGTTCGTCTATCAGTAGTAGTTTCGGGGCAGTAACGAGTGCTGCGGCTATTCCCATCCGTTGCTTCATGCCTCTAGAAAAGGAGCCGATTCTTCCGGGGGCTTTGTCGAGGTTAACCAGATTGAGTAGTTCGTCGCTTCTTTCGGCTGCAAGGTCTGGGGAGATTCCACCAAGGCGGGCGAGAGTGATGAGCGCATCCTTGGCTTTAAGCCAGGGGCTAATCTGGGGGACATCAGTCAGGTAAGACACGCCAGGGATCGGTTTGACCGGAAGTTTGCCTCGACTAACTCCCAGCACGGTGGTGCTGCCACTACTGGCTCCGGCCAGTCCTGCAAGGATCCTCATGGTGGTGGTTTTGCCAGCCCCGTTCGCTCCCACAAACCCATAACAGGAGCCGGTAGGAACTCGAAGGTTTATGTTGTTTAGTACTTGGTGCTTACCGAAGGTTTTGGACAAATCTTTAGTACAGACTGCTAAATCCATTTTCATTCCTTCGGATACAGCTTGCTTACCACTGAACTCGCATCAACCTGGTGATGCTTGGCTGTGGCTTTCTGTTCATATTCACGCTGTACCTTAAGCTGTCTTTGTTCGTGAAAGTACATAACCAAAAAGACGATTGGCCCAATCACTTGGCCAAAGATGATAACCAAGAGCCACACTAGGCGATTTAAGCCGGCAATGTGAGTTCGTTTATCGCGCAGCAAGCAAATCAAAGACCAGACCACCGCTACCAGTTGCACTCCTATAAGGATGCAAACTCCTATTAATGCTGGGGTCGGCAAATCCAACAGTTTATCTATAGGGTTCATTACTTGTCTCCTGAATTATGTAGCCGGGTTTTTACCCTGGCTAACGCGGTTTTTACATAAGCGAGTTGGCAAGCGCCAGCAACGAGGGGCCATAAAGCAACAATGGGCACCATCGACCGGCGGCTCATTTTCCGCTTGTCGCCAGCCCGACGCATTGCTGCAAGCCAGGCTATGGACATGGCTTCAACGCCCATCAGATCAGCCTGATTAGCCAAACGCACGGCATCTTCGGATTCTGGGTCATCGCGTCGGAAGACCTGTGGCGCTAGTGCTGCAACGGTCGTTAAAACCACTGGAGCTAGCGCAGCCTGCCTGCCAGTAATAAATCTTTCAGACCCTCCGCGTGTTGAGCGCTGGAGGAGAACCTGCTCCTTGCGACTAAGGAGTACCGCCAAGAACGCAACCCCAATCCCACCAGCAATAGTGGTGAGCCTAATGCCTCGCTTTAGACGTGTGGGGACATAGCTGGCCAAGTCCGGTAGAGAATCATCGGGTCGAATTAGCCCTAAACGCACACCAACAGCACCCAGATTAACGTCCCAACCCAGTCCGTATTTTCGAGGAATGAACAAGCGCGGATTCTCTGGTTCAAAACCATCCAACGCAGCATCAGAGCGCCCTAACCACAGCCCGGAGACAGGCATCCCCAAAACTCGCGCCTGCCCTTCTGCGTCCTTACCGAACCACTTCATTACCGTATTCCTTTCTGCGTTGTTCGCTTCACAGCACAATCAAGCGCCTCCCACTCGCGGCGCATCTGCAATAAGCGATTCTTCCCAGATTTTGCGAGCTTATAAATCTTCCTCGGCGGCCCTACCGGAGACTCCTGCCAAGCCGTAACTACCAACCCTGATTTACGTAGCCGCGCAAGCAGCGGATATAACGTACCCGTCGAAATCTCCAACCCCGCTTCCTCACGAAAACGCTCTACAAGCTGCCCCCCGTAAGAAGGACGAGACGAAAGCAATCCAAGGACAACCAGTTCAACAGCGCCCTTGCGTAACTGTGACTCAGACACCAGCCCCTCCTTGCTTAACCATGTTCCTTGCATAACATACTACCGCGTGTCTAAAAGTCTAGCAACTACTTTTCTGCTAGGACGTCAAGTCTGATAAGTACCCTTTTGCGTTACCTAGTATGATGTTTTCCCTTTTCAGGTAGGGTTTTAGGGTTTAACTCGTTAACGGAGATGAAAAATGCGGCTCTCTGATTCGCAAATAACGCTGTTCTAGTGGTGTCGGTATGAGTTCTTTTAGCTCACTTTCAAGGCCAATCTTCAAACCGAAAGATGAATCAGCCATGGGCGTTTACCTTTCTTTCCGGTAACGACAGTTATGGGATAATCAGTGAACGAGCACGTAAAAGGGAAAGGGCGTATATGGGAAAGAGCAATGCGCGAGTGCGTAACTGGTTAATGCTGGTAGCCGTTGGGCTATTATTTGCAGCTATCTGTTTTGCTATTTTCGGGTTCACGCACGTGATTTCACCGGTCACCGCTATCGGAAATGCTGCTGGTTTTCTGATAACTAGCCTGGTTGCAGGTTTTTTCGCGCTGCGTAAATGAGCGATGCGCAAAAGGTAGTGTTCTTGCACGGGTTGGGTGAAACCCGTGATGTTTGGAACCCAGTAATAAAACAGCTGCCACAAACCGAGTGCATATCTCTAGACGTTTTGAGAACGAAACCACCGCTGGCTTGCTGGTCGCTCGAAGACGTATGTACCCAGATTGCTGACTCTCTGACCGAACCAGTTCACTTGGTCGGGTTATCGTTGGGTGCAGTGATTGCTTTAAATATCGCGCTCACCCATCCAGATAAGGTGTCTTCACTGTTTGTTTCAGCTCCGCAAGCTAAACCCCCAAAACTGTTGATGAATCTGCAAAAGACACTAATGCGAGTTCTACCAACAAAATGGGTCTGTCCGCCGCAGCTTAGCAAACCTGAGCTGGTGGGCGTGCTCGATAGTTTGAAAGATTTAGACCTTACTTCGCAGCTTCCAGCTTTAGCGATGCCCGTAACTGTGGTTTGCGGCAGCAAAGATAAAGCAAACCTGCCTGCAGCCCGCAAAATCGCCGGTCTTATCCCCACAGCTCACCTAGAAGTGATCCAAGGTGCAGGGCACCAGTGGCACGCCGCCCATCCTCAGCTATTCGCCTGTTATCTCACGAAACATTTAGATCGCTAAACCCCAGCAGGAATAATATCGTCGATAAACCAGATGCGTTTCGGCTGGGCTCTGCCGGTTTCGATACGCCAGCAATCCACCAGGTCCAATAGTTCACCGAATATGGTCAGCTCGATTTGCATGCGGGTCAGTCCCAGGTGGGCGAGCCCGATATAGGTCAGGCGGGTAAAGATTGCCTCGTCACTATCTATTAAGTGTCCTTTTTCTTGGTTTGCCCTTTTGGGTCTGGGGTCTCGGTCATGATTGCTCGCCGGGTGCCGCGTTGGAGTGCCTGGGCGATAGCCTCTCGGTAGTCAGCTAAATCTGCAGGCACAGTTAGTAACTCCACTGCTTCTGCGGTCAGCTCTGGGCGCTTATCGTCTGGATGGGTGAGGTTGTGTATTTGTACGGACTGGTTAGCGAGCAGGGCGATAAGCCAGATTACCTCACCGAGTGACTTATCCATATCTTCGCTAGTTTCCAGGGCTTGACCTAAATGTTCTAGCCCTCCGTAACGTTGAGCTATAAGGCGGGTCGCGCGGGTAGTCAGGACGAGTTCGTATTCTTGACCTGCGATAGTGATTGTCGCGCTTTTCAAAGAGGTACTTGCCGGGCTGGTTTGGGTTTTCGCTGTCATGGCTTACCTGCTGTTCTAGTTGTTTGTCGGTTTAGGGCTGGTTGTAGCGGCAGGCTCATACACCTGGGTGTACCAGCCAGTAATGGTTTCAGGCTTTACGCCGACCGCTCCTTCGGTGACTTCGGCTTTCCATGGATGCTTGCCGGTAGCGTCTGGTTTGTTACGCCGCAGGATTGTGCCCTCAATACTCGGGGTAGAGAACGTGATCGAATCAGCTTTGGTTGCCAGCGTGGTTCCCGGCAGAGCAAATTTGACGCGGTAAAGCCAAAAATACTGGTACTTCCCGTTAGAGTGTGCAGCTCTAAAACCAATAGCCACGGGTGCGCCACCATCCTCAGAAGTGCTGATAAGTACCCCGTTGGCGTCCAGTCTCGCACCAGTTAAGGCAGCTGCAGCCTCTGCCCCGAGATCATCAACCCCAAGAGTGAGCGTTCCAGATTTGAATTCCTTGACAATCTCGGATGCCCCGTCATCGGCATACAAAATTGCCTCAGCCACCTCCACAGACAATTCTGCAGATATTGCTTTAGCGAGCGGTTTAGGAACGGCATAGGTTTCCTCACCGCTAGTGGGATCTTCGCTAATGCTCGCGTAGTAGAGCTTGTCTAAACCAATAGTTGCCATGATGTTTCTCCTTTTGGGTAGTAATTTTCGTTAGATGTCATCGAGAGATAGAATTGGGGCATGAGAGAGAAAACGCGACGCTTGACCTATGCAGTGTTCGGGATTTATCTGCTCTTGTTGTTGTGGATGGTGCTGTTCAAATTCGCCACCAGCGTTGACGACATACTGAGCATGCGGCATGCGCGCTACTTAAATCTGATCCCATTTACAGATTCTGCGAATCTTTACGGGTCGAACTTCTTTGATGAGATCGTGGTCAACTTCCTTATTTTCATCCCGTTTGGCTTGTACATGAGGATGTTGTTGAAACGGCGCTCATGGTTAATTCAATTGCTCCCACCGTTTTTAGCAAGCGTGGCATTCGAGGTCGTTCAGTACGTTTTCGCTATTGGGGTCAGCGATATCACCGATGTCATAATGAACACTGCTGGAGCCGCTACTGGCTTAGTAGTTTTTGCTCTGCTAGCCAGATTCTGGCCTGAAAAGAGCGAAAAAGTCATTAACGTCATCGGGTTAGTCCTGGAGATCTTGTTCATCGGATTTTTGACTTTCCTGATCATTGCAAACTCTTAAGGACAGGCTCTAAAACTCGAAACATCGATGGAATAGTGGTGAAAACCGGTATCCGCCTCGTATCCGATATAGCGGATTCCTGGGAGAAGCCTGTGTACTGTGAAGGGCGATAGCTAGTTCATTGGTAGTGCAGTATTTGATGTAGTCGTACCAGTTGTTTGGGAAGCTCTGGATATAGTGGATCTTCTTGTATTTATTGGAAAATCGCAGGAAATAGAGGGAGAGGCTGAAAGGCTTTGCTCTTAGCTGGATGCCTTGCGATTTTGGGAAATATTTTATGAGTATTGATGATTTCTCTTGTTCACGGGTTCGTTAGGCGTTTTCGCGAGGCAAGATTGCTATCTCTAAACCGGCGAGTACGACTTCTATGATGATTTCAAAGTATTCCTGACTCATGCGGTCTTCGTTTTTCGGGTTGGCTAGCGGAATTAAGTAGCCCTGGATGATGTCAGCCAGCGTTGTGGAGCAGACAGCTAGGGGCTGAAGTTGGGTAATCATTTGGCCTAGGTCGTGGCGCTGTTCCTGCTTGGTTGGGCTGCGCAAGTTGCGAGCAGTAATGCTCCACAGCATCGTGTTGATGATAATTGAGTATGCGATGTGAATGTACTGGCTAAAACCAGCATCCCGTAGTTTTTCGTAAGCCACCTCCAAGATTGGTATAAACGCGGCGTTCATATGTCCATACATCAGTTTGTCGGTGACTCCGGGGAATTCAAGAAAGACAGGCCTGACATTTTCTGCTAGGGAGATGAACCAATCTTTCCATTCCAGCTGCTCGTCCGGTAGCTCGATGGTGCTAGTGATCTCGCCTATTACAGAAGCGGTAATGGCGTCACGGTTTTGGTAATGGTGGTAGATGACAGAGGGAACTACTCCCAGACGCTGCGCAAGGTCACGAATCGACCATTTTTCTAGACCGCACTCTCGGGTCAGTTCCATTGCGGTGTACATGATCTTTTCCTGCGTCAGCCAGGCGCGTCTACCCGTGTTTACCCGCTTGTCTTTATTCCCCACGAAAACAGCATACCCTCAACCTCGACAATACTAGAACATTGTTCTAGTATTGTTTCAGCTTGATTGGCTGCTCACTTTGGAAAGGATGTTTTAATGTGCGCCACTAATGAACGAAACCAGAAAGTCGAATCAAAAATAACGGGACTGTTTCCCCTGTTTTTGACGGTGTTACTGGCATATATGGGGCAAATGATTCTTAATCCAATTCTGGCTCCGCTATCGCGCGAAATCGGGCTGAAGGAATGGCACATTGGCGCCACCATTTCGTTAGCAGCCATAATGTTTTCTCTTACCTCCACCAGGTGGGGACGGGTCTCATTGCGATGGGGATCTCGGCGTATCCTGCTTATTGGCATGCTTGCCGGAATCCTGGCTCTAAGCGGATTCGCTATGGTGGTGTGGCTAGGATTTAAGGGTCTGCTCACCGGCATAGCGTTGATCATAGGAGTAGTTATAACTAGGGGCGTGCTGTACGGCGGTGCCATCGCATCAGTTTCCCCAGCCGCGCAAACCTACGTTGTGACTCATACCTACAATGAGACGCAACGGGTAAAAGGTCTGGGAGTCTTGGGCGCTGCACAAGGATTCTCGTCTATTCTTGGAGCCTTATTGGGCGGCAGCCTTGCAGCTATAGGAGGTTTCATGATGCCCTTGCTGGTGATGCCTCTGGTCATGCTTTTTGGCGTTGCCGTTTTGCTGCTAACATTCAAACCCACAGGTGGCGAAGAAAAAGTCGCTCAACCGGCAAAAGTTTCCTATTTTGATTCAAGAGTATTCGTGTTCCTGGCTTGCGGTTTCCTAATGTTTACTGCTTTTTCTACCGTGGCTACACTTTTCGGCTTTTTACTGCAGGATGTTTTGAAGCTAGCGGCCGGCGCAACAGCAGGGCTCACCGCTTTGTGCATGTCAATAATGGGTGTGGTGATGATACTGGCGCAGGCCTTGGTGGCTCCAAGGTTAAACTGGGGTGCTAAAAAGCTCTTTAGAAGAGGATTAATAATCGTTCTTCTCGGGTTACTACTCTTGGTTTATCCACTAAATCTTGGACTGTTCATCGTGGCCAGCATCTTGACAGGCTTTGGTCTAGGCCTGGCGATGCCTGGCTACAACACGGCGCCTACTTTGCAAATGAAGCCCGAAGAGCAAGGTGGGCTGGCCGGGTTGATTAATGCTAACAATGGTGCAGCCTATGTAGTGGCACCGATAGCCTCTACCGCACTTTACGGACTCTCTCCGTGGCTACCAATGACATGTTGCGCAGTCCTGATAGCTGCGGCAATTTTGCTGAGTTTTTACCATCCCGAGTTCCGCAAATAATCTCTTTATGATTAGAAGCAAAAACCATAAAAATTCCTGCTAAAGCGGTGTTGACTTTAGCAGAACTATGATGTCTAGTCGCTACGAGGTTCAAACAAACTCAAACGTCTCAAAAACCCCATGCAAACACGGGGTCATTCAGCTCAATCGCTTGTAATGGTGTGTATATTCTTCTTGGGAATGACCCTGAAGCTATTGAGAACACTTGGTGCTATATAGGCAAGACAGAAAACTTTGTTGAGCGCTTACGCGATCATGACAAAAAGAAGCCGCAGTGGGAAAAGGTCGTTATTATCGCTAGCTTGCAACGATCTTTTAACGAGGGACATTGGGGCTATTTAGAAGCCCGTCTGGTTGAAATCGCTAAGAATGCTGAGCGCTGTTCTATGCCTGATAACAGGCAAACCCCTCGGGTTAGGAAGCTTTCTGAAGCGCAACGAGCATCAGCCGAGTCGTTCTTAGATAATGTGAAGCTGATTTTGCCAATCCTGGGAGTCAATGTTTTGCGTTCCCCAGAAAATACTGTGCAACTAGATAACGCTCAGATAGTTTCTTCACCTATTTTTCATCTACATAAGCAAAAAGATGGGATAGATGCCTCGATGCAGCTGATTGATGGCGAGTTTTTCCTTCTCAAGGAATCAATCGTGGTTGCTAGCTGGGAAACGAGTAAAGCCAGAAGTCAGGCAACGGTTAACTCCTATACGGCTAGCGCTAGTCGTCACCAAAAGCTAGTTAGTGATGGTTCAATCCGCATAGAAAATAAGCGGGGCGTGGTCACCCGGGATATTGCTTTTACTTCTCCTTCTGCGGCGGTTGCCATAGCGTTAGCTACTTCTGCCATTGCTAGAGCGGGTTAGGCTGGTGCGAAAATAGCTGTATGAATAAAATCGGAGCTTCGCATTTGCCTGTGTTAGGTGTAGGTCCGATATAGGTTTCGGGTATTTTTATCGTCACGATTGCAGCGAGTCTTGTCCATTTTTTAGGCTGGATCGCAAACGGAACTATCGGAAATAGTTGGGTGCATAACCTCATGATTGCGGCGGGTCTGGTTGTGATGGTAGTTGCGGTAATCGTGTGGGTTTCAGCTGTTTTTGGCTCTCACATGGTCGAAAGCGTTAAAACTGGTCAGCTTATGACTAGCGGGATATACGCTTGGGTTAGGCATCCCGTATATTCTTCCTTCCTGCTATTAAACTGCGGTCTGCTGCTCATACAAGTGAACTGGTGGCTACTAACCCTCCCGTTCATCTATTGGGTGGCGTTGACTGTTTTGATGAAACACACTGAAGAACGCTGGCTTGAAAATGAATTCGGGGATGAATACATCCAATACGCTGCCCACGTTAATCGGATTTTTCCTTGGCCGCCCCAACGCCTCACCAAACCCCGAGAGTCATAAACTGATCCGCTAGCGGGCGGTGCGGCGCAAGCGGCAAACAATGCTGCCGGCGGCCCCTAGCAAGCAAGCTAGAAGCGCGATTTGGCCAACCAAAGTCCCGGTCTGAGGCAAAGTGGAGATCTGGGTTACCTGAGTAGGCTCAGTTTTCTTCACTGGAGCAATTTTAGGGACTGGATGCACAGTGGGGTGCTTACCAGAATGCTCTGTGGGTGTAACGGAAGGCTGGTTTCCAGGTTGGTTATCAGCGCATATGTGGATTTCTTGGTCGGTCATATTCCGCGATTGACTCTCAGTTTTTTCCTTCGCGTTTGCAGTATCTAAAACCCATTCATGTTTATTGCTATCCCATTTATGAGGGGTAGTGGTGATGGTTCTACTTTGGTATACCTTTCGATCGGCACAATTTTTAGCCCCCGGGTGATTGTTATCAGCCCACTTAGAAGTATCAACTTTAGCTTCCGGTTGCTCTGGACAAGCATTAACATTGAGAATTCCTGCGGTAAATTCTAGTGAATATGCTCCGGTTACTGCGTCTTTAAGTTTTAAAGTTCCTTGCTTAATCGCAACCTGTCCCGCCGGGGTATCTGCCCCGTAGTCAGCTCTGAGAGCACCGGTGAGTAAATCTTTGCTATGAGCCGCATCCACCTGGTAATCCAAGACTGGCAGTGGTTCGCCTTGCCAAACCTGTGTCGGAGTTGCCGTTACTTTTACTATTTCATTAGGGCGAATTAGGTAGGTGGCCTTATCTACAATTTTGTCTTTAACCGAATCCAACATGACAGAAACTGTTTGCCCATCACCCGGGGTAGCGTTTAACACCGTGCCATCGTCAACATTACGAATATGGTAAGGGTCGGCTATAAACTTAAACCAGCTAGAAATATTACGCTTTAAAGCAGCGCCTTTGATCCGTACACTCGTGCGCCCCTCAGTAGCGAAAACGTCTGCGACGGTCTCTTCCTCAACCTGGCTAATATCCCAGCCAGATACGTCCAAATTTTCTATGCTGCTGGCTCCGGCAAACATATTGTGCATATTGGTAACTTTGTTGGTCTTCCACTTTGACACATCTGGTTTCGCGGCAGCTGCTGCAGTAAAGACACCTTCCATGTTGGTGACTTGGCTGGTATCCCAATTGGCGACATCCGGGGTGGCAACAGTAGCTCCGTTGAATATGTCGCTCAAGTCGGTGACTTGGCTGGTATCCCAGTTTGATACATCCGGATTAGCTACTTTCGCACCCTGGAACATTCCATTCATTCTGGTGACTTGGCTGGTATTCCACTTTGAAGTATCGGGATTAGCTGCTTTGGTGGCGCCGAACATGCCGCTCATACTGGTCACCTTGCTGGTATCCCAGTTAGAGGTATTCGGGTTCGCCAGCGTCGCCTTATAGAACATATAGCTCATCGTGGTGACTTTGCCGGTATCAATACCAGTATCCGGAAAGTCGATGCTGGCCTTGTCACAGTGGGAAAAAAGGAAGCTGGAATCTTGTGGGAAATCTATGGTGGTGCCCGGATTAGGAATAAATTATATTTCCACCGGCTGCGGTTCGGCTGGCTTGGCGTTGCCATTTGCATCTTTAACAGTTCCGCAGAATCTACTATTGGGCTCATTGTGGGTGGCCGGAGTTTCAGACATCCATTTGGCTCGATCTAGCTGACCATGGCCACTGACGGTCAGGATTTTGGCTGTCGGATCCCAGGAGGCAGTGAGGTTATCTCCTACACTGGTCGTTTCGGTATCTGCTGCATAAGCTACTGCAACTCCTAAAGAAGTTAAGAATAGGTTCGCGGCAGCAGAAATAGTGACCGCAATAAACAGGAGACGAGAAATAGTAGTTTCCCTAAAATTAGATGTATACCTCATGATTTCCCCCAAATCCTTCAGTGAATTCATCAATGCCGAATCAGAAAAATAATTGGCATTAATCTCTAGACTTTTTCCTTAAATATTGAAGTAATAGCCATTGCAACGACCTCTAACCGGAAAATACTTGCAAATAATTCCGGGTATGCTACCTAGCTATTCCGAACTATTGTGCGGATATTTTCCATCCAGAGGCCGCTTGACGCTCATCCCAAAAATCTCGGTAAATCCCCTCGCAATTTACAAGTTCATTGTGGGTACCAACCTGAGCCACTTGCCCCTGATTATCTAGAACCACAATCTGGTCAGCCCGAGTAATCGTGTGGAGTTTATGTGCGATTACCAACATGGTTGATTGGCGACGTAATACTTCGAAAGAGCGCAGCAGATTTGCTTCATTCTCGGCATCCAGAGCGCTGGTAGCTTCATCGAAGAGCACAATCGGAGCATTTTTTAAAATAGCGCGAGCAATCGAAACTCGTTGGCGTTCCCCTCCTGATAACGCGCAGCCACCTTCACCAACGTTTGTATCCCAACCATCGGGAAGGCGGCTAACAATATCGTTGACACCTGCTAGTTCTGCCGCATGTAGTAGAGCCTCTTTGCTCGCATTGGAGTTACCGATGCGGATATTTGCTTCCAAAGTGTCATCGAAAAGATAGACATCTTGGAAAACCATTGAAATCTGGCTCATTAAATCTTCAGTCGTCAGTTCTCTGACATCTCGACCTCCAACGAGTACCGCACCCGAGCTTACGTCCCAAAATCGGCAAATTAAGCGGGCAATAGTGGTTTTACCTGCCCCCGAAGAGCCAACGAGTGCGGTCATAGTGTGGGGCGCAACGGTGAAGCTGACTTTGTTGAGCACCTGTTTATCGTTCCCGTAAGCAAAATCAACCTCTCGAAGCTCAACCTGATGGGGTAGTGGTTGGGGTAGCGAAGTTTCCGGCTCAGGAAGAGGGCGCGCATCTAGTACTTCGTTAATAGTCGCCATTGTCGGTCCAACCGCCAATAACCCGGTTCGACAATCAGAAATCGTGGAAAGGTAATGAGTAATTTCTAGGCTTATCCCAATGACCGCCACCACTGCCAGGGGAGCAAGGCTTCCAGTAAAAGCAAGATGAACACTGGAAATAATCATTACCACGCAAATTGTTTGCGAGGCGATACCGCCGAGGAAATTCCCGATGCATTCTATCCATAGTCGGCGAGTGGATCTGCGGCGATTTTCTGCTAAAGCGGTGGCCATTTGGGGGTAAATCGTCTGGTCACATGCACGGAGCATAGATTGACAGGTAGAAAATTCTACAATCCGATCAGCGAGTTCAGTAGCCGCCGGGGCCGCGTAGGCGCTGGCAGCACTGTCAAGATAGGTTAGTGCCCACATCAGAATCAGGTAACAGATTAGGCATAACGCAAAAATTGACCCCAGGATGGGGTACCACCAGAGCAAACCAGCAAGCAGCGTCAGCAAAGTGACGGTGGCGGCAGACAGTTCCGTGAGCAAGTGGGCACTCAGATTGCCGAGCTCATTGACAGTAGCTGCCCCTAGACGGGACAAGCGCCCGGTAGTATCAGTGGAGAACCATCCCAGGGGCAGTTTTGCCAACTGATTCCCGACGCGGCGATGGACAGAACGCATCACCGAAAACGCGCCTTCGTAGGAGAACCGATCTCGTATGTAGATACTGATCGCTCCGATAATCGCCGTGACGAGCAGGGTTAAGATCCAGGGGTTAGCGTTATTGGCGGTTTCTTCCTGCCTGCTAGCCCAGGTATTTGCGAGCTGAATCAGCGCAAGTAAGCCTACCCCCTGCGCAATGCCGCTGATGATCCGAGCTGCCCAGCTGATACTCCTGCTGTGATTTTGAGAGTTGGCGCTGAGGCGGAAATTTGTTCGAATTATGTCGATAGCTCCCGTTGACTTAGCCATTTCAGTTTCGTCCTCCTTCCGTAAACTCAACATTGGATGCCGACCACAGGCGGCGGTAGAGTTCTATATTTTGTAGCTTCTGGTGATCACCGCAGGCCACCAGCTCTCCTTTATCAAGGAGGACGATTTGATCGACGTTCTTGACTGAATCTGGGCGGTGATCAATAACCAGAACAGTACGTCCGGCCATCAGATGGTTAATAGCTTTTTGGATTTGTGCTTCACATTCCGGATCTACCATGGCTGCTGCCTCATCCAATATGAGTATCGGCGCATCCAATAGTAAGGTTCTGGCGATGGCAATCCGCTGAGCTTGCCCTCCCGATAGCTTCAGATCTTCCCCGACGACGGTGTCATATCCTTTAGGTAGTGCCATGATTTCGTCATGAATCTGTGCCTGGCGAGCAGCGTTAATAATCTCGGCTTCATCTGCATCGTGTCGCCCGATAGAGATGTTGTCGCGAATGGAAGCCCGCAAGAGCTGCGCATCTTGCAAGATGAACCCGAGATGATGGTAGAGGTCGCTTCTACTAAGTTCTTTAAGGTTGACTCCACCGATTAGTACTGTTCCCGTATCGGGATCCAGGAAGCGGGCGGCCAATTTGGCTAGGGTGGTTTTCCCGGCTCCTGATGGCCCCATGAGAGCGGTTACTGTACCGGGCGCACAACGTAAGGAAACATTATCCAAAGCTAGCGTATGGCCATAGCTGAGCGATACATTTTTAAATTCGATGCTTGCGTCTTGGGGTAAATGCAGTGACTGATCCGGGCAGGAGAGGGGCTTTACCCCAAGAAGATCAAGAATCCTTTTGGCCGCGGCACCTGCTAACTGGTAATTCCAAGCAAGCTGGGTTATCAGGTTAATTGAGGAGGGCAGCGCGATGGCAATTAAACAACCGGCAACTACTTCTACCGGACTAACCCAATGTTTGGAGACGAACCAGGGGCCGACAATCCCAAATAAGAGAACTACCAATGGGGTAGAGGTGAGGGCGGCGGTCAGGGAAGCCGCATGCACCATTGGCCGATTCCATTCCTCCATATAGTCACAGGCTTCATTGGCGCTGTGGGCATACTTGCGGTGTGCTTTTCCGGTGATCCCAAAAGTTTTAACCACCTGGATGCCTTTTACGAATTCCACCATTGCGGAGGAAACCTGATCAAGTTTTGCATCAAGTTCTAAGGATTTATCGCTCATTCCTCGCATCATCACAGCGTAGGCAATGATGTAAATCGGCACCGTAACAATTACTAAAAGTCCGAGTCTTAAATCAATAGTGAAGGTATAACCCGCGCAAAATATGGGCACTAGGGTAGCGATCAGCGAATCTACGGGGCGGTGTGCTACTAGCACATGTAGATTCTTTACATCGTCTTGCAGTACTTTACGCACGTGTCCGGAAGTGTTATCGCTAAACCAAGTTAAAGGAGCTTGCCCCAGAAAACGGATAATCTTTTGCTGAATACTTGCGGATAGGCGATTATCTGCAATATGGGTAACCAACAAGCCCACAAAATAGGCGAACAGCCCTCCACAAAATGTTCCGATTAACACCTGTACCCAAAATATGATGACGCTTTGGTTGGGGGATACGCCATTGCCCAATGAGGTTAGGAGTTCGTTGCCGATCCCCACTAAAGCAACGAAAGGAAAAACTCGCAAAATAGCGGATATAACCGCCATCACTTGACCGACTCGCAGCGCCATTTGCACGGGAGCTAATAGTTCTCGTAATGCGGCTTTACCTTGTTTGCTGGTCAGCTTGATATTTTCCGCTGCATCTTTTTCTGATTCGCTAACTTGGTGATCATTCACTGTGCTTCCTCTTTCAATGTTTCTCTTGGTCGGGCGCGGTAAGTTGCACGTTTATTTCACTATCGAGAGGCTGGAGCAACAGCTGATAATCGGCAACTTCATTGATGAACTCCAAGTCGTGACTAATAATCAGGATCGCTTTGTCCTTTGCGGCTAGTGAGCGAATCTGAGAACTGATCGATAGTAGGTGCTGGTAATCAACCCCCGAGGTGGGTTCATCGAATACGTAAAGCTCTGCCTGGCTCGCCAGGGCATTGGCAATAACGAGACGCTGTTTTTGTCCTCCGGAAAGAGTCATTGGGTGCCGTTCAGATAATCCTTGCAACCCCAGATCACCTAGAAGCGCCTGCACCTGCTCTTTACTAAGATTGTCATTTCCTAGTACGACCTCTGCCGCTACCGTTTCAGCAAATAGTTGCCGGTTTACATCTTGCATTACTAGCACGCTGCGTTTTTGTCTGTCTGCCGCTCGGCAGGATTTGCCGCTAAAACTAATAACGCTGCCTCCTTCCGGGTGAGCTAACCCGATGAGGGTGCGCGCAAGAGTAGTTTTGCCTGCTCCGTTCGGGCCGACTAGCGCAACTACTTTTCCCTTCGGTAAACATAGGGAAGGAATATTGAGGACGCGGTGTTTGCCGTAACTGAACCTTAAATTTTTTGCGGTGATACCGTCCGCCTGCTGATCAGGAGTGGTGTTAACGCACATTTCCGGTTTTTCCAGGGTACGCAACCCTAACTCTTTACGCTGTTTAGAAGACAAACTAAAAAACTTATCCGCAGTATACAAATGCTGGATTCGTCCTTTATCCATGATCGCGACTTGATCTGCGAGACCCTTTAGAGGGTAAACGCGGTGCTCGGCTACTACCAGGGTCCAGCCCGCGATTTTTAATCTTTGTAAGACTTCGCTGAATGCGGAGATTGCTTCAGGGGAAAGATTAGAGGTGGGCTCGTCTAAAAGCAGGATTTGCTGCGGTCCGGCAACTGCTGCTGCGCAAGCAACCAGCTGCAATTCACCTCCGGAAAGCTTACGTAACTCGTTGCCTAGCAGACGCTGAATGCCCCAGGCGTTTACAGCTTCCGCGATCCGGTTAGCAGTTGTTTTGGGAGTATCTCCGGCATTTTCGCTCGCGAATGCTAACTCTTCTAGTACATTTGCCGTAAAAAACTGGGAACGGGGATTTTGAAAAACTGTCCCGGCGGTACGCCCTAATTCTTGGATATCTGTTTGCACGGTATCGAGACCAGCAAGGGTAGTGCGTCCGCTGAGATTACCCTTATAAAGTTCGGGTATTAAACCGTTCAGAAGTTTTAAGAGGGTCGACTTGCCTGCTCCGGAAGGACCGGTGATTAAGGTACAGGATCCTGTAGGGAAATCGAGGTTGATATCGCTGACTGCGCTTACGTGAGCTGATGAGGTTTCTTCGTCCGGGTTGAACTGGTAATCGAAGGAGACCTGGTCGATTAAGGTGCTCATTTGAATCCACCCGAGAGTATAGCTAGATGGTCTGAGTAGGGGATGAGAGCAATCAGGGCGATTAGCGTCAGTATCCAGAGGGCATCCAGTCGGCTGAATCGCAGCTGTTTCAAAGTACTTGGGTAAATAGTGGACCCTAAACCGCGCACCATGCCGGCGGCGGTCATTTCATCAGCGGTTCGGGCGCAGGATGCCAGTAAGGGAACTAAAACCATTTCTAGAAAATGGAGGGGATGTAAGAGGGCGCGCCATCCCATTTGTAATCCCCGCAGGGACATTGCTTCTCTTACTGCGCGGTATTCCCGAAATACTGTCGGTATGAATCGTAGTAGCACTACCAGGGGAACGGTTACAGCTATCGGTATGCGTAAGCTGCGAAGACCGGCTACGAGTTCTCCGGGGACGATAGTTTTAATCGCGTAACCTGCCAGACCGCCAACAGTGCAAATCCTTATCATCCAGTAGCCTAAAACCATTAGGAACGCGGTGAGGGCGCTTGGCCAGATTCTGGGGAAAAGATAGATACAAGCGACCCAGGTTCCTTCCACGGCGAGGAAACCTAGCGCCCATGAATAGCAGTGTGACAATAGTAAAGCCAAGAGCGCAATACCGGCTACCAGGAAAGTGATCACTATGGGTAGTCGCGACATTACCAGGGCATTTAATACGAATATAACCAGTATTACGGTGCGCGGATCTGGCCGGGAATGCCGTTGGTTAGCTGCTAAGATTTCAGCGCTGGTGACCTGATCTTGGTGATAGCTTGCTGCTGATCCGGGGGCGCTAGTTTGGCATTGAAGGCTCATTACTTTGCGATGCCAGCTTTACGGAAGTGCCGCGCCATTAGAGAATTTCCGAAGACTCCGCCGATAAGCCCGAGAATGAAAATTCCCACGCCCCAGGCCACAATCATCCATGGTGACAAGAACCAGCGTAATGAATCTGCATAGGCAGTCCCCATAGAGTCAGCAATATATTTGTAGTAGCCCTGAGCGTCAATGAATACCGGGAACCAGGGCACCACGTACCATACGGACATGACGGCGTATCCTAGGACCCGAAAAACCGCTGATTTTTTAGCGAAGAGGAAGTCTGCGGCTAGTCCCAGCAAAGGTGTAAGTAGGGCAGTAACCCAGGGGTGCCCGGTAATTACCATTAAAATCCCGACTAATAGTCCCATTAATGCCAAGGCGCCAATCTTCGGTACCCGCGACTTAAATAGCATGATTACGGCGCCGTTAGCGATAAGACCTAAGGCATAGCCCACAAACATCATTGCTGGATTAATGATGCCTAGCATTCCAGTGCCGAAAACTAGCACAAAATAAATTGCGGTAAAAACGCCAATGTTGATGAAGTCGCGTGTTTTCATGCGATATATCCCTTCTAATATTTAATTAGGTAAGCCTTGCCTAACAAAAGAGTAGCGTGAGTGCCCCCTATTTGGTCAAGTAATGTCGGGGTAATCTAGCCGACACATAGGCGGGAGAAAAGGGAGAGTTAAGAAACTAACTAGCCTACAGAGGGCTCTCCTATTAGCGGATTTGCTAGCCCATACTGCAGCGTCCCAGGTTTTGTTCCTATTTATTCCAGGCAGGACTTAAATCCAGGTTTGCTTCAAAAGTTTCGGGTATCCTAAATTTAATGTTCTACTACACGAAATTTTAGGAGTAATAAATATGGATAACATTGCCAAGATCCTCAGCGATGCCGGGCTGGAAAATCCCGCAGTAGCTGAGTATGTAGCGCACTGGGCCGGAATTACCGAACCCGCTGCCATCGAAGTCATTTCCGCAAAGGATGACGACCGACTCATCGCCGAAGGCCTAGCCACCGGTGAAATCGCACCTGCGGGTGATGGACTCTACTACTCCCGCTCCTACTACAAGGACACGGCGCGCAGCGAGGAACGCACCGTCGTCGCCACCCACAATCCGCAAGAAGCCGGAATTTACAACAACTGGCACGACGCCACGGAAGTAACTGCCCGGCAGTTGGAAAGCATGAAGGGCGCCTCCCGGAGTAAAACAATGTACGTGGTGCCCTACCTGATGGCACCGCCGAAATCGCCGCTAGAAAAGTGGGCTCGCGGAGTGGAACTTACCGACAACCTCACCGTGGTTCTTCACATGATCCGCATGGCCCGGGTTGGCGTAGAACACCTGAACAATTTGGAAAATCCGGCAGAATTCGTGCGCGCAGTGCACGTTACTGGCGACCTGAAGAACTTGGGGCAGGGCACCGATAAGGATAAGCGCCTGTTTGCCACGGTAGCCGACGAACGCACAATTTTGCACTTCGGTTCCTCCTACGGCGGCAACGCGCTACTCGGCAAGATCGCCCACGGTCTGCGCCAAGCTTCTTACGACGGCTGGGCCTCCGGGGAATTCCTTTCCGAACAGTTCATGCTGATCGGGATTAAGGATAAGCTCAAGGATCACACCTACTACGTGTGCGGTGGTTTCCCCTCAGCTTCCGGTAAAACCAACCTCGCTATGATGCTAGCCCCGGACGCCTTGGGTGACCGCTACGAAGTTTACTTCTACGGCGATGACATCGTGTGGCTGCACGTTGGCGAAGACGGCAAGATTTACGGCATGAACCCCGAATACGGCGCGTTCGGCGTGGCAAAGGACACCAACTGGAAGTCTAATCCCACCGCCATGGACGCCATCAAAGAAGGCTCTAAGACGCTCTTCACCAACGTCGCTTACAACCCCGAAACCCAAGAGCTGTGGTGGGAAGGTAAGACCCCGGACTACCCCGAAGACGTTACTGGCTGGCGGGATTGGAAGGGCGAAAAGATTTCCGACCGCCCGGCCGATCGGCAGCGCTGCGAGGCCAAGGGAGACGAGTGGGCACATCCCAATTCCCGCTTCACCACATCTTTGGCTAACGTGCCCAACGTGGCTCCCGATTACGAAGAACCGCAAGGGGTGCCAATTGACGCCATCATCTTTGGCGGGCGAGTAAAGGACCGGGAGCCGCTTATCCGGGCAATCACCGACCTAGCCGAGGGCGTATACGACGGTTTGACCCTGGGAGCCCAAGCCACTTTCGCGGCTGAAGGCAAGGAGGGCGTGCTGCGTTACGATCCGATGTCGATGCGCCCCTTCATGTCCTACCCCGAAGGGGACTACGCGACCCACTGGTTGAAAATAATTGGCTCCGCGAAGGAACAGCCCATTTTTGCGCACGTGAACTGGTTCCAGCGCGATCCGGAAGACGGACACTTCTGCTGGCCTGGCTACCGCGACAACCTGCGAGCGCTGCTTTGGCTGCTAGACGTTAAGGAAGGGCGCGCTGAGGGCGTGCAAACACCGGTAGGTATTTTGCCGAAGAAGGAAGAGTTGAATCTGGATGGTTTCGAAGGTGACGACGCCGATCTGGATAAGCTTCTTTCCATCGACACCGATCTGTGGAAGAAGGAGATGGGCTACCGCCGCGAGCACCTTGCACAGTTCAAGAATCTACCTGAGCAGATCTGGGCCGCGCACGAGCGCATAGAGCAGGCGTTTAACGCTTAATTGGTCTCCTGGTTTTGCGCTAGTGACGGGTGGATTTTCTCTAGGCGGGTTAATTCCAGCGGGTAGCTATGGCTCCTGTTGGGATTAACCCGCCACTTTGGGTATTAACCCCGATCTTGTTGCTTCTATCAACCTCGTGGTGGAAGATTGACTGACGGGTATCTCCCGGGTTAGCGCGGTAATGACCCCCTAGACCGGAAAAGAAATAAGAAGAGAGCCTAGCAGCGCTTGCGTCCGCTAGACACCCTCTAAGACATGATGGGAGACCTTGTTCCCACCTTCTGCATCTTCTACTTTACCGCAGCACTCGTAGTAGATTTGAGATCCCAAAATCCCCTGCAAGATTACGCGATAGAGATGAGCGTCCTCTGCATCGCGCTACGTTCGGTAACCGGAAGCCCAGAAGAAGTCGGCTCAAATATAAACGGATAGGACGAGTTCATCTGGTGGTTTTTAACGTCGCTTGGTTTGGGGCGTAGCCAGTTTCCAAGCCCCATGGTTTTTCCCTTCTGGACATGAAAAAATGAGTGCATGCAAAGGTGGAAAAGACGCGGCACTTGGGCACGACTTGGCGGGCTTTTCGCGTGCTATCTTTTACTGCCTGCTCTTACTAGAGCCGCCATCGGAGTATTCAGCGCCCCTGATTCAGGCATGATGCTGTTTATCTTGATGCTGTTCATAGTGTTTCCGCTAATCACCGTGACGTTAGCCGTCTGGGACGGAATCACGGAGGGCTTCACAGTTTTATGGATAGTGATGCCGATACTGTTTTTCATGGTGCCCATGCTGATCTTTTTCAACGAATCTGCGCAGATCTACGGGGTCGCTTATTCATTGATAGCAGTGACAGCTAACAAGATTGGCAGCTTGTTTTACTCAAAACCTCACAGCACCAACAGTCCCCGCGAATCATAAACCGCACCACTACTTCGGTTATCGCCACTGCAATAGGGTCTGGTCTATAGGGTCTGCGGAGGAAGTTAGCCCGGTTATCACTAGTGGCCGCGCTAGGGTAGACCGCTAGGGGCGAGGAGCGAGGCGGGCAAACTTTTCTACCTGTTTCGCGCCGCCGTAAATCTGTACTTGGTCGCCCTCGGAAAGTTCTACTGCCCCCAGCACCGGTTGCCACTGGTTTTCCCGCAGTACTGCCACGATCTTTACCCCGTGCCGATTCCAAAGGTCAACCTCATCGAGAGGCCCGGCTGCAGACTTGGGAAGAATAGTTCTAACCATGGCGGTGCCGGAAGACAGTTCTACGTAGTCCAGGTTTACCCCGCGTACCAGGTGGGCTACCCGCCGCCCCATCGCCACCTCGGGGTAAACGATATGGGGGACTCCAATCTGTTCCAAGATGCGTCCGTGGGCGGTTCCGGAGGACTTTGCCCACAGGTTCTTAACCCCCATATCGGTGAGCAGGGAGCAAGTGAGGATAGAGGCCTCCACGTGGGGGCCGCCAATCCCGACTACTACGCCATCACAATCAGCGACGCCGAGTTCAGTAATGGAGGCAATGTCGGTGGCGTCCGTTTGCGCCACCTGGCTCAAGATGCCGTTATTGCGGTTCACTACCGTCTCGTTTAAATCGATACCGATAACCACGGCGTAGTCGGACATGAGTTCGCGGGCGACGGCGCTGCCAAAGCGTCCTAATCCCAGAACCGCGTAAGTAGGTTTAGAGAAATTAACCAATGATCGGCCTTTCTGTGGGGAAGGAAATCTTGGAGGCGCTAGGTGCGAAAGCGAGTGCGGTAGCAACCGTAATCGGACCTAGCCGCCCAATAATCATTAAAGCTATAAGTATTAACTGCGAAGGATCGTTAAGTAGCGGCGTTATTCCCGTAGATAGACCCACGGTACCAAAAGCGGAGAACACTTCAAATAGGGTTTGCGACAAGTTGAAGTGGGTTAAGAACATGATCGAAATGGTGGAAGTAACCACCAAGATAAATCCCAGCACCACCACCGCGACTGCTTGATGGACGACCTCGGAAGAAATGCTTTTTCCAAACACCACTGCTTGGTTGCGCCCGCGGATAACGGCAGCGACAATGGCCAGGAGGGCAAACATGGTGGTGATTTTGATACCCCCGGCAGTACCGGCCGGTCCAGCGCCGATAAACATAAAAGTGTCCATCGCAAACAAGGTGGACTCATGCATTTGTCCAATATCTATCGAGTTAAAACCGGTGGTGCGGGTTTGGACTGCTTGAAATATTCCGGCCAGGATCGCGTCCGCGGTGGGGAGTTTGCCCAAAGTTTTCGGGTTATGCCACTCGAAAGCCGTAATCAGTAGGGAAGAAAATACTAGGAGGCCGCCGGTGCCAGCTATCATCATCCGAGTGTGTAGTGACCAGCGGTAAGGCTTGAATAGGCTGGTACGCAGTTGGAAGAGGACAGGGAATCCTAAACCTCCGATAATGATCGCAATGATCAGGGGCAGACATACCCCCCAATCTCCTACAAAGGAAGACATATTGTCCGAATAGAGGGCGAAGCCGGCATTATTAAAAGCCGAAACTGCATGAAATACCCCATGCCAGAGGGCGCGCGGCAGCGAATACCCTAGGGACAGGAAACGAATCGTCAGGGGAATAGCGGTGAGTAGCTCAACCAGGAGGGAAGTTCCCAGTACCCGGCGCAACAGCACGCCCAACCTGCCGGTGACGCTGCGTCGCTCGGCCGCTGAAGCCAGCTTGGCGCTATGACTTTCTCGGCGGATTACTGCTTGGGCGAGCACCGCCGCAAAACTCATCACCCCGAAGCCGCCTACCTGTATTAATAGTAAAATTACGACCTTGCCAAAATCCGTCCAATAGGTGGCGGTGTCAACAATCGTCAAACCGGTAACACAGAGGGCAGAGGTGGCGGTAAATAAGGCCGGAAGTAGCGGTAGACCCCCGACATGCACCGTGGATAACGGCAGCATTAGTAGGCAGGTTCCTATCAGCAGGGCGATAAGGAACCCGGATAATATCACTGCCGCATAGTTAAAATAATGCCGCTGTGTTTTGGACACGAACTGGATCATACGCAGCATTGCTCCCTCCTGCAAGTGCGCGATTCTCCCCGAATACAGGTGGCTGTTTTTCCATGTCAAATAGGTAATAGCAGCTATTAATTATGCAGTTTTTTTCTGGTGGGTTTGTTCTCTCCTTCCAGGCAAGTATTATTGTGATTTTTTACGCTGCATTATTTTCGGTATCTCCAGCGCGATATTCTGACAACAGGTCGAAATACTGCTACTGCAAGTGGGGAATATGAACAGAAAAGCCGCGAACCTTTCTCTGATCGGTGTAATCCTGGCACTAATCTTAGGGATGGCGTTTTTATCGCCTTTAGCGCAGGCGGCAGGTGACGAGGACGAAGATACAGCCGCCCTCTATGCAACTATCTATACCCGGGCTAAGTGCACCGACTTAGAGATTCAAGAAGGCACCGGCTGGTTTGCTGACTCCTACGAGATTGAGGCCGCTGACGTTACCTCGGACAAAACCCTAGAAAATGGGTTGCGAAAATGCGAGATTGAGTTCGGCCTAGAGGCCGCGGATTACCCCCTCGGCAAGGAAATTACTTTTTCGGTGAAGAAAGGTTTTTCGCAGATAGGGGAGGCACAAAAAGTAAAGGTTGCGGCCGGCTCCGATGGCACCCCGGAAATGCGGATGACCTTTAAAGAAAAAATCTCGGCGCGCTACGACATTACTATGGTCGATGAAGCCGGGAAATCCCTTCCGGGCACCGCGGAATCCTTTGAACTCCCGCTATACAACTCGGTTAGCCAGAAAAATGAGACTGTTACGGTCAGGAAAGATTCTGCTGGTCACGGTTTCCTAAAAGCGCTCGCCTACGATGACAGCGGCAAGTTCGCCCCGAGCTCTCTGGTGCCGGCAACGCAAGCAGACTTGTCGAGCATCACCTTGAAAGACGGCGGGCAGAAAACGCCGTATTCGGTGCAAAAAGTACTGGCCATGGGCGAGGGATTTCAGTTGGTGTTAAAGCCGCTGAAGCTGGTGGATAAGACCTATCACGTGACTATTAAGCGTCCTCTGGAGGTGCTGGGGGAGAGTGACACCTGGAAGTTTAATATCGGGGGTAAGTCGGATCCCCAGGCAGAAAAACAGCTGTCTCTGCCTACTGCCAGCGGAGATTACTCTTTCGATATTCAAGCGACCGGGGTGCCGGAGGGCGCGAAGCTTTCTTTGCCCAGCTTGCCGCAGGCTTATATGTATTACGGAATTGCCGGGCAAAAATTCGATCCGGCGACTAATACCTTGACCGTTACTCTGGGAAAACAGGTGTATATCCTGGCTTCTAATATCGAAAGCGTCAAGTATGACTCTTTTGCTACTGACTATGCGAAACCCGGGTTTACCCTGGGGCTGTATAACCAGCAAGGAAAGCTGATCGCAAAATCTACTGCTACTAAAACCGCCTACGATTATCCGGCAAGTTTGTTTAAGGCAGTAACCCCGGGGGAGTATACGGTGCGGATTGAGGACGCGGCACCAGCGTTCAAGAAAGACTACAACCTGTCATTACAGTACGGAGTTCGCCTGGCAGAAAATGGGCGGCTCACTATGAGGATGCTCCAGTCGAACAGCAATCATGAAGAAGTGTGGGCTAATCCCTATGGCGCTACCGATGAGCGATTTAAGGATGATGCGCGCTCGCGGGCTTTGATTGGTTACAAGACCCCGCTGCTACTGCTGGTACCGAAGAAACCGGTTTTTGATAAGGTTATCGACCAGGCGAAATACCCGATTGGGGAGGACGCGAAAAAAGCCTACGCCAGCAGGGGAGACTTAATCGACTACCAGATTAACGCGAAGATTCCGGGAGATCACCGCCTGGTGGTTAAGTATGGCAAGTATGTAGACATGGGCTTTAAGGACACGGCCACGGTAATCGATAAGCTAGATGAACGCCTGGAACTGGTTCCGGATTCCTTAAAAGTCATGGAGGACGGGGACTTAGCCACGGACTTTGAGGCCCGCTATAACCCGGACACCCGGGAGATTAGGCTGCTGGACAAGGCGAAGACCCAGGTAGCAGAATTCGATTTTCTTAAAGCGATTAAGATTCCTGAGGCGCGAAATCTCTCGATTAAGTTTCAAGTAAAGCTGAAAAAACTAGGCAAGCAACCTATTTATAACCGGATTCCTGATTCAGAAACCGAGATTATCCCCTACCTGGATTTGCTGGTTAAGAAACACTGGGAGGGCGGACTTGAACTGCTTAAAGATTTCGATATGCGTGATTATATCGATAACTTCCAAGTGGAAACCTGGCAGGGAGACAACAAAATAGCGACCGAGCCGGTGCGAAAGTATCTGAAAGCCGACAGTTTCCGACAAGGCGAGGGCAAAGACTTTCAATTCGCCCTCGAGAAGCTCCCTAAATATACGCTCGCAGATGTGGAGAAGAAACCGGAAGAGCGAGTGGCGCTTACCTATAAGGTGACAGAGAATTTGCCGGCAGAACTTGCGGGTAAGTTCGAGGTCAGCCAAGTTGCCCAAGCCGAGCAAAATGATGGGGTTAACCTGGTGTCCTTCACCAATACTTTTATTCCGCCCACGCCACCGCCGACACCACCTTCCACGCCGCCGGTAACTCCGCCGGTGACTCCACCTGCAACCCCTCCGGTAACCCCACCAGGGACTCCGCCTGCGACACCTCCGGTGCCGGAGGAAATAGTTCATACCGGCAGTAGTTCTGCTGCTCTGTTGGGGATTTGTGCCCTGGGGGTAGCGCTGGGAGCGACAGTTATCCTGCGCCGCCGCTACCGCTAAGCCGATAATTTCTTCCTCAATCTAAGGGGGGGGGGAGCTATTGCAGTAAGCAAAGCTCTTAGATGTGCGCAACGCTATCTCTGGGAGTTCTGCGGGTCGGTGGCGGCGCAATATAAGCAGATCGGCAATGCGGTGCCGGTGAACTTGGGTTACCACGTAGGCAGGTGCGTGCTGGCAGCTTTAGGTGAAATTCCTCTAGAGGACACTATGGAGGTAGTAGCGCCTCTTTCGCTGACGCCAGAAAAAACTAGCAGCAGTGAGCAGGGCGTACTCCTATAGGTTGTTGCGCCTGGCATAACCGCGAAATTTGGGCTATTACCTGAAAATGCCAGGTGGATTCCAACTCGAGCCGGCGAATAATGCCGCCGGGCTACCGGCAAGGTCTAAAGCTTGACCTTGCCGGCGCTCGATTGCTTTGTTAACGCTGGATTACCCGCTGGCGAATGTCTTGCAGCTGCTTAGGAGAGGGCTCATCGCTGGCCAGGCCGAACGGCATTTGCGCATCTAGCACCCAGGTTTCGGGCAGGTCGAACATTTGCTTGACCTCATGGTCAATCACCGGATTGTAGTGTTGCAGGGAAGCGCCAATTCCTGCTTCCCGGAGCGCTACCCACAGTGAAAACTGCAGCATTCCCAAGGATTGCGCCGCCCAATGCGGGAACTTGTCAGCATAGGCGGTGAACTTGCCCGCCATTTCTTCGGTTACTGCCTGGTCATAAAAGTAGAGAATAGTGCCGTAACCAGCCCGGAAAGAATCAATCTTTTCCCGCGAAACTTTTCCCTCGAAAACCTCAAAACCCGATTCCAGAGGGCGTCCTGATTATCTCCAGTAACTACCAGGAGTCGTTGCGATTGCATATTGAAAGCATCTGGAACCTGCGCGGTTACTTCGTCGATCAAATCGAGCAGTTCCTGGTGGCTGAGGGGAATCTCCCGGTTCAGTTGGTAGCGCGAGCGGCGATTGCGCAAAAGGTCCAAGGTCTTCATAGCTATTCCTTCCATCTGTTTCCTTTTAATCGTCTCGAAGAATCCTCGCGGCCGCTAGCAATGACAGCAGAATTTAGCTCCCGGCGCATAAACGCTTTTTCAGAAGTTTTTAGCATCGCCAGCCCAAAAGGAATAGCCGATACTCGCTTACTGCGAAAATCATAAGCTGCGCCTGTGAATACGGTGTGGAGGTGAGGTGGAATCTTTAAGAGAGTTATATATTCTTGAATGCGACAGACGTGAGTTATAATAGCGACCGAGGATAATCGAAACTGTAAGCGGTTAGCAGAAATAGCTGAAACTTGAGGCAGAAGCCGTAACCAAGTTCAACCTGCTATAGAGAGGGTCAGGAAATGAGGACGTATGAGTCAGGAGCTGAGCTAGCTGCCGAGATTACTAAGCGCGCTAATCTGTTTATTGGCGAATTCGCCGAGGTACCTGCGGGTAGTTGGGATTTGTTAGTCGAAGGGGTAGACCGCACTCCCCGCCAGATGCTTGCTTACCAATTGGGATGGATGGAACTTTTATTGGGGTGGGAACGCGATGAACAAGCCGGTATCGAGGTAGTTACTCCGGCCCCCGGCTACAAATGGAATAAATTGGGCGGCCTTTATGAGTCTTTTTATGAGCGTTGGGGGCAGGTTGAAACCGCAGAGCTGATTGACCGTTTCAAAATGCTGGTAGCTGAAGTTATTGAACTGGTAAATACTCTCAGTGCAACCGAACTGTTCGCGTCCGAACAGCGAGCATGGGCTTCGTCTACCCCCTCAGCATGGCCGGTGTGGAAATGGATACATATCAACACGGTTGCCCCGTTTACTACCTTTCGCACCAAAATCAGGAAATGGAAGAAACTGACTGCTCGCTATCCAGCAATAAAGCATTAGCTAAATCGGTAATAGAACTGGAAGCAGGTACCACCGAAGAGAATAAATCCCGTTTGCACTGTTGAAGTTGAGAAACCTTTTCTTCAATAGTTCCTGTCGCAACCAAGCGATAAACATTGACTGGGCGCTCTTGCCCGATCCGGTGGGCGCGATCGATTGCTTGCTCTTCCACCGCCGGATTCCACCACGGATCCATCACAAACACATAGTCGGCGGCAGTTAAAGTAAGCCCCGTGCCACCTGCTCGCAGCGAAATCAAGAATGCTTGTGCGTCTCCCTCGGAAAACTCCTTAACTACCTGGTCGCGTCTCCTAGTAGACCCATCCAGATAAACGGTTTTGATTCCCGCCTCCTCCAAAGCTTCTTTAATTAGCTTTAAATAGGACGTGAACTGCGAAAATACTAGGGCTTTATGGCCGGGTATTGCTTGCAGCTGTTCCACCAGAGCGCTGGTTTTCGCGCTGGTGATCCCGGCGCGTCCTCCTACTAGCCGCAGGTCTAAGCTGGCTCGCCGCAGCGCCGTCAATGCCGCCAAAATCGACATTCGATCCCCGGATTGCAGCATGCCGCTAACCTGGTGGCGCGCCTGGGTTTCCAGTTCCCGATAGGCGACGCTATGCCCCGGTTCTAAATCAACCCGCAACACCTGTTCAATCTTGGGAGGTAAATCTGGCGCTACCTCTGCTTTAGTGCGCCGTAACATATAGGGCGCCACCAGCGAACGCACCTGACTCAGCCCGCGCAGCTGCAAGGCGGCAAACTGTTCCCGTGAAAGCAAAGTGCCCGGTTGCGCCAAAGATAAAATCGCATGTAAATCCGCTAAAGAATTCTCTAGGGGAGTGCCGGTAGCACAAATCGTCCACTCACGGCGCATATCGGCGAGGACGCGCCAAGCTTGGGTGCGCGGATTCTTCACCAGCTGCGCTTCGTCACAGATAACTCCCTGCCACTGAGGCTCTAAGAAAGCCTCTGCATGGCGGCGCAGCAACCCGTAGGAGGTGACCACTAAATCTGCCCCATTGAAGCCCTCCTCAATCTCGGTGCCGCTACGCAGCGCCTGCACCTCCATCTCGGGGTAGAAACGCTCTGCCTGCGACTCCCAAACATTAATTACCGAAGTGGGCGCCACTACCAGCACCGGATTCGAGGTGGGTAAGGATTTAATCGCTGCTAAAATCTGTAGAGTTTTTCCTAGCCCCATTTCATCGGCAAGCACCGCTCCAGGCCCAATCGTTAGTTGTGCCAGCAGCCAGGAAACGCCTGTGCGTTGATATTCGCGCAGCTTGGCGGTGTGGGGCGCGGCAATTGGCGGCAATTTTAGTTGGCGTGACTTCCAGGCTTCCAGGCCGCGCACCTGTGCTTGCGTACCTTCCAGGATCTGGGAGAGGTCAATAATCGCCGGGTGAATGCCGCGCCGATTAAGACCGGCACGCTCACTAAGTAGGCTCAATCGATCCAGCTCTGCTTCGCTCAAGTAAGTATCGCTATCGATTAGCCCACCCCGCTCGCGAATCTGGGCGATCTCGGAGGCCGAAAAGTCGCGGTCATCTAAATGTAAACGCACATTCGGGGTGAACCAGCCGTAAGTATTGGGAGCTAAATCCACGATGATTTCGCCACCGCGTTGCGAAAATGAACGGGGAATCCCGCGGCGGTTAACCTCTAAATCTTGCCCCTCAAAAACGGTTTCTAGCTCATCTAGCAACTGGTTAATGCGGTGAGCGGGGCAAGAAAGAAAGCTATCGAAGGTGAAAACTCCTTCTTGGCGGCGCAGCCACTTTGTCACCTGGCTTTTCAGCTGCGAAATCTGATCCAGAGGGGCGCTAGTTTCAATTCTCTCACCCTCGAGTTCGCGCATGGCTCGCAAATAAATCCGGTAAAGATCATCTTCCCGAGAAGTTCCCACTTCCAGCAGGTAGCGATATTTTGGGAACTCAAAACTATTATCCAAAGAATAAACCGGGAAACTTTCGCTAAGGCGCGGAAAATCTTGCAACAAGAAATCTGTTAAATCTGCTTGTGGCACCCGTACCGGTTTCGCCCCCAACACCCGGTTGACCGGCCCGAAACGATCATCCCAGAAGGCGAAATATCCCAGTTCTGCGCTGGCCACCAGTTCTAGACCGGCAGCCACGCAGGTAGCGGCGACTGTGCGTCCCGCCGGGTCATTACCAGCAGAAAAATCAATCCCAAAACGCAGCGCCACATCGCCAGGAGCGCAAATATCCAGGAAAGGACGCGCCAGAATCGGAGAAAACCGCAGTGGAGTGAGAGGTTCGGTGCCGAGGGCAAATGAAAATCCCGCGCGCGCCAAGGTGCGAATAGCGGGGGATACCTGCGCGCCCTCCTCTAAAGATAATCTTTGGGGTGATTTTTCTAATAGCCCCGCCACCTGCCGTAGGCAGCTGAGTTGTGTCCTATCTAGACCGGCAGAAACTGACTCCCATTTAGTTTGGCAAAGGTCTCGCCAACTGGCGCGATTGCGGGTCCAAGTACCAGAAACATCCCGGCGCAATGGGTGGAAACTGCCATCCAATTCAATACAAAGTCCCAGGTCGGCACCAGGGGTAACCTTTGGGTGCGGGGAGGTAAACATGGCGGCGATTAGGCGTCGCCATGCCGGTTCCTGGTCATTATTACTCACGCGTTCCTCCTTGGCTCATCCTTTCTACTTTAGCAAGGGCGTTAGACTGGGCTCTATGAAGATTGTGCGATTTCGGATCGATGCCCACCCTATTTATGGCGCTTTAGAGGACGGAAGTGAGCGGATTGTTGCCCTCAAAGGTGACCCGCTATTTCAGAAGGCGGAACCTTCTGGGCAGCTTTACAACTTGGAGGAGGCACGGCTGCTGTCTCCAGTAATTCCCCGCTCGAAGGCAGTTAGCTGCTGCGCGAATCTGGCGGGATCAGCGGCGGGTGTGGGGCAGTGGCCACAGGTGGGGATCAAACCCAATACGGCGGTGATTGGACCAGATGACCCTATCGCCATTCCTGCTTGGGGAGGCGGCACCGCACGCGCCTTCGTGGGACTGGCAGCGGTCGCTAAAACTATTTGTAAAAACGTGACCCCCGAGCAGGTGGGGTCGGTGATCGCCGGGTGGACTATCGGGGTAGACTTTGCGAGCGGCGGCGAAGATATCAGTTTCTCCCAGGCCAGGGCTTGGGATACTTCTGCCGCGATAGGTCCGTGGATTGTAGTTGACCCTGGTTTTAATCCCGATAACCTCACCATTAGCGCTAGTGTTTCTGGGCAGGAGGTTGCCTCCGCTAGCAGCGCTGACTTTCCGCTAAAAGCCGCCGAAGCCTTCGCTAAGGTAACTCACATGATGACCTTGCTACCCGGGGACCTAGTGATCGTAGGCGGAGTCGAACTTGCCCAGCCCTTAAGTGCTGGTGAACGCCTAAAAAGCGTCATTACCGGGGTAGGGCAGATGGACAATATGGTGGTTAGTGCCAACCGCTAAACCGTTAACTTCGCAGAGCCTAGCGCGAGACTAATCATTTTCTGCTTCTCGCAGCGCGCTAGCTAGCCGCCGGGTCATCTCCAGGAACAGGTAGCGAGGAGTCGCGGCGTTAAGTCGCAGCAAACCGGGGTAGCCACTCCCCAGGATCTCGCCCCCATTTACCCCCACTCGCGCTTTCTCCTCCGCGATTTTAACCGGGTTATCGCAATAGCTACTCGCGTCCCACAGTGACAGATAGGTTCCTTCTACTTCCGGTATGTTAAGCCGGGGCGCAATCTGCAAAGCTAAATCACGAGAGCGGGCGAGATTTTCGCGAATATAGCTCTTAATTTCTTGTAGCCAAGCGCCGCCCTCCTGATAGGCAGCGCGAGCCGCTAGTGCTCCCAAAGGAGTCGCTCCCATCGCTAGCTGGGTAGTTACTCCGGCATCTTCAAATTGATCACGTAGCGGCGAAGGCAGCAAAATCATTTGCGCGCAATGGAGTCCCGCCAAATTCCATCCCTTAGAAGCCGCATGGGCAGTAACCGTAATCTGGGAAAAATCAGGATCTAGACTGGCGAAAGGGATATGGCGAGCCTTATCGGTTAGCACCAAGGGAGCATGGATTTCATCTGCAAACACCGTTACTTGATGGGCAAGTGCCAGCTGCCCTACTTTTCTCAGCTCGGCTTCGCTGAGGACTCTCCCGGTAGGGTTCCAGGGGTTGCAAAGCACTAATAGCTTAGCTTTTTCCTGACTAAGCGCTTGTTCGAGCGCCGCAAAATCAAGCTCCCAACGTCCCTGGTTATAGCGACTTTTTACCTCGATTAGTTCCCTTCCTGCCTGGGTGGGGATAGTTAAAAACGGCATATAGGCCGGGGTGGGAACCACCACCGCTTCCCCGGGGTTAGTCATCAGTTGGATTTGAGCACGCAGAATTGAAAGTACATCGGAGGAAATAAACACATCCTCGGCGCTAACCTGCCACCCATAGGATGCAGCGAGGAAACGCCCGGTCTCTCGTTGGAGATCATTGGCCAGTCGCGGCGGCATATAGCCAAAGAAACCATCCTCGATCGCCCGGTGGAGGCAACGTTCAACCGCAGGAGCGGTTCCAAAATCCATTTCCGCAACCCAGGCTCCCCATAAAGGCTCACCCTCGAAGGTCTTTCCCGTCCATTTTAAAGATCCTCTACGGCGTAGTTCTTGCAGGGATAAGCGGTCAAAATCTTGCATGTATCCACCCTACGCCTCCCCATGCACTCCGGGGTGGTGGTAGAAGAGTTGGGCGGCCGAAAATGAATCGGAAGTTCGTAGCCCGTTCCGCTAATCACCCAGGTTCGAGAATCGGGCGGGGCGCGAAGTAGAATCGAGGGGAACTAATGATTTTACGCAAGGAGATTTTAGGTATGAATCCGGATTCCACTTCCCCTATTCGGGTGCGGTTTTGCCCTTCACCCACTGGTACCCCGCATGTGGGAATGGTGCGTACCTGCCTATTTAACTGGGCATACGCGCGCCACACCGGGGGAACTTTCGTTTTCCGGATCGAGGACACCGATGCTAAACGCGACTCGGAAGAATCCTTTCAGCAAATCCTAGAGTCGCTGCGCTGGTTGGGGCTAGATTGGGACGAGGGCGTGGATAAGGGCGGCCCCTACGGCCCCTACCGGCAAAGCGAACGGATGGATATCTATAAAGAGGTAGCGGATAAGCTGCTTGCCGGGGGATATGCTTACGAATCCTATTCCACCCCCGAGGAAATCGCGGCGCGCCATAAAGCTGCCGGGCGCAATCCCCACCTGGGCTATGACGGATATGACCGCAACCTGACGGAAGAACAGATCGCTGCTTTCCGTGCGGAAGGACGCCAGCCGGTTTTGCGTATGCGGATGCCCGATGAAGATATTACTTTCCATGACCTGGTGCGCGGAGACATCACGTTCCAGGCCGGTTCAGTTCCGGACTATGTGATTGTGCGCGGCGGCGGCGACCCCCTCTACACCCTGGTAAACCCGGTAGATGACGCCTTGATGCATATTACGCATGTGCTGCGCGGGGAAGACCTGCTCTCCTCCACTCCGCGCCAAATCGTGCTTTACCGCGCCCTCATCGAGTTGGGAATCGCCGATTGCGTCCCCGAGTTCGCGCACCTGCCTTATGTAATGGGGGAGGGCAACAAGAAACTATCCAAGCGGGATCCGGAATCTAACCTGCTTTTGCACCGGGAAAACGGGATGATCCCCGAAGGGCTGGTCAACTATTTAGCGCTCTTAGGGTGGGCTCTATCTGCTGATCGGGATGTTTTCAGCAAAGAAGAAATGATCGCGGCCTTCGATATCGAGGACGTCAACCCCAATCCGGCGCGTTTTGACTCCAAGAAGGCCTTAGCAATTAACGCCGACCATATTCGGATGTTAGAAACCAGTGATTTTACTGAACGGATCGTTCCCTACCTGCACGCCGGCGAATTCCTAAGCGCCGATAACCTGACCGATTTAACGGAGAAAGAAAAACAGCTTTTAGAGGCTGCCGCTCCGCTTGCCCAAAGCCGGATGCAGGTACTTTCTCAAGCTAAGAGTCTGCTGGGATTCCTTTTTATTGCCGATGACCAAGTGGAATATCAAGAAAAACCGCTGCGCAAACTCAAAGATAATGCTCCGCAGGTGCTAGCGGCCGCGGCTAAAGTAATAGCAGACCTGCCAGAAGGGAAAGTAGGGCAGACTGGCACCATTGGTGATCCCGAGGCCGTTAAAGCCGCTATGAGCCAGGTAATGGTCGAAGAAATGGGGCTCAAACCACGCGTTGCCTTCCAGCCGCTGTTTATGGCGATTACCGGCTCTAACGTGTCGATCCCGGTGTTTGACTCCATTGGAATCCTAGGGAAAGAGGCCACCATAAAACGCCTGCATAAACTACAAAACCATCTGGAACAGGAATAACGTCAGGTGATTAGTCACACAAGGAAATTATTTGAAGCAGCCTAAGTGCCTGCGTTAGAGTAGATGACTGCAGCCCGGCGCAAGCCGAGGTTTGCAGCCCTTGGGGTATGGTGTAATCGGTAACACAGCTGATTCTGGTTCAGCCATTCTAGGTTCAAGTCCTGGTACCCCAGCAAAAATGGGAACCTGTTGGTTCTTGTTTCTGGCCCCCATAGTCTAGAGGCCTAGGACACCGCCCTCTCACGGCGTAGACACGGGTTCGAATCCCGTTGGGGGTACCACCGGCACTTTCACTATTTTAACTTTTATTTACTTTGAAAGTCATAACCTTGTTAGTCCCAAAGTTGAAACTTTCGTCAATGCTAAAGTGATAGTCATGTCTGGAAAAATTGTTGCCACTCGCGGAATGCGAGACTTTTTACCCACCGAAAAAACTTGGCGTGAACGCGTGCTTAGCGTTTTGCGTGATACCCATACTTCCCTGGGGTTCATGGAAATAGAAACCCCCGCCCTAGAGCCGATCGAGCGGTTGCAATCTGGGCAAGGTGGGGAAAACGAAAAAATGATTTTCCAAGTGATGCGGCGCGGTCTGGATCCACAAGCCGGCATCCTGCCCGCCGAGGCCGTAGACCTGGGGCTGCGCTATGACTTGACTCTTCCGCTAACTCGCTATTTTGCCAGTCACCAGGCGGAGCTACCGAATGTGTTCCGTGCCTTCCAGACCGGTCCAGTCTGGCGTGCCGAGCGTCCGCAAAAGGGGCGTTTCCGCCAGTTTAACCAAGTAGATATCGATATTCTGGGGGAAGCTTCTTTCAGTGCGGAGGTGGAAATCTTAGCGACCGCTTGGAGCGCTGTCACCAAACTGGGACTAGACAAAGACTCTACCGTGTTGATTAATGATCGTCGTTTCTTGCGTGACCTGATGAGCGCTGCCGGTATTGATGGCGATAAACACGATAGTGCCTTTATCACCCTGGATAAACTGGAAAAAATCGGTCAAGAGGCAGTGATTAAAGAACTGGTTACTCATCAGATTGCTAGTGAGAGTCAAGCTGAATCTTTGGTGGAAGCGGTAGTTAGTATTTCCGCTGTAGTACTGGAAGCAGATATGAAAACTTTGGAAATATCTGCTTTACAAACCGAGCTACCTATATATGACCTGGGAGAAATCGCTGCTCAGGTTGGTGATATCTGCCCCGATATTAAAATCAAGTTCACCCCCACTTTGGTGCGGGGCATGGGGTATTACACCGGCCCGATTTTCGAGGTTTCCCACACTGCCTCCGGCTCCTCTATTTGTGGAGGCGGACGCTATGACGGGGTAGTAGGACGCTGGCTCGGGCGAGATGTTCCGGCCGTAGGCTTCAGCTTCGGGTTTGAACGGATTGTGGATCTAGTATCCCTGCCTGAGCAGGGACAACAGCTAAAGGTAGCGCTGGCCTATCAAAAACCCCATGAAGCCCTCGCGGCTTTGCATCTGCGCGAAGGACTGCTATCAGCCGGAGCCAGTAATGCTGGCCTACTGAAAGCCCCCCGTAAAATGTCGGCTGGCTTCTTCGAGCAAGCAGCCTCCCTCGGCTATAACCGGGTGTTGCTGCCTAGCCGCTACTTAGAGGCAGCCGAGCAGGGTAACCCGGACTTTGCGGCTTTACTGGAGCAGGCACGCGTCCTCGAAAACTAGAGGCGAGGGCGCGAAACTGTCCCAAGTACCCGGGAACTGCTTTTGGGGTATCGGGGATACTGTAGTCACCCTGCGCGGTAAGTCACTGGGGAATTGGATCTGCTAATCATTTGTATTAGCAAGCTCGGTTGGCGAGAGCTAATGGTTTAGCTTTGAATCTTTCCGGCAGCTCTTAAATGCCGTACCCGAATTTGCAGAGCGATAGCGGCCAGGATCACTGAAGCGAAGGTTCCCATTAGTACCCCGAGGGAGCCAGCTTGAGTAAGCTCTGCGTCCCCTCTAAAGGCCAGGTGGGAGATTAACAGCGCTACTGTGAAGCCGATACCAGCGGTTATCGAAACCGGAAGCACATCGCGCAGCCCTACGCCCTCGCCTAGAGTCAGGGGAGTTACCTTGGTAAATAATGCTACGGAACCAAAGATTCCCAGCACTTTTCCGAGCGGCATCGCCAGCATTACTGAAAGCGCGATCGGATGAGTAATCACGTTGAGGGGGCCGCCGGCCACGTCCACCACGTTCACCCCGGCAGCGAAGAAAGCGAAGATCGGCACCGCCAGTCCCGCGCTGAAGGGGTTAACGGCTTCAGTTAAACGTTCAGTTTCTGGTTCGGTCTCGCCGGGGAGTTGTTTGGCAGGAACCGTCATTCCTAGCAGCACCCCAGAGATTGTGGCGTGCACTCCCGAATCAAACATGAAATACCAGGTCACTATCCCTAGGGGGACTAGAATCCACCAGCGTCCCCAGCGTTTTTGGGCGAGGAAACCGAAAATCGCGGCGCAGACAATAGCCAGCAGTAGGGAAATAAATTTCATTCCCGTGGCATAGAAGATGGCGATCACCAAAATCCCGCCCAGGTCATCGGCGACTGCCAGGGTTAGCAGGAAGGTGCGGGCAGCTTGCGGCAGGCCGCGTCCAAAGATCTGCAAAATTGCCACTGCGAAAGCAATATCAGTAGCGGTGGGAATCGCCCAGCCGTGCCAAGCATTATCGCCAGAAATGGCGGTTCCGATTAGATATACACAGGCTGGGCCAATCATCCCGAATATCGCAGCAATAATCGGCATAGCGGCAACTTTAATGTTATGAAGTGACCCCACTGCAAACTCTTGTTTGAGTTCTAGTCCCACGGTGAAGAAAAACAGGGTCAAGATCCCGTCCTGTGCCCATTCATGCACCGATAGGTGTAACCCTAAGGAGCGCGGACCAAACTCGAAGTTAGAAAGCGCCATATATCCTTCCCGCACCGGAGAAGGGGCGTTTGCTAAAACTAGTGCCAAGATAGCGGCCGAGACCAAAATCATACCGGCCACAATGTCATTTGCTAACACCCGCTTAATGGAGGTAGCGACCCCATGGGGAGCAGCATCGCTGTAATCTTTGGGGGAAGGAGCCGCTAAATCCTGGTAGTCAGGGGGGCTAACCAGTTCTTCCACCTCTTTTTCTAGCGGGAAATAATGAACATCCCGCCCTCCTGGTGTCTTTGCTAATCCTTTGTTTTCGTCTCCATGTTTTTCTCGCATGGCACCATGCTAGCGGTTATTCATTTCGACAATCAGGAATGCCTGAGGTTTAATATGGAGTGACGCTTTACAAAAGGCTTTCGCTTTTGGTAAAACAAAACTTGGCCGGTGCGCACTAGCGCAGGCAGGGAAGAATAAATTCCCTGGTAAAGCCCCCGTAGCCCAATCGGTAGAGGCAGCTGACTTAAAATCAGTCCAGTGTCGGTTCGAGTCCGACCGGGGGTACAACTCATTATTCTTACCGGACTCATCCAGAAAGTTTTAAGAAACATTAACTAATAATTTGATTAGTGGCCATACTTCCACCTGTGAAAAGTTTCAGGGTGCAACTGCAGAAGTTGCAAAAAGGGAGTGGCTGGTAACGGAATAAGGAGAGATCTAGATGGCAAATCCGGTTATGAATCAAGTAGGCGAGCAGATGCGTCGTACTCCCGCCGGCTATCCCGAAATGCCTGGGTACCAGGTGGGAGGGAACGCGCAGCCGGCTAATCCCACATATCCCCAGTCCGCCACTCCCGGTGGCTATTCGCAAACTACTTTTGACCAAGGCGAGCAAATAGGCCAGCCGCAGCGAGTTACCCGCCCCATGACCCTGGATGATGTCTTGGTGCGTACCGGTGCAAGTTTTGGGGTAATGGTACTGGCCGCGGCGATGTTATGGTTTTGGGGAGTAAGTGACTTAGCGGCGAATGCGGGCACTATGCTCACTATTTCTTCAGTTTCCGCTTTGGTGGCTTTCGCGCTGGTGTTGGTCTCTTCCTTCCGCCGTAAACCCTCTGCCGCGGTAACTTTGGGCTATTCCTTCTTTGAGGGACTGTTTATCGGCGGGGTTTCCGCGTTCTTCGAATACTCCTATCCCGGGATCGTAGTGCAAGCCTTGATTGGGACAGTGGCTGTATTCGTTACCTGCCTGGTGCTATTTAAGTCAGGACTGGTGCGGGTTAACTCGAAGTTTATGAAGATCTTGCTGCTGGGCATGGTATCAATCGTGGTTTATCGGCTATTGGCGATGGTTCTGGCGATGGTTACCCCTGCCAGCGCGGTAGGCAACATTGATCAAGTCACGGTACTGGGAATTCCCTTAGGGCTGTTAGTCGGGCTATTCGCGGTGATTTTTGGGGCAATGTCCCTGATCTCGGACTTTGATATGGTTCGCGAGGGCGTACGCCTAGGGGTAGATAAAGATATGTCTTGGAGCTGCGCTCTCGGGATTATGGTTACGGTGGTGTGGCTCTATGTGGAGATCCTGCGAATCCTGGCGATTCTAAGAGACAACTAAATAAAAACATTACTTCGGGGCGACTACAATAGGGCTAGTCGCCCCGAAGTACTTTTAGGGAGGAAATAGCTGTGCCGGTGATCGTAAGAACCCCCACTTTGGTTGATGCTGCCGGCGCGGCGATGGCACATCGCCAGATTCTAACCGAAACTCTCGGGACTAAAGCTCTGGATTCTTTTTGGGACACGCATACCGAAGAGGATCTACTCGCGTATTGGCATCAGCAGATTTTACAGACTAAAGGGCGCCGAATAGCCTTTGCTTCCCGGGGACGCCAAGTTGTGGGCATGGCCTATGTCACCCCCTCACCTCAAAATGATCACCAGTTGGGACGGGCTCCTCGTAACCTGGATATTGCTTTCTTCGGGATTATCCGCTCAGCATATTCTGCAGATATAGCCCAACGCCTCTTAGACTATGTTCTCGATGCCGATACCCCGGCTCAAGCCTGGGTGTTGCGTTCAGATCAGGAGAAACGACGTTTTTTACGAGTGAATGGCTTCACTATGGATGGGCTGAGCATCGTTGATGACGATTCGGGACAAGTAATTTCTAGAATGACCCGCTAGCGAAGCCTCAAAGTGGCGATAGTCGGTAATCGGGGGTTTGCAAGTATCGAAGCTAGGCAAGGCGGCTCATTTGGAAACTAGCTTAAGAGCGCTGCTAATCTTGTAGTATGAACTCTCGTCTCGAACGAATTCGGCAAACAGGCCGCAAGTTGCTAAGCAACCTTTCACATCCCCAGCCAGAGAAAACCCCCTCCCAGCTGGATATCGAATCCTATAACCAGGATCTATCGGAAATGAAAGCAGAGGCTAATCCCGTATCCGATGAAGAGGCGGTACCGTTCACCTTACGAGTCGCTGCAGATTGGTCATGGCGCCTATTAGTAGTGGGCTTGGCCTTTGGTGCTTTTCTATATGTCATCTCTAAATTCCAAGTGATTATGGTTCCGGTAGCTATTGCAGTTTTGCTATCGGTGCTATTAGAACCGGTCTTGCGGCTACTATTTGTAAAACTGAAATTGCCGCGCACCTTGGCGGCGGCAGTAACCCTGGTTATCGGGTTGGGAATCGTGACCGCGATGATCTCGATTTCCACTACCCAACTGGCTACGGAACTACCTAACCTAATCAGTCGCACCAAAGAAGGCGTAGACGAAGGGATTAGTTGGCTGGCCACCGGCCCGCTGAAAATGGACACGGAGACTGCCTCGAAACTATGGGAGCAAGCTCAAAGCCAGATCCAAAATTACGCTCGTGATAATGCCTCTTGGCTGGCATCTAATGCTTTAGGAACCATGTCTGCAGTGGCGGGAGCATTTACCGGGGCGCTTACTGCTTTGTTTTGTTTATTCTTCTTTCTCAAAGATGGCCGTAAAATCTGGCAATGGTTTTTGCGGCTGCTTCCGCGCTCGACGCGTCACCCCTTAAACGAAGCAGTTATTCGCGGCTGGGTTACTCTCGGTGCCTACACTCGTACCCAGTGTTTAGTAGCCGCGATTGATGCTATTGGTATTGGTGGTGGTGCCTACCTGATTGGGGTGCCGCTGGCTATTCCCCTGGCGATTTTGGTGTTCCTAGCGGCTTTCGTGCCTATTTTGGGTGCGATTCTCTCCGGGATGATGGCAGTGGCGATCGCGCTGGTAGATAAAGGTTTCACCACCGCTATCGTGATGCTAATTATTATTTTGGTAGTACAGCAAGTCGAATCCAATCTTTTACAACCGGCTCTAATGTCGAATGCGGTCAGTCTGCATCCAGTGGCAGTGCTGCTAGCGGTAGCAGGTGGCGGTGCCGCTATGGGAATCGTGGGTGCGGTCTTCGCGGTTCCGATTTTAGCTTTCCTGAACACTACCGTGCTTTACCTGCGCGGTTATGACAGCTTTATTCGCCTCAACTACCAAAAGGATCGTCCCGGCGGACCTCCCGGATCTTTAGATCGTGAACTAGCGGAAGCGGCTCGACCCAGTGAACAGAATCTATCGGAAGCTCGCCAGGCGAAGGCGGAAGCAGAGCAGGATACGCAGCGGCATACGCCTCGCGAACATGCGGAGCAAGCCGAACAAATACAAAAGGAGATTCAAAGCACTCTGTCGGAGTTTTCCAGTGCCGATCCTAACCAAATGCTTCCCGAGGACGCTAAAACTGATTTTGAGGTAGGGGCGACCACCAAAATCAAAAAAGTTGCTCTGGCAGAACAGGCAGCTCGCCAAGAGGATCAGAAGGCAGGGGAGGTATCCCCGGAAACAGGGCAATCGGAAGCATCCGATAGCAAGGACTAAGTTTTACGTTTTACTTGCCCAGGCGCCGTTCCCGCAAAGCGAAGTCACGCAGAGCGCGGTAGAAATCGATTTTGCGGAAATCGGGCCAGAAGGCTTCACAAAAATAGTATTCCGAATGGGTGGACTGCCACATTAGGAATCCCGACAGCCGCTGCTCCCCAGAAGTGCGAATCACCAAATCCGGGTCTGGTTGTCCAGCGGTGTAGACATGCGAAGTTATTTCGTCGACGGATAGCTCCCTAGCAACAGTTTCTAAGGTTGCGCCTGCCTGTGCTTTTTCCAATAGCAGGTGGCGTACGGCCTCGGTAATTTCTTCGCGTCCCCCGTAGCCAACCGCGATATTTACGGTCAGGGGAGAATCGGTACGCGTTTGAGATACCGCCTGCTGCAAACGCTTTTGTACCTGATCCGGTAGGAGAGAAAGATTCCCTAATAACCGCAGGTGCCAGCGGCCAAGAGAGGCAATCTGTTCTACCACGGTGCATATAATGTCAAAAAGTTTAGTGAGTTCATCCCCAGAACGTCGGAGATTATCGGTAGAGAGCATCCAAAGAGTAACTACCGGGATCCCTACTTCTTCACTCCACCCTAAAAACTCAAGAGCCTTTTCGGCGCCAACTTTATGCCCGGTTTCAGATTGCTCTCCGATTTGGTGAGCCCAGCGCCGATTACCATCGAGAATTACCCCCACATGGCGTGGCAACGATTCAGTAGGCAGTGCCTTTTCTAGATTGCGGGCATAAAGTCGATAGACCAGATCTGTAAGGTGAGTCAAGCTTGCTCCTTTAAGGTTAATAGTTGGATTTTACCCCTATGGTGCGTTGTTGACAGTATTGATCCCCTAGATTAGCGTAGGTGCACGGAAAGTATTCTGCCGTAGCTTTTGAGGCTAGGACAGGTCTCTATCTGACCTGAGGAGGACGGATGGCACCTGATGAAGGCGCGTATACGCAGGTGAAAAAACGAGTATCAGATTCTTTGAATGTTTTGCCTAAACCCAAAATGCGAGGGTGGATCCACACCGTTACCGTTCCGCTGTCCCTAGCTGCTTCCATTGTGCTGATTTGTTTAGCCAATACTGCTAATGAACGCTGGGCATGCGCGGTTTATTTAGTTTGTTCCTTGCTGCTTTTCGGGGTTTCTGCGCTGTATCACCGCATCGATTGGGGTAAACGGGCTCACAGCGTGATGCGCCGCTTTGATCATTGCAATATTTTCTTGTTGATTGCGGGATCTTATACCCCGATCGCAGTCTCCCTCTTGCCGTACTCGCAGGCGCGAAACCTGCTAGTACTGGTGTGGCTGGGCGCCTTGGCCGGAATCTTGCTCTCAGTTTTTTGGCCAGATGCGCCCCGCTGGCTATATGTTCCGATCTATATTTTGCTAGGTTGGGTAGCTCTGGGATATATGGGACCGCTACGTGAGGCCGGGGGGCTAGCCGTGATCTGGCTGCTAGTTGCGGGGGGACTATGTTACTCGATTGGAGCAGTTTTTTACGGGTTGCGTTGGCCGGGTAGAAACGCTCGTTACTTTGGCTACCACGAGATTTTCCACGCCGGTACAGTGGCGGGGTGGACTTGTATTTGTATAGCCGCTTATTTCGCGGTTTTGGCTTGATCTGAGCGTTTATGCTGGCCAGGATGTGTAGTTGTCCTAATAGCAACTTTACCGGCAATTTGTTACACTGATACCTGCTGTTTTACTGACCGCGCTCGGCGTGGTCAGTCTTTTGTTTTATTAGCTAAGGAGAACACGATGGCCGACAAGACCTGGATGACCCAGGAATCATATGATCGTCTAAAAGAAGAGTTACGCCATCTCGAAGAAGTAGAGCGCCCGGCAATCGCCCGTAGAATTGATGAGGCTCGTCAGGAGGGTGACTTAAAAGAAAACGGTGGCTACCATGCTGCTCGGGAACAGCAGTCTTGGAATGAAACTCGGATTCTGCAGCTAAAAGAAATCATGGAAAATGCGGAAGTGGGCGAGCCTCCGGCCGATGACGGCATTGTAGAACCCGGTATGGTTGTGAAAGCTACCTTAGGCAGGCGGGAAGTGAACTTCTTGATGGGGTCGCGCGAAGCCAGCCCGGACGTAGATATGGATGTTTACTCCCCGGATGCTCCTTTAGGTCAGGCAATTTTGGGGCATAAAGTGGGCGAAGTGGTCGATTATCAGGCTCCTAATGGTAAAACCATTCAAGTTAAGCTACTGGAGGTAACGCCCTACCAGTAATCGGGGCTAACAACAGTAGGGGGGTCTTTAGGGAAGCAGTTACTGGCTACTCTACCTTTACCCACCGTCGCGCGGCCGGTGAAGTGATAGCTAGGATTGCCAATACCGATAAGGTGGTGGAAGTGATCCAAAGGGGAGTGCCGGAAGCGCCTTCGATCCCTAAAGACTCCATCATGCGCACAAAAACGGTTGCGGTTAGCACCAAGAGCAAGCCTAGCCGCATCCATTTTTGGTGAAACAAAGTACCCACGATTAAGACCGCGAGCAAGAGCGCTAACGCCATGAAACCGTATCCCGCCAGGCGGGTTTGGTAAAAGGCAAACCCTAATTCATCAGCATATTTTGGGTTGGTAGCCAAGATGTAGCCAACTGCCGCCAGCTCTAGGGCATGCAGAACCGTCAAAATAATTCCACAGGCCAAAGAGGTGGCCGGTACTTGGCGGTCGCGCACTAGTCGGCGCTTGTTTGTCTTTTCTGCCTGGTCGCGGGAAGAACGCAAATACCCTTTATGCTGCAAAGCTAGATTTTCGTGCGGATTTAAATGCTCTTCACTTACCAGGTTGGCTTCAATCACCGGCATGCTGCCATCGGTTTGCACCCTGTCGCCTCCCCCGTTGCGGGAGTGATAGGCACTAGTGGCATCGGGAATCACGTCCACCTCTACACTGGTGCAAGCTTCGCGCACGGTGTCTACAACATGGTCACGTTCAATATCGATGTTTTCGTCAATCTTGTGAGTGATTTGCAGAGTGAAAAGCGACAGGCCAACCGCTTTATCGAAAGTTGCTGCTGCCAGCCAATCTACCTGGATCCCTCCCGGTAGTTTCCATCCTTCGGGAACTTTCCAAAAACGCACATGATGGCGTTGACTGGGGTTACCATCCACTTCTTGTTGATAGGCAAAATCTTGTTTGCGGCCAAAAAGATAGAGAGGCGAAACTGGCGCCGCTGGATAAGAGCGCTTAAAAACACTGGCGAAAACAATCTTCCAAGAAGAAGAAAGAGTGATCTCATCAGCCATTGTCCAACCGGCTGCCTGCATCGCCAGGTGAATATCATCTTCTTCTCCCAGCCAAGCCAGGTTAATGGGATCCCCCAAAATCCCGTCCCCAGTTTTAGAACGCCCAATGTAATAGTCCGGAACGTAGAGCGAAGACATTATTTGATGCAGCCTAGGCAATGCCAAATACGCTAAAAGCACCCAGAAAATGGTTAAATAAACCAAAATTACCAGGGAAAACTGGAAACCATGTTTTAGTAGTATCCAAGCTAAACGTACGGTTAAGACCGCCGCGATCACCACAAAAATGTAATCGATGATCTGGTAGACAGTTAGGGGAGCAGATCGGTGATACTTTAGCTTTTGCCCTAATTCAAAGGGTAGGTGTTCGTCAGTTTGCCCCTTATGTTCCCCAGCAGAGTCTTCTTTAGTAGTAATCGCTAGGGCACCCTCGTTTGAGCTCTCCGGCAACGCTTCCTTGACTGCGGACTTTAGTTCCGGCCGGTTATCGCTGGTTTCCATGGCTTATTCACTTTTTTTGCCTGTTCCAAACGCTGCTTGGCTTGATCTAAAAAGGATTGACAGTGACTCGCTAGCTGCTCTCCCCGCTCCCACACCTTTAAAGACTCCTCCAGACCGAGTTTGCCCGACTCCAACTGGCTAATCGCGGACACTAGTTGTTCGCGCGCCTGTTCATAGGAAAGCTCTGCCACCGGAACTTCCACGTTTTCTTCACTCATCATTGCCTCCTAAGCTTTTTTCTGATTTGTACCAAAAACTTTGGTCACTGCTGTTCCATCTGCGAAAATCGCTTCTAAAAGATCGCCTTTAGTTACCTGCGAGACTGAGTTGATGACTCCGCCAGAAGGAGAACGCAAAATACTGTAGCCGCGTTCTAAAATTCCTTGGGGAGAATAGGCTTTCAAAGCATCCCGCCATCCATTTAGGGAAGTAAGCTGGTTTTCCAGTTGGGTTTCAAATCGAAAACGTAGTCGCTGACTCTCTAGCGCCAAAGAATGTTCCTGAGCCGCAATAACGGCGCTGGGATCAGCCAAGACAGGACGGGCGCGTAACTGGGCTAACTGCCCTAAATGTTGATCTAAGAGGGCGAGCATCTGGGTGCGTAAACGAGAGCAGGCGCCCTGCAGTCCTAAGGATTCTTCCTGAAAATCCGGAACAATCCGCCGCGCTGCATCGGTAGGGGTAGAAGCCCGATAGTCAGCCACAAAATCTAGCAGGGGAGCGTCCTCCTCATGACCGATAGCGGAAACTAGGGGAGTGCGCGCTAGAGCAGCTGCCCGCACCAAAGATTCCTCAGAAAATGGCAGTAGATCTTCGACCGCGCCGCCCCCGCGGGAAATCACAATCACTTCCACCTGGGGGATACCGTCCAGGTCCTTAAGCGCCCTAGTTACCTCGCCGGCGCAAGTAGGTCCTTGCACAGCCACTTCCCGCACCTCAAACTCGGCAAGGGGCCACCGCGCCAAGGCGTTTACCATCACGTCCTGTTTGGCTTTAGCATTGCGCCCTACGATCAAACCGATTCTGCGAGGAATCACCGGGAGGGGTTGCTTATTTTCTTGGGCAAATAGGCCTTCGGCGGCTAGTTTTTTACGCAGTTCCTCAATCTGGGCGAGCAGGTTACCCACCCCGACAGCATGGACTTCGTTTGCCATCAGGGAAAGGGAACCCGAACCCTCATAAAAATCCGGTTTGGCGTGAACAACTACTTGCGCACCCTCGGAAAAGCTAGTCCCTAGCGAGTCAAGCACCGTAGGCCAGCACTTCACGGTCATGGACGTGCTTTGGTCGGCGTCCCGCAGGACAAAGAAAGCCATGCGCGCACCCGGACGTTTTTTATATTCGACTACTTGCCCGCTTACCCACAGCGGCGACATGCGGTTCACATATTTTTTGATATTAGCGGTCAGCAACGATAGTGGCCACGGGTTATCCCGAGTGGTTTGGGCGGCCGTGGGAGCCAGCTGCGTTTGCGAACCTTGAGGATTTGTACGCACCGCTCCATTCTACCCATAGCGGCTGACAAACAGTCACTGGTTCGGTGGGATGCAAAATACCTTAGTAGGATAGGGGCGTGGCGAAAAGGAAAGTATTGCTGGCATCCCCGCGGGGTTACTGCGCGGGAGTAGATCGCGCGGTCGACGTGGTAGAAAAAGCCTTAGCGCTCTATGGAGCCCCAGTATATGTGCGTAAAGAGATTGTGCATAACAAGTTTGTAGTAGAGCAGCTGAGCGCTAAAGGCGCACGTTTTGTAACTGAACTAGACGAAGTTCCCACTGGTGCGCGAGTCGTGTTTTCCGCCCATGGAGTGTCTCCTGCAGTACGGGAAGAAGCCAAGCGGCGGGGACTGAAAACCGTCGATGCTACTTGCCCGCTGGTGACTAAAGTGCACCGCGAAGCCTTGCGTTTCGCCAAAGCCGACTATGACATTGTTTTGGTAGGACATGAAGGTCACGAAGAGGTTGAAGGCACCCAAGGGGAAGCTCCGGGTCATATTCAGGTGGTGGGAGATCCTGAAAACGTAGACCAAGTGCAGGTGCGCGATCCGGAAAAAGTGGTGTGGCTATCGCAAACTACTTTGAGCCTTGATGAAACCCGGGAAACTGTGGATCGGCTGCGGGAACGATTCCCGGGGCTGAGTGATCCTCCCAGTGAAGATATTTGTTTTGCCACTCAGAACCGGCAGGGGGCAGTAAAAAAGATCGCGGAAGCAGCACAGGTAGTGATCGTGGTGGGATCGGCCAATTCTTCCAACTCGGTGCGGCTTAAAGAGGTAGCGCAAGTAGGCGGGGCACAGCAGGCCTATCGCATCGATAAAGCTTCCGAGATGGAAGCAGCCTGGTTTGAAGGGGTAGAAACCGTGGGGCTTACCTCGGGGGCTTCGGTGCCAGAAGTACTGGTAAAGGAAGTTTTGCAGCAACTTGCCCACTGGGGTTTTGAGGACGTGGAAGAAGTAGAAACTGCCCGGGAAACAGTAACTTTCGCGCTGCCTTTACCTTTGCGTAAAGAACTGACAGAAGCCGGAATCATTAAAACCAGTAACCGCCGGCGTACTAACGATCCGGGGCACACCTGCTAGAGGTACGCATGCTAACCTCGCTACCCTTTGTTATTGTCATTTGTCTGGCAGCTGGTGGTTTGCTACTGGCATTGCCGCAGATGATTCGCAAACCTGGGCATTATCTGCGCTCAGTTTTGGTGGTCTTGTTGGTAGCTATCATCCAGGTAGTGGCAGTGGGGCTGCTGGTTAATTTACCGATGCAGTACGTGTCTACCCCTGCTGAGTTGTGGCAGATGATCAGCAATCAGCAAATCAGCATGGTAAGTATTGGCGATACCCAGCGGGGATCTCAAATAGCTGCCAAGGAATCTGGGGGAGCAGACAAAGGTGCGTCCTCTTCCTCGGAAAAACTAAACCCCTTGACCACGCCGGCGTTGCCGGGGCAAGAAGCCTGGATACCGAGTTTTAAGCCCCTGTCGAAGGGACGGCAACTGACGGTGTTTTCCGGGCCGAAGTCTGGGGTAAAAGAGCAGGTGATTGTGTGGACGCCACAGGGCTATGATCCTGACGATAAAACCACTACCTATAATGTTTTAGAGTTTATCCACGGTTATCCGGGGTCTCCGGTATCAGTTGCCCTCGCCCTCGATTTTTCTTCCAACCTGCAACAGGCAATTGATAGGGGAGAAATAGCTCCCACTATTGTGGTTATTCCGGAAGGAAATGTTAATCGTGAAGTTCCTACCTGTGCTGATGTAAAAAACGGGGAGCAAACCGCCACCTGGCTCAGTTTTGATGTTCCCAAAATGGTGCGCTCTAGCTTCCCCAATGTATCCGATAAGCGAAAAGACTGGATGATCGCCGGGAATTCTTCCGGAGCTTATTGTAGTGCTCGCTTGGGTATGCTTTACGGGGATGTTTTTGGAACTAGTGCGGTGCTTTCCGGTTACGATCAGCCGATTGTGGGATCTTGGGGAGGACGTAACAGTGTCACGTTTACCGGTAACACTCTGTCTTCTCTAGCGGGACAGCCCCGTAGCTGGCCACTAAATATGTATGTTTATGGCGCGCAACTAGATCGCGACTCTCTACATCTAGCGAAAAATCTCTCCCGAGCCTCCTATCGGGCAGGTGACCGGGTGGAACTGAAAATTACGGCAGAGGGCGGGCATAACTGGGCGACTTGGCGCGAGCAAATGCCAGAACTTTACCGCTGGTGGGAGCAGGTGCGAAATAGTGATACCCCTAAGGATACGCAGCTTAAGGGTGCCGATTCGGCGCTGATACCGGAATCTTCTCCGGCTCTATTTTCCCTAATGGGGTGGGGAACTATCACGGTCGTCGCTGTGGTGGCTATCTTGGCTTTGGCTGCGTTGATTCACCGGGTACCGATAGTTATGAAGACCGGCACTCGCGCTGGCTATCTGCGAGCCTTAGCGGGATCCATAGCAGCGATGTTGTTGGTGATATTGGCGGTAATGCTGCCTATAAACCGTTTAGGGGAGTTCTATAGCTCGCTGACAGAGATTGTGCAGACGATTATCGGTGCGGGCTAGTGAGGCCAATATTAAGAGGCATCTAGCGGCAGAGCCTCTTAGAGGACAATCTAGCGGGCACGTACTCGGTAACTGAGTATTTTTGCGGCTAGATTTCTTGGTGCTTTCACCCTTCGATAGGGTAGAGACGTGGCTTTAACAATTGGGATTGCAGGATTACCTAACGTTGGTAAATCAACTTTGTTCAATGCGCTCACCCGCGCAACCGTGTTAGCGGCGAATTATCCGTTCGCGACTATTGACCCCAACGTGGGGGTGGTGCCGCTGCCGGATCCGCGCCTGAAAAAACTAACCGAAATGTTCAATTCGGCGAAAACTGTGCCCGCCACGGTTTCTTTCGTTGATATTGCGGGAATCGTGAAAGGTGCCTCCCAAGGGGAGGGACTCGGCAACCAGTTTTTGGCAAATATTAGGGAAGCTGATGCGATTTGCCAGGTAACCCGGGTGTTTAGCGACCCCGACGTGGTGCACGTAGACGGCAAGATTGATCCGGCTTCCGATATTGAAACTATTTCTACCGAACTGGTCCTCGCTGACCTGCAGACTCTAGAAAAAGCGATTCCCCGCTTAGAAAAAGAAGTCCGCGGACGTAAAACCGAACCGGAAGTACTGGCAGAAGTAAAGAAAGCCCAGGCAATTTTAGAGGACGGAACGCTGCTATCTGCCCGCGAGGAACTGGATAAAGAACTGCTAAAAGAATTCCAGTTGATGACTTTAAAACCGTTCATCTATGTGTTCAATATGGACGCGGACCAGCTACTAGATGAGGGGCAACGCCAAGAATTAGAGAATCTAGTTGCGCCAGCGAAAGCGATTTTCTTAGATGCCCAGTTTGAAGCTGACCTAGTGGAACTGGATGAAGAGGACGCGCGGGAAATGTTGGAGGAATCCGGGCAAAGCGAGTCCGGCCTCGACCAATTAGCCCGGGCGGGCTTCGATACTTTGGGGTTGCAAACTTATTTGACGGCTGGGGAAAAAGAGTCCCGCGCCTGGACGATTCGTAAAGGCTGGACGGCTCCCCAAGCTGCCGGGGTAATTCACAGTGATTTCGAACGTGGATTCATTAAGGCCGAAATTATCGGGTTTGATGAGTTAGTGGAACTTGGTTCAATTCACGCTGCCCGCGATGCCGGAAAGCTGCGTCAAGAGGGCAAAGACTACGTAATGCAAGACGGGGATGTAGTGGAGTTTCGTTTCAATGTAACCTGAGGCGCGCTAGTGTTAGCGGCATGACAACACGTGCTGCTATTTACCTCCGTATCTCGCTCGATGCTGCCATGGACGGCCTCGCCATCGACCGGCAGCGCCAGGACTGCGAAGCCCTTGCCGAGCAACGCGGCTGGGACGTCGTGCATACCTACGTCGATCAGTCGATCTCCGCGTCGAAGAAGGACGTGGACCGCCCCGACTACGACGCGATGGTGGCGTCCTTTGAGCGCGGCGAGATCGACGCGATCATTTGCTGGGACCTCGACCGCCTCACACGGCAGCCCTGGCAGCTCGAAGAGTGGATCGACAGGGCAGAGGAGCAGGGGCTGAAACTCGTCACTGCGAACGGTGATGCTGACCTTGCCACCGACGGCGGCAGAATGTACGCGCGCATCAAAGCAGCCGTGGCACGCGGCGAGATCGAGCGAAAGAGCATGCGCCAGTCTCGTGCGCAACAGCAACGCGCCGAGCAGGGCCGCTGGTACTCCGGCGGTGTGCGCCCTATCGGCTACACCTCCACCGGCGAGATCATTCCATCCGAAGCCGCCGCCGTGCTCGGTATGTTCCGCGCTGTCGAGAGGGGCAACTCCATGCGCGACATTGCGCGCGCCTTATCTGGGGTCGATCAACCGGGCTTGCCGGATATCCCGACCACGCCGCGCCATATGTACACCGTGGTCACAGAGCGCAACGCTCGACGCCGCGCTGAAGGCCAGGAAGAAAAGCCGGTTCCCGACGCGCAGCCGTGGGCCTACACGTCGTTGCACTCGATCCTGCGCAACCCCGTGTATGCGGGTTACTCCACTTATAAGAAGGCCAAGCGCAAAGGCGTGAAGAACAAATACCGCCGTGTCACGCATATCGTCCGCGACCCCGATACCGGCGAGCCGGTGAAAGGGCAGTGGGAGCCGATCGTCACACCCGATCTGTGGTGGCGCGTGCAGAACGTGCTCGATGATCCCGACCGGCTGACCAACAAGGAGCGGCGTAATACTCGCCGCCATCTTGGCTCGGGTCTGTATGTCTGCGACGAGTGTGGCAATCCCGTGCGCACGCATGCCGACCGCTACCGCTGCGCCGCCTGTGGCTTAGTGCGCACGCATAGCGTCGATGATTTTGTGCTCGCCGTGATCCGCGCCCGCCTTGGTCGTGACGACCTAGCAGACCTGTTGCCGACTGCGGATGACGACGAGGTCGACGCCATCGACGACGAACTCGCTGAGCTTCGCGCAAAGCTCGCCCGCGTCCAGGCTGACTACGACGAGGAGCTTATCGAGGCCCGTGACCTCAAGCGCGCGCGAAACCGTTATGAGCCGCAGATCGAGAAACTCGAAACGCGCCGTGCCCGCCTTGCTGGCGCATCGGCGCTGCTCGACACAACCGGCTACGCCTCGCCCGTGGACGCCTTCGACAACGCAGAGCTTGCCGTGCAGCGCCGTGTCATCAACACCCTGTGCCAGGTGCGCCTGCGCCGTGGCGTGCGCGGAAGCAAGACCTTTAACCCCGAATCAGTCCAGATCGTGTGGAACTAGGTTGCAGTGTGTGACACGTCAACAATCGCGCGCATGTGCTGCGACGCGCGACGCTCCTACGAAGGAACGCCACGGAGCCGGCAGTTCGGGGGAGATCTGCCTTCGTGTATCGGGGGTGACACTGCTCAACCGTGGCGTTCGGGGAAAGTATTACACGACTGTTTCCACCCCGCATGTCGAGCGCCGAAAGCAAGAACCCGGGTTGTACGGTAGCGGTAATTTGCGTTTTTGTTACACGCCGCGTTTCACGCAACGATCCCGGGCGGCTTCGCATCCTGCCATGTGTACATCGTTACATCTCAGGGGCGAGATGTGGAGGATCGGCCAGACTTGGATAGGGAGTGCCCGCATGGCAAACGAGCGGATTACAGAAGACTTAGTCGATGAAAAGCTCCGCAACCTCGGATATTACGAGGATGCAGAGAAGATCATCGTTGAGAAGCAGCAATCCGCCATTGAGCTGGTTCGCAAGTCTTTGTCGAAGGCGTCGAAAACTGGCGGCGGCGGTGGTGGTTTCCCGGAGTTCATCATCACTGCCCCCGACACCCCCGACATGATCGTGGTTATCGAGTGCAAGGCAGAGACACGTTGGCACGAGTCGGAAAATCGTGATCGCCCTAAAGACTTCGCGGTTGACGGTGTTCTGCACTACGCAAGTTTTCTGACACACAAATACACCGTGATCTCGATTGCAGTCTCGGGCACGCCTGCACATAGTGAATGGTCCTTCTTTGTCACCACCAAAGGAGAGAAGGAAGCACGCCCGCTTAAGGCCCCGAGCGGTGCAGCGATTACCGAACTTGTCAGCCTTGATGACCTCATTACCGCCGCATCGTTCGATCCTTCTGTTCAGGCAAAGCGAACAAAAGACCTCATTTCGTTCTCTCAGGAAATGCACGCTTTCATGAGGGATGAAGCGGAGCTAGAAGAGAAAGAGAAGCCTCTCGCCGTCGCGGGTAGCCTAATCGCGCTCAACGACCCTGTCTTTGCAAAGACCTACGAAGCATATGGTGCGAAAGACTTGCCCGACTTCTGGATGCAAACGATCCAGAAAGTCATCGGGTCTGCGCAAATCCCGTTCGCCAAGATAACGAACATGACCCAGCCGTTTACTGGCATCCAAGTGCACCCAGAGCTGGGTAAAGCTACCAAAGCCTATCCGCAGGGCTTGTTACACGAAATCGTGACCCTGCTTGCGGAGAAGGTGCTGCCCTTTATCACCGTTTATCACGACTTCGACGTTGTGGGAGCTTTCTACGGTGAGTTCCTGAAGTACACAGGCGGTGACGGCAAAGGGTTGGGGATTGTACTCACGCCGAAGCACATCACTGAGCTGTTTAGCCTGCTTGCCAACGTCGATAAGGACAGCATCGTGCTTGACACCTGCGCTGGTACTGGAGGCTTCCTAATCTCGGCAATGAACCAGATGGTCCGTACTGCGATCACGCAAGACGAGATTGAGTCGATCAAGAAAAACCAACTGATCGGCGTCGAACAAAACCCGAGCATGTACGCCCTAGCGGCTTCAAACATGATCCTGCGCGGTGACGGGAAGGCCAACCTCTACCAAGGGTCTTGTTTTGACACCGCCATCACCAAAGGCGTCAAGTCCCACAAAGCGACAGTTGGTTTGATTAACCCGCCTTACGCCAAAACTAAGGAAGACCTGCACGAGCTGCGATTCGTGGAACACATGCTTGATTGTCTCACTCCCGGGGCGATCGGTATTGCCATTGTCCCTATCTCGTGCGCAACTGCGCCTAGCATCCGCAAGCGCAGCCTCCTGAAGAACCACACACTGGAAGCAGTCATGTCAATGCCACCGGAAGTCTTTTACCCGGTTGGTGTCGTCACTTGTGTGATGGTGTTTACTGCACACATTCCACATGAAAGATCTGACCGGAAAAGCTGGTTTGGTTATTGGCGCGAAGACGGGTTCGTCAAAATTAAGAATCTCGGCCGCGTCGATCGAAATGGAACCTGGCCAGAGATACGCGACCACTGGGTTGAGATGTTCCGTAATCGAGAAGTCAAGCCTGGTGAATCTGTCATGCAAAAGGTGGATGCCGAGGATGAATGGGTCGCGGAAGCTTACATGGAAACGGACTACTCGACTCTTACCCAGTCGGACTTCGAGAAGGTCCTTCTCGACTACGCACTGTTCACCTTGCGCGGGGTCGATATCGAAGAAGGCGGGGACGCGTGACTCGCCAACCTTTAGGTGACCTATTTCATGTTGAGTACGGAAACAAACTCGACATGAACAAGATGACACCAACCGATCCACGGACAGGCATCGCATTTGTAGGACGAGTGGGTGGCCTGAACGGAAAATCAGGTGTCTCCGGGTACGTCGAGGCACTACCTGACCTGACCCCTTATCCCACAGGTTTAATCACAGTTGCCCTCGGAGGGTCGCGACTGCTGTCTTCCTATGTTCAGCAGCGCCCGTTCTATACAGCTCAGAACGTGGCAGTCCTTCGTCCAAAGCGAGACACCATGAGTCTCAACGAGCGTCTCTTCTACGCGATGTGTATTCGCAAGAACGCCTTTCGTTATAGCGCTTTCGGAAGGGAAGCAAACCGCACTCTAGCGACTATTGAGGTTCCCACCGAGATACCCGATTGGGTCGAAATTAGTGAGGTTCCGACTCATGAGGGGCTTCGGGCAGCTACAGGCGATCCCGTGGCTTTGACCGACCCCAGTGGCTGGTGCGATTTCCCGATAGAACAGCTATTTGAGATCAAGAAGGGTAAGCGAGTCACCAAAGCAAATAGGCAACCGGGAACAACACGTTTCATAGGTGCTTCGGACAGTAACAATGGGATTACCGATTGGAGCGCGCTTGAACCACTCTTCCCCGCAGGGACCATCACAGTTCCCTACAACGGATCGGTTGGTTATTCCTTCTACCAGGATCAACCGTACTTCGCCTCAGACGACATTCAGGTGTTAATCCCTAAACAAGAAGTGTCCTACTGGGCAATGCTGTTCATCTCAACCATGATTCGTCACGAGAAGGACCGATTCACGTATGGGTATAAGTGGAATTTGGCTCGAATGAGGAAGATGACACTTCGGTTGCCAGCTGCACCAACCGGGAAGCCTGACTGGGATTACATGGAAGGCTTTATGCAAGGATTACCGTTTTCTGCCGCGATCACTGGTGAGGTGGGTGTCTAACGCTCATCGGTTACGCCTACGTTCCAACCTCCAAGCAGAGACAGTAGCTCGACACTCAGCGTGACCTTCTTGTCCAGCGCACCCGTGAGGGCGTGGCGCACGCCCGCGCCCAGGGCAGGGTCGCCGGCCCCAAACCGAAGCTCGACCAAGAACAAGCCCAGATCGCCAAGGAGCTTATTGAGGGCGGCAAGTCCGTCAGTGCAGTAGCCAGGACATTCAACGTCTCGCGGCCGACGATCTATCGCGCTCTCAAGCGCATCGAAGCCGACGCCTAAGCACAGGCTGCGTCGCTAGCGCTCGCACCCGGCGAGAAGGCACCAGGCTGCGCTAGCGACGCCCGGCGCACAAAGGCACTGCACTGCTGGGATACGCCTGCGACCGGCAGAGCCGGTCCGAATACGGGATTGACCACGTACACCCCGTATTCGTGCAAAGGAGCACTGCCATGTCCACTCATTCCCACACGCTTGCCTCCCACGGCGAGATCCTCGCGAACCTCCCCGGCATCCTCGGGTTTTACCCGAACAACTCGCTGATCCTCGCGTTCTTCGTCGACGACGAGGGCGTCGACACCATCCGCCTCGGCCCGGTCGCACGGTTCGACCTGGACGAGGCCGTGGAGAAGCTCACCGAGAGCCGCGAGCGGTTCGCAGCGTGGGTCCACCACCTCGAACTCGACGCTGTTATCGCGTACATGATCAGCGATGACATTGCGCAACCGATCTTCGACGAAACGGCGACGTATCTCACCAGCGGGGCAGTGCACCTACCGCCGCTGCTCGGGGTGGTGCAGGTGCCCGAGATCGTCACCGGGGCTGAGTGGTGGTCTGTGTACCAGCATCCGCTCATCAACGAGCCGCGCCACGGCGTTGTCGGCGAGGTCGCCGCATCGGCGGCGCTTAAGCAGATGCTAGAGCACACCGGCGAACTGCCGGAGCCGAGCAAAGACGACATCGAGGCACGGTTGAACAGCACCGATCACGGCATCGACGCCGCAGAGCACGCCGACATCATCGAAGACGCGCTGGCCTTTGTCCCGCCAGTGTTTCCCGACATGCTGCAGCGTGAATACGAACAGGCGGCGGCAGGGATCACCCAGCCGAGCACTCGTGCTGTTCGGTCTGCGCTGAAATGCTTCACCACGCCGCGCTTGCGAGACACGCTGCTTGCCGCACTGCTCGATGAGCCGCAGGCTGGCCTTGCGTTCATAGAGAAGGTTATGCGTGCTGTCCCGACCAGCTGGCCGGGGATGCGGGCGCAGCTCACCGCCACTGTTGCCGTGCTCGCTCACGCCACAGGCCAGCCGGGACTAGCTGGCGTGGCTGCGCAGCGAGCCACCGAGATCGGGCCAGACGAGAACTTCCCGTCGTTGGTGGCGAAGCTCACCGACATCGGCCAGGGCGAGCGGATGGTCGAGCTTGTCCGCGAGGGCGCCGAGAAGACCCGTACCATCTTGTTCACCGAGTAACACCACCTACCCCGTTGCAGCGATGCAACGGGGTTTTCTTTTTCGCTGTATCGCCGTGGCTGGCGACAACAGACACTTCAACGAGGCAGGGGAGCGACCCCTAGACAGCAGAGCTGTCTCCAACAGACGGATTGACCATCAATCCGAACAAGGAGGCACGTGATGCGCGACTTCATCCACACCGACCTGGAACTGCTCTACCAGCTCGCCGACGGCATCGACGGCGAGGACGCCGATCCGGGCGCAGCACAAAAGCTGCGCGACCTAGAGGCGGCAGGCACACCGTTGCCCTGGGCAGTGCTGTAAGGACAGCTCAACCCCCGCAGCGGCAAAGCCGCTGCTTAAGTACCCAAATTGCACGGCAAATCACACCCACTCACGTAAGGAGAACCATCATGTCCAACCCCTTCAACAACGGCACCATCGTCGGCAACGCAGCTCGCGCACCCAAGCTGTTCGAGCACGCAAACGGCGGCGCGACGGTGAAGCTCAGCGTCTATGCGCGCAACACCTTCAAGAACAAGTCCACCGGCAAGGTGGAAAGCGAGATCGTGGAGCTGACCGGCTACGTCCAGGACGCCGCGAACCCCGGTGTGTTCGGCTGCATCGGCTCCGGCGATCGCGTTGCGGTGAGCTACTCGCTCAAGACCGACGTCTACACCGACAAGGACGGTGTGAAGCAGTACCCGCTGGTGGCGCGCATCGACACGGTGCAGCTGATCGATTCCAAGAAGGAGTCCGCTGCTCGCGCTGCCCGTCGCGGAGGCGAGGCGGCGACCGCCGCCCTGGCTGGCGCTGAGGGCGAAGAAGTACCGTTCTAACTACGAAACCCCGCAGGGAAACCTGCGGGGTTATTTTTTCAACCATTTCACACGCCAATTTGCTGCGAATCACTTGTGCAGTTTTACGGTGCAGTGGTGCGGTGCTTTTACTGGCGTTTCTGCTGCGCAACTCACTGCACTATGTAGTGTCTGTGACATTTCATTAACACGTAGGTTGCACTGTGTATTGGGCACCCATTTCATCGACACGTTTACTGCGCAATCAAATGCCCTGTCACTTTAATGACATGTGAATTGGGCAGTGAAGTGGTTTGTCATCCTATTGACACCTTTACTACGCGACAGAATGACAACGACATTCTGTCGGCCCTTCTACGGACATCTCTTCTGCGCAGCACATGCCCCGTCGTACACACCGACGTGCTGCGCACTATCTCCGCCACTCAACAGGCCAATTCACTGCGCAACGTAGTGACACCGGCCCCACCTAGCCGAGATTTCTTCGATTTTCGCTGAATATCAGCCGTTTACCCGCCGCCAATGACCTACGACGCCGACGGCCCCCTGTTAGGCCCGCAGAAGGCCGTACAGGGCAGGGGAGAGCAGTGCTACAACTCCATACCGCCATCACGATCACGCTGCTGTTGCTGCTGGCGGCGCTTCTCGATGCGCTCGCGTGCACGCTGCTGCGCCCCGCCCTTCTTGCCTGAGGTCTGCGACTGCCTGAACAGCGTGTAACGCTCAAGCAACTCTGGGCTGCGATGCAGTTCTTGCACCAGGAACTTCTTATCCAAGTGCTCCAACTGTTGTCCTGACTTCACCGCTTCTTCGATGATGATGGCGGCTTCATCTTCGGCGTCCGTGTGCGCGTTGCGGCGGATCTGATCAGCCTCATCGCGGGCATCCTTGCGCGTTACTGCAGCGTCGCGTGTGGCCTCGTCGCGGATGCTCGTGGCCTCATCTCGTGCTTTGCTGCGGATCGTCTCGGCGTCGCGCTCATCCTGCTTACGGGCCTCGTCGGTCTTGCGAGTGATCGTCTCTGCTTCGCTGCGAGCTGCGGCTGTAATATCGCCCGCCTTGGCCCGCGCAGTCTCTTCGGCTCGTTCGAGCAGCTCGTCTGCTTGCGCTTCGGCCAGGCCCAACTCCTGCTCAGCATCCTTGCGTGCTTCGCTGCGGATCTCTTCGGCTTCTTGCTCGGCCTTCTCGCGTGCTTCCTTGAGCACACGCTCGGCAACCTCGCGAGCCTGTGCTTCAGCATTCTCCTGTACGCGCTGGGCTGCTTCGCGGGCTTCTTGCGCCTGTTCAAGTTCCTTAGCAGCCTGCTCGCGGTCACGATCAATTGCGTCCATGTCGCGCTGCACGGATCGCTTCTTGACTTCCACATCATCCTCGCGCTTGGCGAGATCGCGCTCCCGGTCTTGTTGCTCGGTGTAGCGGTCGAGGTTGAGTGACTCGTCATGACGTTCGGAGACTTCTAGTTCCACCGGATAGCCGAGCGAGTGCATGTGTTCGCGCAGGCCCCGTTGCGCGTCGATGAACTTCTGGTTACCCGAGATCTGCTTGCCCTTCTTCGGGCCGGATGTGTACCGCACTGAGGTGTCAGTGTTGTACGCGATGCCGGGGCGGCAACGGAGCTTGTCGGGATCTTCGGGCTTCGGTGAGAACGTATCCGCCTGGAACTGGATGTGTGGCGTTGATTCGTCAAAGTTCATATCACCGCCAGCGACTGCGTCGATACCGCCGGGGATGAAGTTTTCTGCAAGCCAGCGCATTGACTCTTCGAGGTACTGCTTTGCTTCCTCGTAGTCGCGGGCGACATAGCGCGGACGTTTCACTTCGCGCCCGTCCACCTCACTGGTGTAGTAGTCGGGGATCTCCTTGCACATCGACTTCGGCAGATACACGACGAACAGCGACGTCTTGAAACTGTTCTTCTGCACGCGCACTCCGTCCATCCGAGGCGTCTACGGCCGCCACAGGGCCGTACAGCCGCTGCCACAAAGATGAACCAATCGAGTCGCGGCGCTACACATTTGCATCAACAGCTGCCGCTGGATCTGCTGCAGCGCGACGCGCTGCGAAACACACGTCGCTGGCGGTGCTCGTTACATGCGCTTGCGCGCATATGGCCGCCGCGAACGTGATGCGTCTGCACAGATACTGTGCTTATGGCACGGGCCGATATGGAGTGTGTTATTCGACCCGTGTTGTTATCACCCGCAGCAGCATCAACACCGCCTTGCGGCGGATGGCTCGCTGCGGGATTTGGAACACCCTGCAATAACCGCCTGGCGGCGGTGCCAGAGTGCAGGGTGTGGCTGTGCGCACCACGTAAACAATGTCGGTCTTGCCGTTCGGTTCGACGCCGTGGCACGTTCGCAAGCTCACGTTGCACACGGCGTGCGCGATGACGCGGGAACACGCCGCAAGCGGCGTTTCCACCCGTCATCGGCCCTTACTTTAAGACCGACATACAACGGCTGACGCCGCATGTGGTGCGCACAGCGTGGCGACCTGCAGATTTTGCGTAGGCACCATGTGCGCTTCGCGCATCAACGGGCCGTTTCGGGTAAGGGTCGAAGACCGTGTCACAACCCGAAACACGCAGGTCGCAGCCCCCTTCTGTGTCAAAACCCCTATATGTTTGTCGTTATAGGGGTAGAAGGGGGAAAAGGGCATAAGGGGGTGCGACGCCTCCGCTGCGCTCCGGCGCTCGGCATAGCCGAGGCACTGCACCGGGTGTTACTACTCGCTGGCGCTCGCATAACCCGGTGCCCGGCGCTGGCGCGCCGCCCCTTATAGCCCCAGTCTCAGACCTCGCTCGCTCGGTCTGGCTGGTGCTGTCTTGCCCTCCGCTTGCGCTCCGGTCAAGATGCCCAATAGTGCAGCTGGCGCTGCACCTTGTGTGATGACCCATGCTCTGTATTACGACACTGCTGGCAATCCGATATATCACGTCGATATACATTCGGATATGCCAGCATCGATGTGTCGTGTTTGGGTCATCACGAAACGCTCCATCACGGCAAGCCTGCCGAGATGGATATTGGCGTATCTCACGGCGCGGCATTATGCGGCGTCCGCCGCATACCATCTGCCGTCGCGGTCACAACTTCAGCAACATGACTGTTGCTGAAATCTGCTCTGTCCACGCTGCTGTCTTTGCTGCACCCACGGCCCCGTCTTCGGCATATTTCAAGTCCACACAAGACTATGCCGGCCAGAACCGCGCATAACAGCAGCGCGACATACCGCCAGCCATGTGGCGGATGATCCAGGCGACGGGGCAGACGTGTATATGCCCCGTCGCCGATACCGGCGCAAGCATCGTGACAGTGTCACGTGTAGCGGTGCCGCAGCCACCCGCACACACGCGAAAACCCCGCCCTTGCGAGCGGGGTGTGTGGCGACATCAAACGTGACGGCTGTACGTCGTCACGCCGCGTGGCCGTACACACATGAGGTGATTGCGTGTACGGCTAAAGGGTTAGTCGGGTACAACTTCTAGATGCCGCTTCGGCTTACTGCCCTCGGTGCTCTCAGGCGTGTCGCCGTCACCGTTCTCAGGTGTATCGCTGTCCCCTTCGGTGCTGGCGGACTTGTCACCGTCCCCTTCGGTGCTGGCGGACTTGTCACCGTCGAGATTCACCTCGAACTCTTCGGCATACTTGCGCAACTGCGCAAGGCGCTCCTTTGTCGCTTTGTGTGCACGGCGCGCCTCGTTCACGGTATCTTTTGCTTGCTGCTCATCGCGCAGCGCTGCTGCGTAATCGTCTCTGAAAGACATGGTTTGTTCTCCTTGGTTGAATGAACTGTTTATTTGGACTCGGGGCACGACGGTGGAGCGCGCGTGTGTAGTAGCACGGCCATCACCCATCAGCCCTCGCACTCAGTTCAAGACCCAGCCTGACTAGCTGAGCTAAGCGGCGGGATCTCGTCGTAGGCGGGTTTGTCCGCATTAGTGCTTCACACCGCCCAGCACCGTGACGAGCTGCTGGCGCTGCTCATCTGTCAGTTGGGGCGCTGCATTCACGACGGCATCGACGAAGCCGTCGAATAGCTGCGGGGCAGGGCGGCGTGCGGCCGCGAGGTAGGCGTCGAGATCGTCTTGGCGAATCCGATAGGCGGTGCCGAAACGGTGGAATGAAAGACGGCCCTCTTTAATAGCTTTTCGCAACGTGGACTCGGAGCCGACGCCGAGATCGGCGAGTTCCTGCAGCGTGTAAAAGCGTGGCGCGACGGCGGTAGTCGTGTCCTTTTCGGACATAGAAAAACGCTCCTGGGCAGATTGATCTGTCCCGGAGCGGGGTGCTTTACCGGCTTGCTATTCAGGCGGCTTGGAGTGCCGTGCTCAACTCGCTAGAACGGTGGTCTGCCGTCCCATCGCTTTACGGGAGCGCTTACTCCCTACCTGACCGCTTTTGTGGTTGGCAATGCCGTTGCCGACCGGTCTATCTCGTCGGAGGAACCGCGCCTATCACGGTCGAGAGGCTGTCTCTTTATGAATTATCCTCGGGGTTATCCCCCGTATGCGGCTGGCTAAACCAAAAACGAATTAAAACGCCACATACGGTCTGGGGGCCATCGTACGGAACTTATGCGTCGCGCACAATAGCCTGCGACCTAATCTTTACGAATCGAACCGAGCACGTTTCTACACGCCACGTGGCACGGCTGGGGTGTTGTGGTGGGGCAGCTGTTGTGTGGCGGCATGGTGACACGCAAGGGGCGCGCCTTTTTGTGACCTGTGACACGTCTATAGTGTGCTCGTTTCGTAGTTTTGACCTCGTTTCGTAATTTGCCGATCAAAATACGAAAAAATTACGAAACGCTCTACCTGCGGTTTCGTAGAACTACGAAAATCGGAAAACCAAATTACGAAACACGCGATAACGCTGTGACCTGCACAGACGCGTCACATTTCGGGGATGTTTCGTAATTTTGCGGCATTTCGACCCAAACCTTTTAAGGGAGAGACACAGACACACATTACGGGCACATGTCTACGACATAGACCGTCCTCATTGAGGGCACGCTGCAGGGGTTGTAGCTATGTGACACGGCCGGGATGCTGCGTCACGGTGACACGCAAGGGGCGCGCCTTTTTATGACCTGTGACACGTCTGTAGCGCGCTCGTTTCGTAGTTTTGACCTCGTTTCGTAATTTGCCGATCAAAATACGAAAAAAT
>NZ_JAKNHJ010000016.1 GCF_022133705.1 Varibaculum cambriense
CGTGTGACCAGAGAAAAGATTCTCTGGTCACACGACCATGCTTGCCTTCATGATCGGATGATTATGCTATTTAACTGTTTTGCTTGCGCCGCCAGACGAATGCGCCTGCCGCGCCGGCCATAACTAGCAAACCAACTACCGTAAAGATGGCAGTACCGATACCGCCGGTTTCAGGCAGAGTGGAACCGGAGGTGTTAGTAATGTTCATCTCGACTTTACCGTTGGAAATATCACCATCGGCAGCCTGTCCTTTACCGGGGGTGATGGTCAGAGACTCGATCTTGCCTTTACCATCATCGCCCACAGTCAGGTTGGCAGCGATAACGAACTTGAAGTAGGCATCGTCCCCTGTCGGCAGGTTGTAGCCCGCAGGAGCCTTGATCTCTTTCAAGTAGTAGGTGTCGGCATCCAGACCAGCGATATTGAAGACGCCACCTTCGGGGGTGGTGATTACCGTGCCCGCGTCGCCGTCAACCCATTTAACAATCTTGTTATCCTTGATCTCGGCGCTCTTGGTCTTGTCGGAGTTGTAGAGACGGAACTGCGCATCCTTTAGCTTGGTTTCGGGATTAGCAGAGTCAACCTTGGTGGTATCCAGCTGGTAGGTGAAAGCCCAGACTTCGTCTTCCGGGGTTTCTCCCAAGCCATCACCATCGGTAACGTCCTTTTGATAAACAACCAGGGACTTGTTGGGGTTACCCTTACCACCAATCACGGCCTGTTCGTTAACCTTCGCGGTGTATTCCACGGTGACTTCCGAGCTTGCGGTTAGGTCAACGCCCGCGGCTTTCGCTGTGGCTTTCAGATCGGTGAACATAATTTCGATCTGCTTACCGCCGTTGTATTCAGCGCCGTGGGTATCATCGGTGATATCAGTGACGTTTACCGTATCCGGAGTTATTTTTTTATCTCCGATTTTTACGGTGAGATCTGTAGCGTCAAAGCCCTCCCGCAAAGTAAAGCCCTTAGAAATGAAGTCTTTGAAACCATATTTGTAGGTAGTGAAGTCCGCAATGTTGCTGGGCATAGTACCGGTCAGTTTGAAGGGAGCTTCCTGTCCCACATCGAGATCAGCGGTATCGCCCCATTTATCAGTGGAGTCTTCCTTAATCTTCTTAGTAGAAGTAGGAACCGAGCCCTTAGCCTCAACGTTGACAGTACAACCCGCGACCTTCAGAATCGGGGAAGTGAGCGCTGCAGCCTTATTATCGGTATCTTTCACCAGGTAGTAGCCGTGATCAGCTTCGCCCAAGGTTGCTTTGTAGGAGAAAGGAGCAGCCTCACCAGATTTGGTAAAGGTTTTTGCAGTCCCCGTAACATGCTTCGTGGCGATCTTGGAGAACGCGATAACCTTGGAGCTCTCCAGCTTCGATAGCTTCTCTGCTAACTGCGGAGCAGTAGTTACCGCCTTCAGCTCGTCAATGGTGCTGGTTTTTAGCTCAGCCAGCAGGGCAGCAGAATCAATCCCGGTGCCCCATTTAATATCGGTTAGTTTTCCGCCGGAAACATTACCATCAAATAGTTGATAAGCGCCGTAAGTATGGTCGCCTTCTTGTGCGGTAATAGTAATTTCCGGGGCGCAGGTCTTATCAAGGTTTTTGCCGGCAGGACGCAGAGGAGATGCCGACGCTAACTGAGCAAAGGACAGCGACAACGCTGCAATCATGCCCAGTAGCAGGAAGAGGCCAGCAAAAAGTCTACTGAACCCCCCCCCACGTGAATAATTTCTAATAGGAGTGCCCATTATTCCTCACTTCCCGTGCTTTCTGCACTTAAAATTTTCAAACAGGGACACAGCTGCATTAACCCTCTTAAATTAAAGCAACATGAACATGGTATCAGTTTAATATTTTTTTCGCATAGGAACCGAAGTCCCATTTGCCTGCCTCCCGCAATCTGCCAGGCTGCGCTGAACACGAATCAACTCTTGCAAGTAACTGTCAGGCTGTAAACTAAGAAATTCCTGCCCCCGCGACTAGCAATCCTTAAGTTTTAGGGGATATTGCAGGGGCAGCAGTAAAGATGCCATACCATTACAGAAACAAGCGCTAAAGTACACTAAGAGGCAGCAAAGCAAGCGGAGGTATTTAATGGGCGATTTTCAACCCGCTTCTGGCCTGCCAAAACGCTCTGAACGCCGAAAACGTAGCGAAACTAGCGACATCGTTTCCTCCTACCTTAAAATCCCGACCGAGAACCCAGAGGAGAATCAAAGAGAGCCGCTGATAGAGGCAGAACCCCCAGCCAAACCCCGGCATTTTGAGCCGCGTCGCGCCCTTAAGGAGGATCCCCGCAAGCTCTCAGATAGCGAGACTGCGGCGGTGAATCATAGCCGGAAGGGGCAGGAAAATAGCGAGGAAAAGGAGTTATCGCCCGCCCCTCGTCCTCCTCAGGAAGATAAAGCCTCCCCGCAGACTGAGGCTAAGTCGACTGCTGCAAACCAGGGTCAGAGCGAAAAAATAGCCAACGCCACCTCTAAAATAAAAACCCAGTGGGAAAAGCTGCGTGCCCGCCCCGCCTTTCGCCTGCTGGTGCGGATAGCGGAAGTGATCATAGTCGTGAGCGCAGTCGGGATTCTGGTCGCGACTTTCTTTATGTCGGTGCTGCAAATCCGGGGTGAATCGATGACCCCTACCCTGCGAGACGGGGATTTGGTGGTCGCCAGTCGCCACTCCAGCTTCCAAAGCGGCGACATTATCGCTTTTTACTACAACAACAAGGTGCTGTTGAAACGGGTAATCGGGCAACCCGGTGACTGGATAGATATGCGCGAGGACGGCACTATCGTGGTCAACAAGAAGCCCCTGCGGGAAAACTATGTCAAGGGCAGCAAAATCGGGAAAACCGATATTAAATTCCCTTACCAAGTGCCCGAACACCGCTACTTCGTGCTGGGCGATCACCGCTCCATTTCACTTGATTCCCGCACCAAAGCCATCGGTACCGTCTCCGAAGATCAGGTTGTTGGTAAAGCCATGCTAATCGTCTGGCCCCTATCCCACTTCGGCGGGGTTCGTTAGGGCTGCTGCTCGGGGATCAGCCTTTTCCGCCCTCACACTAAGAGTAAATACACGTAGAATTAACAGTAACCTCTGGTAGGGACTATAATTAGTTTGCAGCATTCATCGGGGAATGGAGATAAGTCATGCAACTAACCAGACGCGGAAATGTTACCAGAGCCATCCATTCCGCCGAGCTTGAAGATCAGACAGTATCTTCTGATTTCTTGGATGCTGCCAACGAATATATTAAGGGAACTATAAACGCTGACGAATTGGTCGAACGCACTAAGACTCGGATCATGAAAAGAGATTCAGAGAGCGCAGCCAAGTGACCAATGTTGACGGTTAGCATCCTCGCTAGAGATGTAGGTATCAGAAAAATATGCGTCCACAAGACAGAGAGCCCCAGCCGGAATCCGGTCAGGAAGATCAGCTAACCCCGTACGTTGAGGTCGCGAACTGCTCTAACCCGGCAGAAGCTGCGATTGCATTTGCTGACGTTGCGATGAATCTTGCCGATATGCCGGTAACTGACCCTAGAACCCGCGACCTAGTCCGCCAGGTGGCAGAACAATCCCTCAGTGCCGATGAAGCAGTAAAAATTCGTTTATCCGAGATTCTGGACAAGCAACATTAGTCGCGGCAGGGATGAGCATTATGCTTGGGCAAGTGATTTGGCTAGCGTGATACGCACCAGTTCACTGGTAGTTAGTTGCTGTCTTTTCGCGGTTGCGATCAGCGCTCTTTTCATGGCTACCGGTATTTTTACCGATAGGGTTTCACTTCCCTCTCCGCTTAAAGAGCGCGGTGAGCCGTGGATGACCTGGCTCAGATTCTTTTCGCCCTCCGGGAACGTACCTTGTGCGTATTCCTGTTCCCAGGCCGCTAGCTTCTGATCGGTGATTCTTTTGCCATCTATGGCAGTAAAATCGCTCATCATTGTTCCTTACATCCCTAGTTCTTTAAGAAAGGCTTTGGTAGGCGGGGTCATAGCATGAAATATTCGCCACCTACCTTGGTCGTCCTCAACTGCAACCATTTGCGCGAGCCTGCCAGGTAAGGTAGTCATCCCAGCCCTCCTCGCTCCACACAATTCGCATGATTTTATTCTTCAATCAGATCATGCGGAACCAGCTGTTTCCTGCCTGCTTCGACCTCGTCAATCGCCTTCTTGAGACGGGAAAGATTCTCTTCAGAGTAAAAGGGGTCAGCCGAGACCTCAAACGGTATCCGGCGCTCACGACCAACTTTTTTTGCAAAAATTGTGAACGCCGCACTCATGGACAATCCAAGTTCCCGGCAGGCGCTTTCCATCAGACGTTTATCGTCTGCCTTAAGTTTGAAATTGACATTAACGGTGTTGGTAGTCATCTCTATCCACCCCTTTCTCTAAACTATTTTATGAATAAATAAATAAAAAGACAAGAGATTTAATTTATTGTTTATGGTGTTTTTATTTATTAAACCAGGCTTGGGGCGTGCTTTAGGAATTGAAAAACCCCGTCACCGCTGGATTGCGACCAGGACGGGGATTGGCGCGCCCAATATACGTAAGATACGCCGTTCACTTGAAAATACCAGCACAGTTAACGGATAATGAAAGTGGTCTTTCTTAGGAAGGGCTTCCAGGAGCCGGGGGTTGTCCCCCGGCATTTCCTTAATACCAGAGGAATCATGCTTGAGATTAGTGTGTTCGCAGACGAATCAGGTGAAGAAGGCTCCGAGTCTAAATACTATTTGCTGACACTGGTTTTCCATGAGCAACGCAGCGACATAGCTACTCCTATAAGGCTTTACGAGCAGGATTTGATAAATAAGAAACTTCCCGACATTCCCTTGCATGCTTCTCCTTTGATGAACGGCAAGGACGAATATAAGGGATTGGATATCCAAGAGAGAAAACGTTTGTTGCAATCATTTTTCATTATGTTGCAGCATCTCCCTATTAGATATTGGACGTTAGCTTACGAAAAAACCCAGTTCTCCAGTCACGAGAATCTCATGGCGCGAATGCGCAGAGACCTCATTAACCTCATTTTTGACAATCTTGCATATTTTCAACAGTTCACTACCGTCAAGGTTTACTATGACGATGGACAAAGCACTGTTACACGCGTTTTGCATGATGCGATTGAATACGCACTCTACACGAATGCCATTACCTACCGAAACGCCGGACCTAAAGAATATCGGCTGGCGCAAGCCGCTGATCTCATCTACACATTCGAGCTGACCGCAATAAAGTATTCCGCACGCGAGCAAACGAACACCGATACGAGGTTTTTCGGAGCGCTAGGAAGCTTTAAGAAAAACTATTTGAAAAAAATTAGGAAAAAACTACTCTAAGACTTCAGATATTAATTCCGTCTTTTACGTTTATGATCTGTTTTAGCAATTGAAAAACCCCGTCACCGCTGGATTGCGACCAAGTAAGGGAGATCACGAGGTCTGGACGAAAGGTCAGATAAAATCGGTAATCGTCAGAACCAAACAACTATTGCCGGGAGTGACAAGGAGCGTTCTTAAAACACTAGCAAGGAGTAAAAATGAAAATCTCCGTTAAGGCAACTCCATGGGAGAACGGCTGGGAGTTGAAAATAGCACCTGACCAGTACACTCAGGTTGAAAAACTAGCTGACGCGAAAAAGCAAGTTATTGACTACCTAGACACCGTAGACCCCACCCAAAACCACTCGGATTGGGGAATTCACCTTTCACCTGAGGGATGAACTCCCCAATCCCGCAGCACAGTTAGTTACCGCTTTTCCGCAGATTTGCGTCTACGGATAAGCAGCAACGCGCCCGCGGTGCTGAGGGAAGCGAGAAGTGCTAACGCGGTCAGTCCCACAGAACCGGTATTAGATAATGCCGGTTTCTTCCCTGCCGTTGCCGGAGCGCTCTGACCCGGTTTAGGCGAGGAAGCACCCTCACCCGCAGGTTTAGTTTCCGGTTTACCGGTATCAGGGTTAGGGGTGGTTCCAGGCATATCTCCACCTGGCTTCGTACCGGGTTCAGTAGGATCGGTACCTGGATGCTCGTCAGCCTTCACTATCACTTTCACGGTGATGTCTTCACTGCTACCATCAGCATAAGTAACTGTGATGATTCCCTTGATTTTACCGACTGTGTCCGTGCTGGGGGTCGGCGCTTTCCACGCGAACTTCACTTTATCCAAATCGATAGGCATCTGACCGGGAGTATCCGGGAACTTAACTACATCTTTAGGCAGCGGAAGCGTATCTCCCACTGTCAGGGAAATCGGGTCAGCGAACGGCTCGTACCGTTCTTTGTCGCTCACGCGGGTAAACCTAAATTCCCACGAGGACGTAGCGGAGGGTTTCAGGCTATAACCATCCTTTGCCCTGGCGGTTACGGTAACCGTCACCGGAGCGTTCACATCAGCCTGATTGGGACTGACATTTACCTTTCCGGTAACTACTTTCCCGTCTACCAGGTATTCAACGCCCTCTACCTCAGGCAAGGTGTAGCTGCCGATATATTCATTCCCGCCTTCAGTAAAGTCTTCATCTAGACTGCTGGGGGCTTTCGGGGTCACATAGGCAGTGAAAGTCCAGGTACCAGTAACCGTTTCATCTTTAGCAATATTAGTGATGGTCTTAGGTTCCCAGCCCTTGAAGTCATAGATCCCCTTATCGGTAATCACTTGCTTCTTCCCTGGTTGAGCCAAGATCACACTGCTACCAGCAGCAATATCGGTTTGCGGGGTTGGTAGCAGCTTTTGCACGTCCTCGGGGAGGGCGTCGAAATCTTTAAAGTTATAACTGACCGTGTAGGTCTTGGGCGCGTCTTTATAGATGTTGGTAGCAAACTCGTTGGTGTTAGTTTTATACGCTAAGAAAATTGCACTCTTTAACTGTTCCACCTTTGTTTTCGTGGGCAGTTTGCTGTACCAGCCAGATGGGAGCAGGCGATTATTTTTGAGGTCGTCCTCCACAGCAGCATCCATCAACTCTTTGAGCTGAGCGTAGGTGGTAATCTGCTGGGTCTTTCCCTCCCAATTAATAGTGATTGGTTTTAGGGTATCTTTCTTAGCGATCCGCTCGGCATATTGAGCTTTTTTGAAAGCCGCCATAGTGGGGTAAGTACCGCCGCTCACCTTAGAAATAATCACGTCGTCGCTAAACTGAGTATTTTGCGCGACGTTGCCTGGTTTTAACTGATTAGACAGGTAGGGAACCATACCCTCGTAGTAGCCGTATGCCGCAAGCATTTCCCAGCTTAGGCGCTTAGTATGGATATCTCCGCTCATCCCATTGGGATTATGGGGCGCTCCATAAATCGGGGTAAATAGGGGAATCGCGTAGTAGCCGTTATATTTAGCGGTCCCGGTTACCTTTTGCCCCTCAACCATGAATCGGTAGGCAACCGCGTTCATATCTACCAGGTCGTTGATTGTTTTAAGATTTTTTGCCTCATCGACAGTGATATTGTCAAACTTTTCGTTCTTGTCGACCAAGGTGGCTTTATTGAACAGCTTTGCTTTGGTGGCGTCATCTTTGGATAAAGCTACCTCAGCTTCTAAATAATCCAGGGTATAGATTAAATCCATCTGGTTGCCGTAATAGGTTTTCAAATCATCGGGCGTCTGGAAACGATCAGGGGTTTTATTGCCGTAAGGGTTTTGATCGCTGCGGTCAAAAATTTGGTTGAGGTCGAAGTTTGCCCCTTTATCAGTGGGATCGTTCTGATGCCAAGGCTCGAACACGCCTCGAGTAATCAGTTCGGCACTCGCGCCGGAACGCTGACCATATCCCGCAAAATGAACTTGATTCGCCATTTGGTGGGTGTGTTCATGGGCATAGGTAGTCAGCCCGCGATCATCTAGACCATTGGCTAACCAGTAGTGAATCTGCCCGCTATTGATGTCGGCCACTCCATCTGCCTGCGTGAAAGTAAAGTAGTAGCCTAACGGTGTCATAAACTCTTTAACTCCGCTGGCAACCCCAACACCCTGTTTAGGCGACCACCGTTTTGCAGCAGAATTCTCATTCGGATTCTTAATCTGCTGGTTGTCCCATACGCGGCGGTTACCTACCAGTTGGGCGCGTTTATCCTCTTTTGCTAGGCGATACCAAAAATCCAAATAGTCGGCTTGGCGTTCAGCAGCATATTCGACTTTGTTTTCAAAAGCTTCTAGTTCTGCATGATAGGCATCGGGATCAGCGTCTTTGAGCGCGCGATTTACATAGGTATCGGTCAGACCATACATGATGGACTCGACTGTCGAAACCACATACAGAGAGTTTTCTGACACGTTCAATAGGGCAAGTAGCTCCGCCTGACCGTTTGCTTCGCTCTTGAGCTTATCGAATACCCGATAGGGAGCAGTAGGGTTTGCCTTTGACTTCTTTTCAAAAATTACTGCTTTAGAGGTTTTCCAAAACCAATCGGCAGGTTTTTTACCGGTCTTGGCCACCTGGTCATTTAGGAAAGTCCCTAAATCGGTTTGGTCAGCTATCTTCCCACCCAAAACCTCTTTAAACAGTTTAGGAGTAGACAGCATTTTGCGCTGGTCGGCGCTCTGCTGCCCAATAGCTTTGACTACATCCAGAGGAGCGTATTCTTTCCCGAAAGCATTATTTTCCGTCATCAGCTGGCGGGCAACCGTCGCGCCCTCTTTTATGTTGAAACCATAGTTACGTTGCAGATAGGCAGCGCCAATCAGGAAACCAGCAGTATCGTTTTTAATGGCGTCCACATAGTAGGCGACGTCTTTATTCTTCCCGGCAGCAGCTACCTGGGAATCTGCTTTTATCATTAGCGGGAGGATTGTTGGTAAATCCTTTTTGATCTGGTTAAATGCGCCCTCCATATCGGAAGCAAGCAAGTACTCTTCTTGTAGCGCCTGGAGCACTACCTCTTCCGGGACATCGTTAAGGGAAGGATACTTATCTTTATTGTCCTTCCAAATCGCAACTTTTTTGTTTAGTTTCTCGGTTCCCGTGAAATTGGTCTTTGCAAGTTTGTCCCTGATGGCTTTGTCGCGAAAATCAACTTGCTGGAGGTCAGCGAGAACCTGCTGCCCTACTTGCTGAACCTGTTGATCCCCTAAAGCATCTGCAGCATAAGCACGGGAAACATTCACCGAACCCGCGATGGTGAGGGTTAAGGCGGTTGCAAAGGCTAAAGCCAATAGTTTAGCTACGCTCTGCGCGAGCTTTCCACGGAATAGAACAGAATAATCCCTCATGTTTCCCCAATACTGTTCGACGTGACAATTTCAATCCATAAAGACTTTTTACTTACGCAAGTATCCCCCAGCGACCTTGGGTGATGCAATAAATTGATGGACAAAAACCTAAAACTGTTAAAAACAGCTCACTGCCATGGATCTGAGCATTAAACAGTTTCTGGCATTAGGGCTAATACCTCAGATAACCACCCAATAATCACAGTCAGATAAAAGAAAATTGGAAAAACCCCGTCACCGCTGGATCACAACGAGGACGGGGTTTGGCGCGCTCGACAGGATTCGAACCTGCAACCTTCTGATCCCAAGTACTTGAACGTATTAGCTGTTCACAGCGGGTTTGTTATCGAACAATCGACAAAAGTTCACATTTTTTTACCCCTATTGCCAGCAACTCTGGCACTGCCAGCTACGCCGGTACTGCCATCATTACCCGCAACGCCCGCAAAGCCAGTAACGCCTGTAACGCTGGTGTTGCTGTTCATTCTGGTTATTGCTGGTGCATCCACTTTCGGATGTACCCGTGGATACAGAAAGGGCTTTATCGAATGAGCGAGAAAATGATTTATGAGTGGGGAGTAACTATGAAGGCCGAAGGGCTATCCCCGAGCACCGTAAAAGAGCGTGTAAGGTTGCTGAATCAGTTTGAGCGGCAAACCGGAGCCTTAGTCGAAACCGCTACCGCGCAAGTAATAGTTCAATGGTTGGCCAGGTTTGAAGATCAAGGTACTAAAGCCTGCTACTTCACCCATCTTTACGCTTTCTATGAGCATCTTAAACGAATCAAGTTCAGGCTTGATCCGCCTACTGACCAGATTAAACGCCCGAAAGAGCCGCTAAAGCGTCCGGAGGCTATCACCCCGAATCAGTTAAAGCAGATACTTGACTACCCGCTGCGCACCGATACCCGCTCAAAGATTCTTTTCGCAGCCTATGCCGGGTTGCGGGTATCAGAAATAGCTAGGTTACACGAGAACTGGTTTAACTTTGCTGACGGGCTAATCACTATCCACGGAAAAGGCAATAAGACTGTTACTTTGCCGCTACATCCCATGCTGTTAGAGAGAGCGAAAATCCATGTAGGCAACGGCTACTTCTTCCACCATCCCGATCATCCTGGCCAACCGCAAGACTCTCACGCTGTGTCCCGGTGTATCGCAACCAATATGCGGCGCGCCGGGGTAAACGCTACCGCTCACCAGCTACGACACTACTTCGCTACCCAGCTATTACAAACCGGTACCTCGATGTTCGTGATCCAGACCCTCATGCGCCACGAGTCAGCAAACACTACCGCCAGGTATATCCATGTTTCTCAAACAGACCAGGTCGAAGCATTAAAAGCCCTAACCGCTACGCCTTTACAGGCCGATCAACTACTGAAAGAAGCAATCAAATGATCCGAATAGACAATAAAACCCATGACAATATTCAAACCCAAATCACCGCTTGGCTATCTAGTACAACCCGCCAGAAAAAAGCTAACGCCGCGCGCGACCTATATCAAGCCTTAACCTACGCCAAAGCAGCCAAAGCGGAGAGCACAACCGGTTGGGAAATATCAGCCAACCTGCTACAACAAGCGCTAACAAATAATCCCGCCAGGGCAGAAATGAAAGAAAGATTCGGAGCGGAGGCACGCCTAGTAAACGCTGCACGAAAAGTAATCGCAATATCCAAACCATCACCAAGGAGGAAACCACGAAATGACTACTAAAAAAATGGCTACTAAGAAAAAACTGATAGATGACGCGCTTTCCAACCTTTGGGGTATAGAAAGCTATCAGAACGAAATCATTTCTTGTCGCGAAGAATCCGATGTTGCCTTAGGCGAGCTAAAAGGCATTCTCGAAGATTTTCCTCGGGATTTTCAGACGGGCATAGAAAAATTAAACGCCTTGCTAGATGCGGCTTACAGACTGGAGGGCTGGGCGATAGCTCACTACCAGAATATCCGGCAGCTAGGCGCGATTTTGACGCAAATCGAGAATATCCAAAGCATCACCAAGGAGAAAACCAAACATGAAATCGAAAACGCCACACCGATTGGAGGACAACCGTAATGATTACTATCGCTATATGTAACCAGAAGGGCGGAGTCGGTAAATCTACCACCACGTTCCACCTGACCCGCACCGCTATTTTAGCTGGCAGCAAAGTGTTAGTGGTTGATTGTGACCCGCAAGGAAACCTAACCAGCGCCCTCACCCCAGACTTACTGGCTGAGGACACTATCGGCCTTGCAGACGCGCTTTCTACCCGCACCCCGCAAACCCTGCCCGAGGTAATCACCCACACCATCTGGGAAGGCGCTGACCTGGTACCCACAGTTGGAGATGCGCTAGGAGTAGTCAGAGATGAAATCCTGCTATCCCGGATCGGGGGTGAAAACCGGCTCCGCAAAGCCCTAGATAGCGTGCGCGAAAGGTACGACCTGTGCCTTATTGATTGCCCGCCATCCCTAGACTCCCTACTGATAAACGCCCTAGTAGCAGCTAGCACAGCCCTTATCGTGACGCACTCAAAGCAATGGTCTACTAACGGGCTTGCCAGCCTGCTAGAAACCATGAACGCGGTACGGGAAACCCAAAACCCCGGCCTCACCCTAGCGGGAGTGCTCATTAACCAGCACGAAGCTAGAACCAGAGCCGGAACCTACTGGGTAGACGCGCTACGGACAGCCTCCAAACAAGGCGGGTTTAAAATCCTGCAACCCCCAATCCCTAAACGAGCCGTCATATCCGACTGTGTGGAGTGCGGATCAGGACTCGACCAATGGGCAGCAAACACGACAGACCTGCAAGAAAAATATCAAGAAATATATCAACAAGTGAAAGGAGATAACCATGAATAATACGCCCAGGCGATCTAAACTCGCTGGACTAACCCCCGCCAAACCGGGGCAGGCAACCGAAATGCGCCGCACAGAACCGCAAGCCGCTAAAGCGGTCAGGCAAACCAAGATCACAGTGCGGCTAGATGCTGAAATCGTGGGACGGGCTAGGCAAGCGTGGCTGCAAACCCTGCCAATCCACCAGTTATCCTGGGCGAAATGGATTGAGACAGCTATTAAAACTCAAACAAACCAAGTAGAATTAGAACATAACAATGGAAGGGTTTATGAGCAGCTACCCCCAGGTAGTATTCCTCCCGGTCCCATAAACTCTGACCCGACCAAGTAAATAAAGGAAAGATAACCATGAAAACCAAGACCACTAAGCGTATCCTGGCAGCGCTAATCACGATCCCTATCGCGATCAGTCTAACCGGGTGCGGCGGGACAGATGCTAAAAAGTCCGAGCCAGTAAAACCTGCCGTAACCAGTAGCCAAAGCGTAAAAGACGAGACAGCTGCGAAGGAAAAAGCCCAGGCTGAGGCAAAAGCAAAGGCAGAAGCCGAGGCCGCCGCTAAAGCGCAAGCTCCGGCAACGACCGCACCGCAAAAACCAGCCGTCAAACAGGCACAAAAACCGGCGGTGCAACAAACGCGTAAAGCTGCCCCATCGCGTTCCGTGGCGAAAAAACCGGCACGCCAATACCGGGCACCCGCCAAACCAGCAGCTAAAAAACCGGCAAAGAAAACTCAGACCGGTAACAACTCCGGATACAAACTCCAACCCGGTGAGAGGGAGTTTGATAAGAATAGCATTGACAAGAATGGGAACATTACCGGTGGTGGTGATTCCGAGGGTAATGTTTGGGATAATTGGTGATGAAGAGGGCAACGTTATCAATACGTGGTGCTAGTCTTTAGCCGGGCTAACCGATACAGCAGACCCCTATCCTCTGAGGAGTATAAGTGATGTTGTCTAAGTTGAGTTGTCGTGTGCTTACCGGTGTTATTACCATCCCGGTGATGTTGGGCTTGGCTGCCTGTAATGGTCAGGACGTTAAGAAGTCTGAGCCGGTAAAACCTGCCGTAACCAGCAGCCAGGTAGCTGAAAGTGGTTCAAAAGATACTACCAAGAACGCTGAGGACGCTGGCAATACCAGTAATGCTGGTGACGCTAGCAGGACTGGTAACACTGGGAATGCTGGTAAGGCTGCTAATAGTTCTAGCCAGCAAGCCGTGAAAGGTAAGACCACCAGCAGTGGTAAGGGAAACGTTAAGAGCCCCACCACTCGGAAGCCGGTCAAACAACAAACCAGCAAGAGCGGTAAAACTGGTACGAGTAACCCTGGTAGCTCTAAACCAAAAACCAACACCGGTAAGAGCACCAACGGATACAAGCTCCAACCTGGTGAGGTCAGTATTGATAAAAACAATATGGATAAAGACGGCTCTATCACCCTAGGTGGAGACGAGGACGGAAACGTATGGTAAATACTTCTTATTAAGGATGAATACCATGAAAACTAAGATCACGAAGCGTATCCTGGCAGCGCTGGTTACGATCCCGATTGCGATCAGTCTAACCGGGTGCGGCGGTACAAATGATAAAAAGTCCGAACCTAAAAAACCTGCGGTAACCAGTAGCCAAAGCGTTAAAGACGAGAAAGCTGCGAAGGAAAAAGCGCAGGCTGAGGCAAAAGCTAAGCAAGAAGCTGCGGCTAAGGCGAAGGCAGAGGCCGACGCTAAGGCGCAAGCTCAGGCAACGCCCGCACCGCAAAAACCAGCCGTCAAACAGGCGCAAAAACCGGCGGTGCAACAAACGCGTAAAGCTGCCCCATCGCGTTCCGTGGCGAAAAAACCGGCACGTCAATACCAGGCACCCGCCAAACCCGCACCTCAAAAACCCGCCAAGACTAACTCGGGATACAAACCGAAGCCTTACGAAAAGGAATTTGGGAAAAATGATGTTGGAAGTGACGGAACCATTACAGGTGGCGGTGACGAGGACGGCAACGTGTGGCACGGCTGGTAAACATAATTAAATAATCGTTACTGTAAGTGAGCCAGGGGATCATCCCCTGGCTCACTTCATTTATAGGCGAGCATTTTGCCAGGACTTCTTTATAGATATGGGAACGTGAAGGGTTTCCACTGTCTCCTAATAGATACAAAAACCTGTACCCCCGGCCTTTTGGCCGGGGGTACAAAACCGCTAAGAGACAGATGCCTAGCCACGCTCCCTTGAATCTATCGGTAGATAAAAGGAGTAACAGTGATAACTGGTACCAAAAAACGAAGCGCAATCATAGCGCTACTAGCCCTAATCGTAGGGTTAGTAATACCCCTAACGAGTCCTACACCCGCCCATGCCGCAAAAACGGGACCAGGCTATGATGTGCCATCCACTATGGGAGAAGCACCCAAACATTGGTTAGGCGCTCACCAATCAGTAACCGGAGACGGAAAACTCGCCTGGTGTATCGAAATGGGGCCGCTGGCTATTGCCCCCGGCCAAACGGTGACCAAGGAAACCCTCACCGGAGCGGGCGCGATGACTAACTACGGCGGAGGAGACGTAGACCTCACCAACGTTGCCCAAGTAGCATGGATTCTCGACAAATACGAAAACGTGAATACTAACGACTCCAGGGCAGCAATCTCCATGATTATCCACTTTAACCTGGAAAATAACAAAAACTCCGCAACAAGCAAAGCGGAAATTTACCGGGTATGGGGCTGGCTACAAGCCAACCACCCCGCAGCCGCTAACCTAGCACGCAAGTACGTGCAAGAAGCCAAAGCCTCCGGGGTACACTCTTACACCTCCACCACCCACACCGGCGAGGGAAAACGCGAAGGCACGATCAATAACATCGGAATCAAGAACGTATCCGGCAAGCACATCGCAGGTATCCCTTACACGTTGACTCTTAAGGGGCCGGCGGTATTTACTGCCAGTGGTAAAAATACTCTTTCGGGTAAAACCGCAAATAAGCCGATCACGGTTAACTGGCGAGCCACCGGAAACGGGAAAGTCTCTTTCACCTACGCCTACACAGTACGAGACGCTTTAACCAAGCTCACCGGGCCAGCCGGAAAACAGCGCATGATTGCTAACCGAGCAGACCCAGAAGTGAGGAAAAACCCTGGTGGTTCTTGGGATGTTATCTTTGATTTTCAGCCTATGGCTACCTCTAAAGTAACTGAGCCTTCGGTGGCCGCTACTAAGGGTGAAATCAGCGACACGATTAAGGCTTTTGCTGATCCGAAGTACGCTAACCCGGAATGGGTTAAAAATACTGAGGTGACCTATAAGGGCGCAGTCTACTACATGGGCGAAACCCTGCCCTCTAAAGCCCAAGCAGTACCTGCTGGCGCAAAGCCAGTAGCTACCACTAGCTTGACCTTCACCGCTCCGGGCGAGAAAACCGCGACCGTAAAAGCCGATAAACCCGGGTTTTACACTTGGGTATGGTCAGTAGACAAGAAGAGCCAGAAAACTCCCGACTTAATTCACGCTAACTGGACTGACGGCTACACCGTAGCCACCGAAACCCAAGCTAAACGGATTATCGGTAAAATCAGCTCTAAGAACAATGTTATTAAGGTACATTCCGGTTCGGACGCTAAGTTCTTCCTTAACGACTGGGTAAAGGTTGAAGGATTCCCTGGCAACCACACCACTTTTGCAGGTTACGGGGATATTAAGGCCGATCATAAGACCATTGACCAGCACCTATACTGCGTACCTTCTAAGACCAAACTCGCCGAAGGCGTAACCCGGGATATGACTCCGGTTAAGTCTTGGACTATCCCGGCAAAGAACGGAGATTACCGGATTGCGGATCACTTCCCGGAGGCTCCCGGCGAGCATATCCAAGATATTGACTGCCGAGGCACCCTAGTATTTGTGTCTGAGTTTGCAGGAGATGACCGGGTAGAGCCGCTGCGTACTAGCGAGCTAGACCCGAATGAGTCTTTCGTACCGGATCAGCCTGGTATCCACACCACCGCCACCGATGCGGCGGATGGGGACAAGTTCCTGCCACTAACCGGTATGGTGACCATTAAAGATAAAGTAACCTATCGCGAGCTGGCAGCAGGCAAGGAATACACCTTGCAGGCAACCTTGATGGACAAGGCAACCGGAAAGCCCTTCCAGGATTGCAACGATGCTGCAACCGTGACTGACTATTCCGGAAAAATCCAGAAAGTAGTCACCGATTTTGCTAACAAAATCAAAATCGATGGTACATACGATTACCTAGTTAGGGACGGGAAAATCTCATCTAAGGCTTTGAACTCTATTGTTCCCGGCTTTGGGGAAGGCCGCGAACTTAACAACATAATCGAAAACGCTGGATACAGCGTAGAAGATATTCTAGGTATTGGCGCGGTCGTAAACGCTAAATCTCATACCGGCGCTGGCGTGTCAGAAAGCCGAGGAGTTGTCTCGATGACCAGCCCGAAGAAAACCGTTGATGAGGAAAAACTGGCTAAAGCTATCTCTAGCGAACTGGTTAAGTACCTGAAAGATCATCCTCAAAAGACTGAAGGCAAGGATTGTAAGCCAGTGACCGCGACCAAGAAGTTCACCCCCACGCACCGCAACGGCATCGTGGAGATTGATATTCCGGTCAAGGCCGAGCTATTAGCCGGTAAAACTACCGTTGTTTTCGAGGACGTGCTGCGCGAAGGTAAAGAACCTATCGTGCACCACGATATTACCGATAAAGACCAGACGGTTTATTCCCCGAAGGCTAAGACCACCGCTACAGACGGTAAGGACGGAGATAAGATCGTAAACGATGGCAACGTTAAAATTAACGATGTTGTTGAGTACACTTCTTTGATCCCTGGTGAAACCTACACCGTAACCGGCAAGCTCATGAACAAGGAAACCGGTGAAACGGTTGATTGCATGAAGGGTAAACCTGTTACCTTCAAAGCCGATAAGTCCGGTAACGGTAAAGTTTCTGTGTCCTTCTTTGGGAACTGCAAAGTTAAAGCAGATACTCAATGGGTAGTGTTCGAGGATATTTACACTGGTAAAACCCCGAAAGGCACCCATGTTGTAGAACACCACGAGATTAACGATGTTGATCAAACCGTAACCGTTGTGCCTACCCCGGTACTAGCAAAGACCGGTAGCGCTAGCACCATCGCCCTGCTGTTCGCCCTGGCACTCACCGGAGCAGGAGCAGTAGCGCTTTACTCCCGTAAACGCGCACGGCAATAACACACAAATAGGAACAGGCCGCGCCAAGAAAATCTCCCATTTTTCTTGGCGCGGCCACCCCCAACAAGGCTGTTGCAAAATGCATTACCCGCCAAGATCAAGCAACCGGGAACAACGAGCCGCCAGAGCCACCCGAGCTACTAATAACCCCAAACAACAAACGCCAGCAACACCAACCTGGCAAGCCATGCCAGCAACACCAGCACCCCTGGCAGCGCCAGCAAAGCAAGCAGATGGTAAAGATCGGCAACAACCAAAATTTGATTTAGTTACCGCTATCGGAGAGTTAATTCTTATCGCTGGTGTTTTCGTGGCCGCGTTTACGCTATGGAACCTGTACGTAACTGACCTGCAAGCAGAACGACAAACAGCGCAAGCGGTAGAAGAATTTAAAGCCCCCTGCCCTGACATAACCTCCCTCGATGAACGAACCAGCCCGCCACCTGAAATAGAGCCGGTAGCTTCGGGGCAGCTATTCGCAACCATGCATGTTCCTGCCTGGCACTTCATGACCATCCCTATTAAGGAAGGCACCAGCCAGGCCGTGTTAAACACTGGCGCTGCCGGCCACTACCTGGGCACCGCTATGCCAGGGCAGGTAGGAAACTTTTCCGTAGCTGGGCATCGTCGCACTTACGGCTCGAACTTTCGCCGCGTAGACATCCTAAAACCGGGCGATCCGATAATAGTGGAAACCAAAAATGCTTGGATCATCTACAAAGTAGAATCCACCAGGATTGTCAGCCCGAAAAATCTGGAAGTTATCAAACCCAACCCGATAGATGACTCCAAACCAGCCCAAGCGTACCTGACAATGACTACTTGCCACCCTGAATACGGAAACTCTGAACGTTTCATAGTCCACAACATTTTCGATCACTGGGTACCCAAAGAAACGGGAATCCCGAAAGAACTAGCGGGGAAAAATCCATGCTCAAACTAATCTGGTCACGCCTGCCCGGCGGGGTAATCCTCAAATCCGTACAGATACTAATCCTGATATCCATCATCGCTATCATCTGTCATTTCTGGCTATTTCCTGCCATATCCGCCTATATCAACCAGGCAGGGGCTTAAATGTTTGACCCGATTAGCCACATAACCGCCCTCATACCTAGCAGGAACTACGAGCAAGCACAGCAGGTATGGAACTGCCTTTGCCGCTTCGGCTACACCAGTAGCGACCTAGCCAGCGGGAAAATCCGTGTCGGATTGATCCTCGATCTTGCCCAAAGCATAAGGAGTGAAAAATAATGAGCCTTCACAAAAAATATCCAATAAGCGTGGCTACTATGCTCATTGTTTTCCTATCTTTTGCCGGAGCTGTACCCGCCACTGCCGCTCAATACTGCCAAACCCAAAACGAATCCGGCATTACCGGAAATGCTAGCGGGGCTATCGCGGGACAAACCCCCACCAAAGCGATACCTTGGGTCAAAGCCGCCTACGAAGGCGCAGGACACCGCCTACCCGCGAACTTTTTTGCTGGAATGATGTACTACGAGTCCTCTTTCAACCCCACCATCCGTAACTCGCTTGGCTATATGGGGCTATGCCAAATTGGTACAGAAGAATGGCGACACCTCACCGGAGGAACCCCCAGTTCACCAAACATTTATGATCCGATCATTCACGCGAAAAATTGCGGAAAACTCTCAGCAGAAAACTTAGACAAAGTTCTAAAAGCCCGCGCGACAAATCTGCCCGCAAACCTTAGATCTTTACCCGATTGGCAGCTGGTAATCCTCGCTCACAACGCGGGACCGGCCTATCTAACCCCTAAAAAGAACGGGCGAATTCCTAATGAGACTCGCCGCTCTATCGGGCGCATGATGCCTTATATGAACGCTACAACCACTAATAATAGTGTCACCGTAGCTAGCGGCTCGGGGGTACGCGCGGGCGCGGCCACCAACCCACGCGCCCTCAAAGCTGCCATCCAAAAAGCCATAAAACCCGCTGCTTGGGACGGAAAATTCGATGCTCCCGCACCCGGCGGGCTTCACGTCACCAGTCCCTATGGACCGAGAAAACACCCCGTCACCGGGAAAATGCAATCCCTACACGCTGGAACCGACTACTCCCAAGCGGCAGGTAACCCTCAATACGCTACCGCGCCCGGCACCGTAATATCTACTAAATACGAGGGCACCGGCGGTAACACCGTGTGTATCAACCACGGCGAATACGCGGGGGCAACCTGGAAAACCTGCCACAGACACCTTTCAAAGTTCTTGGTAAAGCCTGGCCAACAAGTCCAAAAAGGCACCCCTATCGGATTAACCGGAGCTACCGGGCGGGTAACCGGGGCACATATCCATTACGAGATCTATCAAAACGGCAAACCCATAAACCCCGAACCGTTCATGAAAGGCGCAACCGCCACCCCCACCAGCGAGGCAGGCAGCGATCCCGCTGCTGCTACAAGCGGATTTTGCTCTTATCTACCCGGTGGCGGCGGCGGTTTAATGGGTGATGACGCGCCACTTAACCCTTCAGGAAACAAAGTCGTTGAAGCCGCGCTACGCGAACGCGGAAAACCCTACATATGGGGAGCCGAGGGACCGAATACTTTCGACTGTTCAGGCCTTGTCAAATGGTCATACGCGAAAGGAGCAGGAATCAACCTACCCCACCAAAGCGGGGCACAAGCCAACGCAGGTACCCAACTACCAGTAAGCGCCGCACAACCAGGCGATGTGCTTTGGAAGCCCGGCCACGTAGGAATCTTCATAGGTGACGGGAAATTCATCCACGCACCCCGCAAACATGACGTTGTAAAAGTAGCGGATATGAAATACGGCAAATGGCAAAAAGCCATCAGAATAACTAAGGGTAAATAATGGATCGGATAGAAATCTACGATAACGGACGCGCGGAAATCCACACCGGTGATGACACCATCACCGTGACCAGCCCCAACCAGGCCGGGCTACGCACAGCTGCGATCATAAAAGCCCGGGCACTAGGATACCGGCCAGCCCGGCAAAACCGGCTGAAAAACCTACCGATAAAACGCATCGCGGCCACCGTGCTAGTCCTGGCCGCTACCTGCGCGCTAGGTGCGGCAAGCGGGTGGATAGTACACGGAGCGGCAGCCACAAAACCGGCAGCACCTATAAACCCACCAGAACCGAAGATAATTACCCGCACTATCCATTCTTCGCACCTGGCAGGAGCTAACCTATTTACCTGCCGGGCAGGAACAGACGGCAACGGCATCACCTGTACCGGGCTAAACGATACTGGGCAACTAGGAACCCTCACGGCGGAAATAACCAGCTATGAGATAGATGAGCTTAAGCACAAGCCGATTAGCATCATTGCCACCGGGCGCTCCACTACCTGCGCCGCCACAGCAAATAGCGTGTATTGCTGGGGAAAAAACGATACCGGGCAAGCAACCGGACGGCCAAGCAATACGCCAGCTACCCCAACAGCCGTACTCACCGGCAAAGGCGAAATCACGGCCTTAACCATAGGTGCCGCCCACACTTGCGCGGCCACCAAAACCGGGCTGTACTGTTGGGGAGATACCTCAAATGGGCAAATAAAAGATACTGGCCAGACCCTTACCCCCACCAAAATGAGCCTTCCGAAAAATATCAAAGACCAGATCACTGCCCTGGAAAGCTCAGGGTACGTCACCTGGGCACAAACCAAAACCGGGCAGCGGGTAGCGTTCGGGAACAACCGGGCAGGAGAAATACCCGGAGCTGAAAAAAGCGCCCACATCGAACCTACCGAAATAAAATAACCATGCGAAGAACACTAATAAGAATTGCGGTACTGATCCTAGCCGCCATGAGTCTATACACCATCGCCCGCCCCTATATCCCAAGCATCGCCCGCCACGAAACCTTACAAGCGGAGGTCTGTGCCCGGCTGCAAGAACAAGACCCCACCTTCAACTGCGATAAACTAACCGAAAAAAGCGCGCGGCAAATTAACAACCTAATAACCCAAGGGAAAACACCCGAGCAAATAATCCAAGAAATCCAAAACCCCACGCCCCTAGACCTACCCGGCAAAAAATAACTCAAAAATAGCTACTAAATAATAGGTAAAACCGGCTGATACCTGCTATAATAGTAGGGAAGGTCAGGGAATAAGTCCCGGCCACCTGGAGTAAGGAATTAAAAATGGCTGGATATTTTAATCATTCAATGAGCAACAATGCACTAGCTGCATATACAGGCGGTTTACGCCCCATATCCAAATGGACGAAAAAAGACTTGATAAACCAAGTTCTAGGCTATGAAGATTGCGTATTCTCACGCGCCGAGCTAGAAAGTTGCAGCCTCCAAGTGTTAAAACACTACCTATTACAATACGAGGAATGGCATCACACCTCTAAACACTTCAACCGCACCAGTTTCTACGGTATCAACCTAGAAAACGCCGCAGACCAAACCATTCTTGAAGCGATGAAAACCTTTAAGCCAAGCGCGGACACCAAGCCGGCCAGTTACAAAGGCAAAATAAAATTTGAGGAATGGATCGGCACCAGAAATAACGGGTGTTTCCGCACCCGCACAGCGTTAGCGATAGTAAAAAATAACTGGGCATACACCCTTAAAGGGAAAAAACTGGTCACAGGTAACCACGTTTTAGGTATCGAACGCTACAAGCGCGCGCCGAAAGGCACCAGCACCGAATTTGCGGAAATTGCCAATAAATACGATTTATAGGAGTATCCATGTTAGCTGACTTTTCTTTACAATCTTCACTACTAGGACTTAACGCCGCTGATCTGGCACGAAAGTTTGAAGTCCAAGAACGCACCGCACGCAGGTGGATAACAGGTAGAGCTACGCCACCAGAACCAGTAATCGAACAAGTACAAGAATCCTTCGAGTCCTTCCTTCAATCACTTGGCAGCATGATCGAACTACTTGATGACAACGAGGAAATATATGCCCACATCCTTGACCCAGAACAAGCAGAATACAAACACATGAGACCACTCGTCCAAGCCATATATCTACTTTGCAGCCTTTACCAAATCGAAACAGAGATAACCTTCAAGCAATAAAAGTAGTCACGGCGACCGGCACTATAACTAAGCGAAAACTAGCAATAACCCCTGGTAAATGCTATAATTACTCATATAGTTTCCACCGAATAATCAGGATAAATTATGCAACTACAAGCCAGCGAAACTAAACCTGAATACCGTCCCGAAGATCAGCTCACACCATACGCCGAGGTGGCCAACGCCCCGACCCCAGCAGAAGCGGCGATAGCATTTGCTGACGTTGCTATGAGTCTTGCTGATATGCCGGTAACTGATCCTAGAACCCGCGACATCGTGCGCCAGGTAGCGGAACAATCCCTCAGCGCCGATGAAGCCGTTAGAATTCGTTTATCTGAAATCATGGGCAAGTGGCCAAGTGACTGAAACCAGTCAGTTCAAAACCTGGAATGACTACTACATACCCGGTACCGCTACACTCAGAAACAAGTTCACCAGCCCAGGTAAACCATACGGCCAAACCGATCCAGACCTATTAGAAGAGGCTGAACAAACGGCAACAAACATCCGTCTCGCGCAACTGGCACAATCTCCAATTCCAGGCCATTTTAACTATGATCACATGAAACGTATACACCAGTATATCTTTCAAGATGTCTATGAGTGGGCAGGGCAAGAACGTGTAGCGCCAACCAACGCTCACATGACGAAATCCTGGGCAGATGTTGTACATTATCCGCTAGGCGATCCCGCCGCACCCCAAATCGCGTACTTCTACTATCCAGCAGGACAAGCCCTCACGGATGCGGCTAACGCACAATACGAAAAACTTGCCGCTAATAATTACTTGCGCGGACTCCCCCGCGAACGCTTCGTCACTGAACTAGCTGAAATATGGGGTGAAATTAATACCATTCATTCCTTTAGAGAAGGCAACACCCGTAGCCAATTTGTCTTTTTCTCCCAACTCGCAGCTGAGGCAGGATGGGACATTAACACCATCGCATACGTCAACGATCCCAGGATAATGAACGAATTTAAGGCCGCACGTTTTTACAGTCAGGCAACCGGATCCAACCACCGAATCGCAAACGTGATAGCAAAACACCTAACTCAAATCAAGAACACAGGACAACCAGCCAGGCCAATAATTCGCGCGCAAAGCCCGCAGCACCGGCGCACACACCGAACCTATCAAGTACGACCCCCCATAAATCCAAGAAGAAACAGCCAGAAGGGCTACTCCTTATAAAATATTTATTAAAACACCTAAGCTGTTTCTAAAGTAAAATGTTGTGGCCGTAAGCCGTATTGCCAAGCATTAACCATACTTAGCTAACATTTTGGTAACACACCTCCCGCCGTCTGACGGCTGCTGGAATAATGCTGTCTTTTGTGCGCGCCTATTGAAGCGCGCGGTGGGGTTTTGCGGGCAGGCCACAGCGCCCTTAACGGTACGATCTGGCCTGCCACTTAAAACCCCAAAACTACCACCCCTAACGGGGCAGGAAAACCCGCTACGCGGGATGCTGCGCGGCGAAACCCACGCAGCACAATCGCCGCCCTACCGGGCGCAACTAGGCAGGATTCACGCCGCTAACGCGCCTTAGAACCCCCGCCAAACCCAATAATTTTTCCTCACCGGGAACCCAATTATAACGTTCGCTACGCCTCGTCAAGCCGCGCAAAGCGCGGCCACCAGTACGCAAATATGCGCAAGGTCACCGCGCTACGCGCCCCGACCTTCCCCACATTTCCTCCCCTAAGCCCTACGGGTTGACAAGACTACGCTCCCGTTCACTGCTACGCAGTGCCCGGTGAGGCAAAAACAAAGTCAAAGTCCTAACTAAAGGAGTCTGAAATGCAAGAGTGCGAGTGCGGATGTGGTGCAGATATTAGTGGTTGGTCAAACGCGGCGAAAGCGCGCGGGCTACGCCGCCGGATCAGACGAATTTACCGTCCCAGTCACGGTACTTGCTACTACTGCGGATTACCCCTCGACCAATTTCAAGAGTGCGCAGAATGTAGCGGAGAAGATTTAACCAGCGAGCCGGTCAGGGGATACAGCAGTGTTACCACTGAGGAAAAACCTAATTTGGTTTCTCCCGAACCTAAACCCCACGACCCGTTGGGTCCTCCGGAAGATTGCGGACAAAGAAAAATCACTATTGGTAAGACGGTAAAACAGACCCCGGACGGTGCTTTAATCGAATACGAATGCTTGAACCACGATAAGGTTACATCTGGACAGTGGCAGCTGAAAAGCCAAGAGAACATTGGCAATGAGCAAACTTGTTTTACCTACGTTACACATGATGGTTTCGTTAAGGAATACCGCGATAAGGAAGGCAGTATTCTCTCCCAAAAATTCCTAAACCGAGAATGCGAACCTTTGGACGGCTTCAAAGGCTGGGCAGAAAAAACATGGTGGGAAAACGGGCGTATAAGAGAGCGCTCAAAAGTTTGGCCTAACCAAAGCAATGAAGAATGGCAGACTTTAACAGAGCTTGCCAAGAAACGCGGCGGCGGATTATTCATCTCTGAGCGTTACGCTTATGACGGAACTAAGAGCTTAGAACTTTCTTATGTTATAGACGATGGCGATGGGCAACTCTACGAATACCTTGCTAGTTTTGACCAAGAACACGCGCTTGCGTGCTTCGAGTCTAGAGACCACCAAGGAATACTATGCTCGTCCGAAAATATGCTGACCTATTTCGAGAGTTCCGGCGAGGAATCCTGGGTGAAAAGATACATGATAAATAAGGACGGCGAGTCTGTCTACCACCGCACCGACGGTCCAGCAATTTTTTATGGCTACAAAACCGAAGATACGTGCGCCCGCTACTTCCTTGAGGGCAAGGAATACAGCAAGACGGAGTGGGAAAAGAAAGTTGGGTGGACACAGCCAGAACGAGCCTAAAGAACTCACCACATACACGGCCTAAGCGCGCCCTCCAAACATCTATTCATGCCGCTAAATCTTAATAGAAGTGACCAAGAAAATTATCTACTCTAAGGAGAAAACAAAGATGAGTAAATACGGACCGAAAATTCAAACGTTATCTTTCCTAGCTAAAGACCCGGAAGTTCGCTATAAACCGGACGGAACTAAGATTATTAACCTGCTTGTGAACGACACCCCGATAAGACCGGGAACCAGAATCGAAGATAAGAACCATTACATTGGCGAGCAAATCTGGCTAGTTGCCGAAGCGTGGGCAGAGAAAGCCGAACAGATTGAAGCGTTGAACTTGAAAAAAGGCGACTATGTTTCGATTACCGGAAGGCTTTACATTACCCGTTCAGAATACCGAGATAAGGACGGGCTAAAGCGGGTACGGTTTGAAAAACGGATCCGGTTTATTGAAGTCGAACTGAAAGACCCCGAGAACCCGCCGTACAAAGCAAACTAAGCCCGAAAAATCATGCCTGAATATGGGTACAGCGGGCGCGATCCCAGGACAAGATCGCGCCCGCTGGTTGTGTTCCCTTGTTCCATGAGTTTTATCGAATAATTTCGATGCACTCTTACCGGATAGTTACCCATCCGATAAGCTTATTTTTCCCCTCCCCTGTCCCGGTATTACACCGGAACTTTAGGGGAGGGGATTAGCCGTTAAATATAGTCAGGGAGTAGCTTCATTTAACGGTTTATTTATCGCTGCCCACCCCAGGCGTAGAGGTTAGTTTTTCTGGAGTGTTTTTGCGAAGTTTACGCACTAAAATAGTGCCGCCGCCACCAACTACTAGTACCAAGGCGCAAAGCCCCCCAGTCATTGCCAGCGCGCCGGTTTTAGCAAGCTCACCTTGACTCGAAACATTTTGAGTTTGGATAAAGCGTTTACTGCTACGCGGGCTGGAATAATTTCTAGCTTTGCTGACTGGTTTTTTCACGCCAACCGAACCGGATTTACCGCTAGTGTTACCGGCAGGCTTGGTTGGAGTAGTTGGAGTTGTTTTTGTAGGCTTTGGTTCCGGCTTCGGATCAGGGTTAGGATCGGGCTTCGGTTCGGGTTTCGGATCAGGCTGCGGTTCGGGTTGCGGATCGGGTTTAGGATCAGGCTTTTCCGTGACTGTTGGTACTGGGTCAGGTGCCGGGTCAGTATCAGCCGCGAAAGCAGGCAATGCCGTTCCTACACAGCAAAGCGTGGCCGCGAATAAGCCCGCGCATCCTTTGCGCATCTCCGCATTAATAGTTTTTCGTTTACCCATTGGAAAATCCTCCCTAATTGTCGCCGTTATTTTCCAGGTTTGGTTGTCCATATTCAGTCGAAACTGTTACTGCAATTCCGGTTGGCTCAAGCTCGCGCGTAAACGGTGGCTTAATGAAACCTAGCGGCGTTAACAGCCGCGCAGCGCCAGGAAAAGATTTCCAGATATGCAAGTAACGATTACTTGCCTCTACTAACGCGATTTCTGCCTCTTTTAATGCCCTAGTTGTTTGAGCTAGCTCTGTTGCAGTAAAGCTTTTCCTTGCCATACTCCAACCCTCACCCACTCGATAAAGCACGGTCAATAAATAAACGGCGCTCAGTCACAAAAAACTTTCCAGTAAATCCCAGAACCAGAACCGGTAACTACCGGCAAACAAAAACACCTGCCACTAGGTGATCAATCGGCTTCACCGGACGGGGTAAAAAATAAATACCGGATCCCTTCGTCTTTACTGTAGGGAAGATAACCAGAACGTCTCTCGGTTTTACTATCCGGCAGCAATAGCCGGATAGTAAAACCACCCTGAACGCGGCGCAGGCGTTGCCGGTAAAACTTCTCCCCCGCGCTACCCTTACTCCCAGACTAAAAATTACGGGATAAAAACTCGAACTGTACGCCACAGTTAGCCGCGAAATTTTCCGGAACTTTTCCCGGAAAATTTTCGGTACAAGAACGCAAACTTTTACTGAAAAGTTTCGAAAAAATTTTGGGAAAATTTCCGGTACACGTACCCGAAATTGTTCCGGTACAAAATCTGTACGCAAATCACGTCCTTAGAATCCTCTCATAACGTGACCTGCGTCATATTTTGGAAATTCGCCTCCGGGAGTCCCGGACGCAAGATGTGTTCCCATGCATGCATAGGAACCTTGTAGGACTTACGTCCTAAAGTGCGCTTCGCTGGGAAACCGTTTGTTACATGGCTTGTTACATGGTTTTGTACCGGGCTTTGTACCGGAAATTTTGCGGTACACGTTCGCAAACTTTTACTGAAAAGTTTCGAAAAAATTTTGGGAAAATTTCTGGTACACGTACCCGAAATTTTTCTTGAACTTTTCCGTGAACTTTTCACGTTCGCGGCAGTGGTCTGTTTAGCGCTGGGGAGGGTTTGCCGGGCGGTCTTTATATAGGCGTGGAAGAAGATAAGAGCAAGGCCGTCCTATGAGCCGTAGACAACCGAACCAGCGTGGAGAATATACACGCAAAGTTGAGGCTCGCGTAAGTGAGGGTGACTACCTCAAGATAAAGCAGGCAGCCGGGGATGCAAACATGAGTATTGCTGCCTGGATAGTGCGCCGCGCGGCCACCGATCCGAACGCCTTAAAAACTATTGATGTTGAAGGATTAGCTGATGCTGTAACTCAGCTTAGAATCCAGCAGAGAACATTGGCTGGAATGGCCAATAACTTGAACCAGTTAGCGCACTGGGCGAACGCTAACGAGAACTTTCCTGCAACCGCTATCCAGTTCACTCAAGTAATAGATACGCAACGGCAGCGTTGCGCAGAAGTTGTAGAAAAAATCAGGGAGCTTTTGCCGTGATAATAAAGCTCATTCCTGCCAGAGATGCAACCAGTCTATTTGAGTACCTGGCGGGGGAAGGAAAACACAACGAACACGTAGATCAACGAGTGATCTATAACAACCAAGTATCCCCTGTAGAAACGGTCACGCCGATAACGAAACAGGACGCTAAAAGTCTAGCTACCGATTTTGAAACCTATATCAAAGAGTACGGGTCAACCCGCACGTTTAAATCCAACCGGAAAGGGGCAAAAAATGGCAGTAGGGATAAGCTAAACTTTTATCACGGGGTAATGTCTCTGGAACCGGATGAAGCCCCGCCAAGTGATGAAACCTGGGCAAAAATAGTAGACCGCTACTCAACCCTAATGGGATGGCAACAACCAGATGGAAACTATGCACCTGTAATCGCTATCGCGCACGGCAAATCTGCCGGGGGAAGTCCTCACATTCATTTCGCGGTCTCAACCGTGATGGCCAATGGGCAAATGATCCCGGACTCGAACTGGAAAAGACGCTCAATAAAAGCCAAAAGAAAAATCGAGGACGAGTTCGGTCTAAAACCAATAGAATCCGAGCGGGCAGGATACTCTAGGCGCGATTGGAAACAAGCAGAAGAAAAGCGCCGCAAAGTACGCGGACGCACCGTAAAAGAATCCCGCTATCTACAACGCGCCGTAGCCTCCGCTGCACTAGCCGCGAACAATGAGGCTGAGTTCGCGGCGCTACTACGCGCCAGCGACCTAGACATTAACCCGCGCTTTGGAAAAGGCGGGAAAGTAACCGGGTATGCAGTAAAAATAAAAGGCGATAACGAGTGTCCCTGGTATGCTGCCGGAAAACTCTCACGACACCTCACTTTGCCCGCGCTCCGGCAAGACCAAGGATGGGAAAAAACAACCAATACCGAAGCCGCCCGGTTGCAATGGGAAAAAGGCTACGCAATCTCTTTCGGAGCACCCCCTCCGCTATCAAAAATAATGCCCGACTACGCCCGCCGCATACGCGCTTTTTCTCGCACCGCCCCCACCTCACCGGCATGGGCTACACGCGCGCGAGAAGCAGGCGCAGTTCTCGCAGCAATGAGCATGAGAATCGAGAAAAACCAACCCGGAAAATTATGGCAAGCCGCCCTTACCCTATACCGGGCAGGAGAAACCGCGCGCAGGCAAAACCCAACCCAAGTAATGCGTGAATCAAAAATGCTTGCCCGCACCCTACTAATATCGTCCCGGCTCACCCGATCTAACACCAGCCGAATACTCGCCGCCTCAATCATCATGGCCGGGCATTTACGCGCACAAAAACAGTTACAAGAACAACAACTTGCCGCCCAAAAAATCCATGAAGTAATCCGTCAAACCTTAACCGAACTACAAGCCAACCCACCCGAACCAGGCGCTCCCTTAACTGCCCGCCCGATAGCGGACTTAGTGCCGCAAAGCGAGCTAGATAAAGCAATAGACCAAGGCAGAATTATTTACACGAAAGGCAAGGACAAGTGGCTGATAAAAGGAAAGAACCTAAACCCTGGACAAATCGTTACTGTAACCCGAAACGATGGCGAACAAGACCAAGTGAAAGTTGGCCAAGTAACCCGCACAAACAAGCACGGCCACAACTGGGCAACTTTCACCAACATTGCCGCACCTGCTACGCCGCGCCCGGCAAGCGGCGGGCAGGTAACACCAAAGCCTCGCGATACCTCTCATGACCTTGAAATCTAAAGGAAGGAAAACTGATGGAAACTATCTTTGAAAACGCGGCAGATTTTACTGAACGCTACATCCGATACAACTGGGATCGGAACCTGCGCGATGATACCTCTAGGCAATGGTGTCCGAAGTGGTGGTGCCACCCCGAAGCGTACACGAGAATAACCTTCTTGTGGGCATGGTATGAGTTCGCGTTTACTTCCGATTCTTATTCCGAAATGGCGCAATGGCTACAGTTCTTTGACTACGAGATGGATGCGCTCACCCAACCCGGCGGATGTTTCCGTCATTGCGTAGGAGACCACAGTGATGCGGTAGCCTATCAGGCCGAAGAATTTCCTCTCACCCCTGCCATAGACGCACTCGCTTTCCAAAGCGAAGAAAACAAGCAACAGTAAAGGAAAACACAGCCATGAATGATATGAACCTGTTAATCGGGTCTTTAGCCGAAACCGTAGACCAACTTAAAGCCGACCTGGAAGGTGCTTTAAGCCGAATCAGTGTCCTTGAAAACCAACTCGCAACCCCCTTGGAAGAACCCGAAAATGAGTGAACCAATCTGGCAAACCTTATGTGCTCTGGACGACCAGGTAACCTGGGCACGCCTGTTAAACTCCATGCCGCGCTTTTACCATTACTCCCCTGCCAACGCCTACCAGATCGCGGCCTGGCAGGCAGAGCTAGCTAAAACTATTCCCAACCTTGCCATAGGAGAACTCGCTCTTACTAGAGCAGGCTGGAACTATCTCACGGCAGGCGGAAAGGGCAGAGCTATCAAAAAAACCGCCAAGCCGCTAACCTTGACTTTCCTAGACTTGGAAGGCCAAGAGCAAACCTGCCAAATCTACACCTACTCCCAAACCTACGGGCGAAAAATCCGTAAAGAAGCCCTCCCCACACCACTAGCGCCTCCCGCGCTCCAAGACCGGCTACACACCCTACTAGCCCGCCGCTCCCTGTCGGTAACCCGCAGCGCCGCCGCGCCGTCTGGTGGCCACCTAAGCGAGAACCGATCCTCGATAGAGCTGCCCGAAAAACCACTCACCCCGCCCTTGATCCACGCCACCTGTCACATCATTGACCAAACCGGAAACCCGCAAATAAACCATGACGGTAGCGGGGAAATCGTGGCGCAAGCCGTCACCTACGCCCTGTGCAAACACATAGGCGACCCGGACTCGCCGCCCCCACCAAGCCCGCCTGCCCGCTGGGCTGGCGGTGACCAAATCCTGGCCGCAGATATTTACTCGCGCACTATATACGCAATCCGGAAAATCCTAGCTGGACTAGAAGATGACCCCAAACCGTTACTAGGCAAAGCCGCTCTCCGCAGAATAGAAAACGCCAGAACCGCTGCCCTCATGCCATCACCAGTTACCAGCAACCCTGGCAATGCCAGCAATACTGGCATTGCTGACGCACCTGTAAACCCTGAACCCAGACCAATAATCCCAGTAGTACCCCTAAGCCTATTCACCCCTAACCAGCGAGGCCAAGACTTAAATCTAACCATTGCTGCCAACCCGCCAGATAACGAAGCAGAAAAACTCGCCTCCCGCCTACGCACCCTCAAAGTCGCGTTCAATACCTGCCGCCTAGACCAAAACCCCGACCTAGTACAAGCCGGGGAAAAAGCCGGATACAAAACCGGACCGATCCTTTTCGCCGGTAGTACTCCGCTAATGGAAGGAGCGGCCTGGCACGACATCATGCAAGCCACCAAGAAAGCCCGCGCTCTACTACCCGTAGAAAAACGCCCAGAATCGCGCGTGCGAGGACAAAAACCCTACCAGCTATCCAGGATACGAACGCGGCCTGAAACCGCGTTAAAACCCCAATAAACATGGTTAAGCGTGTACCCCCAGCTACTCCTTGGGGGTACACGCTTACTTTCTTATATGCCCAGACCTGGCTGCGGTATTGGGCGTGGCCGCACCGGGGCGGGTGGCCTATTCTTACGCACAGGAGGCGCGCCCGAATAGATCATTTTACCTTCGCTCCACGACTCAATATAGATCGCCTTACCGCGATTGTCGTAGCGCTCCACACACCGCCCGCCATCGAGTACCCCGTTCTTGGTACGCCGAACTTCTTTTAGCGCTCCATCACGGTGATAAGCATATGATTCTTCCCGCCAGTTGCCATCCTCATAAAACACCCGCTCAGTCAGGAGGGTACCATGACTTACGTACTGTTCCTGATACAGTTTCCCGTTTCCATAGAATTGTTGAAAGGCGGCACCATCCGAGTTGTGTACCCTACCCTGATTGTCCTTCCAAATGCGAAAACGGGGCACACCTCTCGTCCAATTCCATTCAGTGAGTACCGCGTCATTATCGCTAGGCTTAAACAAGGGTGGCACAGATTTTAACTGGTCAGGCCGGTATCCGCTCCATGCCTTGATCTGGTCACCACCCCTGTTTACCATCACTACCGGCACGGAAGAAAATCCCTGTTCCTTTAACTGATCTACCGCGCGCCCCGCGTCCTCAGTTCTATAAGGGATATTGTTCTTGTCTAGCCACCTAGTAGTTGATTTGCATTGCATACAGTTCGGTTTTGTGTAGACTACTACCTCAATTTCGTTTTCCATCGCCCGCCCCTGTCTATGCCAGGCCAGGGGCAGCGGTAGGTGTACTGCGCACAGCAGGCTTTACCACGTTGTTAGGGTTATGACTGGTGGCTGTACCGGCCTGCTGGCTGGCGGGCTTGGCGCTACGGGCAGTGCCAAGGGCTTTATCCATGTCACGCAACCTGGCTTTTTCGCCCTCCGAAACCCCGCCTCGCGCGGCAGCTTCTTGACCGTAACCGCGTGGCCACGACCTATCCGAATATTTCACGTACCTGCCGGTATCGCGTTCAAACTCCCTGTGCAACCGCCCATCACCGGTGCCACCCAGCAAATCTGCATCAATCACGTCATAGCCCAGCCCACCCTTAAAAGTGTGTTGGCCTGCACTATTAACCCGGTGGTCACGGATATGATCTGCCGGATTCAAGCCGCGATCATGATAAAACTTCTCCACCAACGGCCAATCCTTGCGGTGGATAGCAAACGTTCTCACCCCCGTCATCGGGTTCTCTCGAAGTATTTTCAGATGCATCCGGTCACGCCAGTAATCATCCATAAAAACTCACCACTCAATCATTTATAGAAACTGCACCCTAAAAGGGTCTTGCATCCCTATAAAGATTGAGTGGCAAACCAGTTACTATTTAGTCATCGATGTTCCCCGTTGACGGCGAGCCTGCCTTACCCGCACCCTCCTGACTGGTTTACCCTTCGGCTGCGTCGGATCAGGGGTACGCCCGGCGATAGGTTTACCAAACGCGGCGTGCTGATCCGCAATGCCCGCCGCCTCACTCTTACTAGCGCCACTAGAGTGCAAACCATTAGCGACCTCGCGTTTATGGTCACTCGACCCATACAGCACCTCACTAGATGAGGCCGCCTCCAAGCTCTCAGTTTGAGCCTGGCGGGAATCGGCTTGAAGATCATCCACTAGCTGCGAATCGGATTCAATATCCCGTTCATCCTCATTAGCAATCACCTCGCGTGCCTGCTGATCCAGGCTATCCGCCACTTCACCGCGATCTATACCGGAATCTTTGAGCCGATCTGCCTGCGCCTCTAACGCATTGGCTTCGGCAATCAGGGCTTCTAACTCACTATCAGAAACCCCATCAATAATATTTCCCAACCGGACACTATCTCCACCGGATTGAGTAATCATTTTCTCAAAATTGCCGGGCGACCAGGACGCATACTGCCGCATAATAATAGTTTCTCTAGCAATATCGCTCACCCTAGCGGCCACCTGCCCAACCCTCTGCTTACCAGAATGGACAGCGCGAAGAACTTCTCCCCACGTTTCATCACTTTCATGCATTAACCTCACCTTTCCTCAAATTGTTGCGTATCAACTGCGAAAACCTGCGTATTAACCTGGTCAGGATTGACTGGCTCTACCCAGTCCTCCACCTGCTCAGCGCTAAGCAAATGAATAGTTTTCATTTCCTCCAGCCCAGGCAAGGCAGGCACATAGTCGCGCCGCCAATAAGGAACCGGGTTAATCAGCACCGGACGCATACCCGCCCCCATAACCACTGCCCTACCCGTAGGAAGTGCCGCTAGATCAGCTACGGGTAAAATCTGTTCGCGCGATACCTGCCTAGACGTTGATACCCCCGCACCCTTCCCATATGACGTGGATATGTGGGTTGTCCAATACTCACCCACCAGGTCTGATACTGCTTTAAGGAATTCTGTTTCTGATACCCCGCCCCCATAAATCTTGATCGTGGCGGCAGACCAAAGTTTTCGCATACCCTCTTTACCCCACACTGCTTCACCTTGGGAATAGGATTGCAAAATAGTGTCCACAATAATGCCGCGCGAACCATAGTGGGAATACATATCGGGTAGTCGCGACCATTTACAAACGTTCGCGGCCTCATCGAGCACCAGCATCATCGGCACCGCAAGTCGACCTCGCGCTTGCCTTTCGGCTTCGCGTTCAGCGGCTTGTGCCACCGCCACCGTTAGCGCGGTAACCAGCGGACCTGCGGTGCCTTCGCCTTCTTTAGAAATCATGAACAGGCTTTGCTTATTTTCCCGTCCTCCCTGCCGGTTAGCCGCGCCCTCTTTATGCCAGGTAGACACGAACTCGGCCACGTTAAACCGGCGGGCACCACCGCGCGGGGTAACCCAGGCCATAGCGGCAGCATTTAGCATCACAGTGCAAAACCCGCGCGCGGTCTGTACATACCCGTCACGCTGTTTCGGGTTTACCGCATACATCCCCGCTATCAGCTCACCTAGCGCACTATCGCCGGGATGCTCCGATGCTTTAAGCACCGATACTGGGGATAAATCATTCGGGTTTTGCAGCCACGACCACACCTGCAAGATCGGGAACCCTCCCCTAGCTGCCGCCAGAAATAGGCCAGCTAGTAAATCCTGCCCTGCCGGGTCAAAGTGAGGATCAACCTTTGCATCAGCAGACCTGGTGGCAGACGCGAAAATTTCTGCCAGCTCCTTAGCTTTCACCGCGTCAGTAACGAACGTGAGTGGATCCCAATACCAAGTGGGGTTTTCGCCCACGATCCCTTGTGGGTCAAACACCCACACCTTATCGCGCCTCGCCCGATACCGGCGGGTAATATCTACCAGGTCACGCTTGTTTGAGGTAGCGACCACCACGCCGGGGGCATCGCAAATAAGGGGTACTGCCCGTGCCGTAGTTTTCCCGCGCCGAGGACCCCAAATATCGACCATCACATCCTCGAACCCGGCATAAACACCACCAGCCCCGTCAACGGCGCGGCCAATAAGCAGCCCCGGCGTAGCCACCCCTAGTGCTTTCGAGGACTTACGGGTATTAGCTAGGCTGGCTCTACCTACCCCGCGCGGTGCCATCACCCGCGCCATATCATCGACCAGTTCCCGCTTACCGCGCCGGGCTTTACGCCAAAACAGAAACCCAACTATCAGGATAAACGTCACCACAAACAGGGCTGCGGTACATCCAATCTGAGCGTGCGTCCATGCCCGCTTACCTAGCAGGGTTTCGAGAAGCAGTTGGACTGGAAGAAACCCGCCCATACGGGAACCAGAAAATACCCCGCCTAGCTCATAGCCTGCCCAAACCAGCACCGCTAAGGCGAACCCGCCGCAAATAGCGACAATGAGTCCCCACTCGTGCCAAAACGTGGACGTGCCACGCGCCCCCGTAGTGCTTTTATTCATCACCACCTGCCTCGTGCCGGTTAGCCCAAAGCTGGTTAGTGTCATTAAGCGCCAGCTCCCGGTTGGTAAGCTGTACCTTGATAGGGATACCAGGGCGCTCAGCAACCTTGATTAAGAATTTCCCTCGACCGGGGGGAGTCGGCTTTTGTCCAGCCCTAACATCCCACGAAGGGGGAGACTGCCAAGAAATAAGCATCGCTTTTTCCTGGCTCGAAAGCGGAATCACCCTCGCTACTTTCTCAGTTTCTTCCGCACTCAACCCCCCGCACAGCACGATCCCAGAGCGGGCAACAAATCCTTTAGCCTTGGCCACATCCTCCGGATTAGGCAAAGCCTCAAGATCGTTAAGGGTGTGAGTAATCATTGCTTGGCCAACCCCGCGCGCCCGGTTAAGCCGGGTGAGTTCATCAATCCGGTTCACCATCCCCACACCAGCGCGAAGAATACGCCACAGCTCATCCATCACAATGAAAAAATGCCTGCGCGGAGTAAGACCAGCATTAGCTAACGCCTGGGCAACATTCACTTGCGCAAACCCATAAGACCAACACGTCAGCAGCACCGCACCTTGAATATCCTGAGCAGCCCCATCCAAATCAGAAACATCGAAAACAACAGGGCGATCCAGCCGCATCGCGGTCGTGGTAGCCTGCCCAAAAACCTGACCCCACCTACCCACAGTAAGCGCCGTAAGTGAAGCCTCTAAATCCTCAGTCACCTGCTCATAACGGTGCTTATTACCCCTAGAAAGCGCCACCTGGTCAAGAGCATCAGGCATAGCACGAATAACCTCAAGCACGTCCCCAATAACTGGAATCTTGCCAGGGTTAGTCTCATCAAACACGCGCAGCGCCTCAGACAAAATAGACTCATCACGAGCCTCGATACCGCCCCGCCTCACCAACTCGATAAGCGCACACACCATCTGCACCTGGCGCGACCTCGCCTCCGAAGCAAGCAGCGCACCCTCTTTACCGCCAATACGTCCCGCAGCCTGCATAGCGCCTCCCGTATCGAGTGGGTTAATCAGATCTTTTCCGGCACCAATCGAAACAACCTGCCCATCTAAGGCCGCCACTAAGTCCACATAGTCTGGTTTAGTATCACCCAGCACCAAAGGCACAGTGCCCTGACCGGCAAGGCCGAGTGCCATACGGCGAATCAAAGTCGATTTACCCGTACCCGGATTAGCCAAGCAAAACACAGACGGATTAGAAATAAGACTCGCCCGCTCAAACCAGGAAATCGGGTCACAACAAACCGTAGACACGGTACGCAAATTAAGCCCTAACGGCACCCCGATCATCGGGGCAGACGTACCTGAACAAAAAGGATACAACCCGCACACCTGCACGGACGTGCCACGCCATACCGGCAGTTGGGGAACCCGCATCATGCGTCCAGAAAATTCCGCTACCGGGGCACCCCACTTATCTAAGGATTTACCCCGCCGTTTCTTGCTTGCCACGTTATCCCTCCATTACCGCAGGAAGAAGGGAATACTCACTGGGAACAATCCCCAAGGGTAGACAAGCCGCGAAACCTGAATCCTGCAACCCCCAACACCGCCGAAGCCGGATCCTGGCCGCAGAAGCGAGATTATCTACCACCGCCGCTACATCATCTACCGAACAATCCCACCCGCCAGTAGCGGTAACGAACATACCGAATTCTTCCAGCCCAGCACCGCTCGCCTCCTCCGAGGCAGTTTGAGCCGCGTTCGCGGCCTCTAACGCCAAGCGCGCAGTGTCTTTTTTATTGCCCTGCAAACGCTTATCAGCATTCCGCTTATCTTTATCAACCACCGTGGCAGTTTTACCTGCCGGGATAGGACGATAAACCAGAGTTACCCGCTTGCGACGAATCTGGGAAGAAGGCTCAAGCAGTGAGCTTAAAACATCCGATCTGACCACACCCCTGGGGGCATCACACATCGCCCACGTAATAGAGGTCGCGCCCTCATGACGATACCGATCCCAATACGCTTTTGACGCGCCAGGACCGGCATCCTTCCACCTGATCTTGGGAGCCTTACCAGCTTCATAAGCAGCACGCGAAAACACGTCCTGCGAGTCCGGGTCATAAGCCACCCTAACCAGCGCGGCCACCCCGGCACCATCCAACGGCCTGACATTACCCGCGCCAGCCCCCGAAAGCATTGAAGTTAAGCCCGGCAGTTGGCTTGACAGCTCGTGGCACATCTCTTTAACCCCGCGCGCCCGCGCGGTTGAACGCGCCTGCCCGGCGTAGGTTAAAGTCACGAATCCGGCTATCCTAGCCGCGCCCACCGGGTAAGAATCCGCCACCTCCTCAAGCATCGCCTTCGCTAAAGGGTGCGCATCCCTAGCCATATTCCCCTCAATTTCGGCGCGCAAACCAAATCCCGAATCCGGGGCAGTTTCTATACACGCCTGAGCCTGCACCAGACCCACTTGCTGACCAAGTTCAGCTAAAAACTGTCCCCACTGCGCCACCCAGTTATCAATCACATCCCTATCCACCAGCGCCATACCATCGGGGGATACCTCCAACACTACCGAGTAATACCCGGTCTGCTGGTGATGCAAAACCGCAAACAAGCGGCCATAAGCATCCCGCGCCTCATACAAGGCAGAGGCCGCAAGAATCCCTGGAAGTCGATAAGAACCCCGCGAGGCCACATTAAGCAGCCCTGAAACATATTTATCTGTACCCGCCCTGCGGGAGCGAAAAAAACTCATCCTATCTCCTAAAACGTCACCAACAGACCTGCCAGAGCGGCCACGAATCGAGAAAACCCCTAACGCGGTAGCACCTACCGCTAACAGTGACCCACCAACACGAAGCGAGTTAGTAAACAAAATAATCAGCATACTTACCGCGAATAGCACTACGAACGAATACGTAGTAAACGCGGAAAACTTCCACACACCAGCCGAAGCAGGCTTGCGCCAGTTGCCGTAACCAGGAACCTTGCGAACCTCGCTCACTTATACTCCACCGCACCCTCAGCAGAAGAACGCGCCGCATCGGCAGTCATAGCCGCAGCCTTCTTCGCGCCATCAGCAGCCGCGCCCACGGCAGCGCCCGCAACAATTCCCACCGGACCGGCAGCAGCCCCTGCAGTAGCACCCGCAGTAGCACCACCTCCGGCGGCTCCTCCTGCGGCAGCGCCGCCCCCGGCACCCCCGGCAGCCGCTCCACCACTACCAGCAGCACCAGCCCCGCCAGCCTTGCTGGCACCGCTGGCCTTACCAGCATCACCGGCATTGCCAGAACCACTACCAGAGGAACCACCAGAATCGCTGGCTTTGCCAGCATTACCAGCGCTACCTGAGGCAGAGGAACCACCAGAACCACTAGCACCGCCCGCATTACCAGAACCACTACCAGAGGAACCACCAGAACCAGTAGCCGAAGAACCCATCATCTTTGACATCATCTTGAACTGAGCAATACCTGCCCCACCCGCAAGCGCTCCCCCAAACATTCCAGCAGCCATACCACCCGCCGAAGAATCAGAAGAACCCAGCGCACTAGCCGTGGCTGGCATGACCAATTTCATAAGGGCTGGCATCGCAAACACGCACCCGAGCAATAATGCTAGAGGCGTAAGAGCAAACGCCGTAACCGAATTTGCATCATTTATATCCGTAATAGGCGTATTAGACAACGTCAGGGCAGCAGACCAAATAAGCGCGCCCACCGGCTTAAATAACATGAACGCTACCGTCCAGGCAACGATTTTTTGGCACCATTCCCAACCAATCTTGGTGGACGCAAAAGAGCCAGCAATCGGTCCCATACCAGCCAAAATAAGAAGAATCCCGCCACGCAAAGCCAACTGGAACATTAAGATCAGCGAAATAATTAGTACGAAAATAATCAGAAGAAACGACATTAACCCGAAAGTGAGAGCGCCCCCGGGGCCATTACTGGCAGCTAAATACCCAACCATCTTTGCCAGCCCATCAGGCTTAACCGGACCGGCAATCCAGCCAGCTAAAGCGTCCGTACCAGCAAGGCCAAGAACACATACAGACACCCAACCCGAGGATATTAGCACAAACGTGCCCAGGCCACGAGCAATATCACGTAAAGGCTCACCACGCTGAGTAATAGCGATCTTCGCCGCGCCAATCATCAAAGAACACACCATTAACAACCCAGCTAAAGCAGCAAATGAGTTAGCAGTCTTATTAGTTACTTTTGACCCCATCGCCGAATCCGGCAAGATCGGCGTAAAATTAATCCACATCTTTCCTAGCGTTGCTAACAGCCAAGAAAGCGGTTTAGTAATAATACCAATAACCCCATCAAATGCTTGCGCCGCTAACTGCCCGAACCCGTCAGTGAACGCATCCGTGACAGCACTAGCCATCATTTCAGGCAAAGACGTTTTTGGAAGTTTCGCAGCCTTCTTCACCGCACCGGTTGTGGCGTTAATCGGATCGGCTAACGCTTCACCAGTAGCATTTTTGGTTTTGTCAACAAGATCTTGAACCGGTTTAGAAATAGCCTCGAGCTGTTTATCTTTATCATTAGAGGGGGCAGCATTAGCCGGCGCGGGCACAGCAAGACACCCCAGGACTAATAGAAATAAACAAACAATGCCTACAAGAGCACGCTTCGCCATTAGTCGTAATCTCCTTCGCGGATAAACGTCCAGGAATCGTCCAAGTCAAGCTGATCTAAAACCTTAATGTGGGCATCATCGAACACCATGCGCCAATGCCAATCACCATTCGTGAACTCCATAGTCATCTTTATCCACATGGTCGTACCCATCGGAGTATCGGATAGCAACTCAACCGCACCGTTAACTTTGCCGTAACCAGTAACCCGATAACCAAATACCTTACTGCCCCCACGCACCGCCAAATTATCCAGATCCGCTTTTTCAAAGCCGGTAGTGATCTGGCGGGCTTGCGCCAGGTAGGGACCAGAAACAGAAAACTTGACCACATCCGGACGCGCCGAGCTATCCCACGCCTGCCAAATATCAATCGCAGCCAAAGCCATACCGGCACGGGAACGCTCAAAACAACGCGGCGCACCCGCCTTCGTAACCAGACCGGGACCGACACTCTTAACGAATCCAAGATCAGTACCAGAACTAACCGACCGCCAGTCAATCCCGCTCCCAGAATCAAGAACTTCTCTATCAGAAGCCCCCATATTGCACGGAGAATCCGAGGCAGGAACCGTTACTGCCTGCCCAGATTGATCCTTCGACTCAAAAATACCTGACAAATAGCTCCAAGCAACTACCGCCACCGCAACCAACACCAGCCCAGCCAGGCCAAACGCCCACACCTGCCAAGTTTTACGGCCAGAGTCAAGCCTCCTACTTCTTCTACCCACAACGCGCCCCCTACATGAGCGCGGAAACTATCTGCGTGGCCACACCAATAATCACGCAAGCCCCCATAGCCAAACCAAGACGCTTCGTAGCACCAGCAGACCTGTTCTCATCCTGCAAAGCCAACATCGCGCCCGCAATCAAGAACCCAATAACCGCAAGCAAAGTAACAATAGATTTAACCCAACCACCAAGAGTTAGAAACTTTTCCCACCCTGGAGGATTAACCGCCGGAACATCCGGTGCAGCAGCTCCTACAATCCCAACCAAGTGAGATACCGCGTTGATACCGTCTATAATCATTTATTTTTCCTTTCAATCAAATGTTTGATCTTCAAAACCTTTTTTGGTGCCGCCAGCCCCTCTACCGATGCCACCGAGTAACACTCCTCAGAAAAAGGCACCAAAAACGCCTCACTAAAAGCGCCACCAACCAGCTTGAAAAGAGCCTTAACTTCCCTGGAAACCCGGCCAGGAACCGTGCAAGTGGCAATCAGAAACAACTCGCTGACCGCGCCGCCCCGACCCGATGACCACACCTGCGCCGCCTTTGAAGCCCGCTCCAAGCCATAAGCCGAAGCACTACACGCCACCAGCCCTATAACCGGCCATGCACAGGAGGGGAACACTCCCGGATCAAGCACCGGTAGGCCAAGCCAATACCCAAGAGAAGAAGAACGCGACCCACCATGAGCCGCTAAAACCACTCCCGGCGCGTTAACCGTCTCAAACCGGGAAGGACCGACTTGCGCCGAGTGCGCCGGATCGGGCAGCAAAAACCTGCCCGGCTCCTCCTGAACAATCTCAGAAGGCACCGGGCTAGGTGCTGGCGGCTCCAACGCAAAAGCAATCTCTGCTGGAAGCCCTGAAAACCCTTCTTCCACGCCTATATAAAGACCGTCCGGCACCCCACCTATATAAAACCAGGAATCCCTAAACCTAACGGAAGGAAAAATAATGGAAACAGAGAACCAGCACCCCGCTGACATTCAGATCCAGCCAGCCGGCCACTACACAACTAGCCTGCGCGGCATCACCAAAACCCACGCGACCCTCAAAGAAGCAATAGCTGAGATACAGAACAAGGCAAAAGCCTGGGACAGTCCCATTCCCTGCACCATAACCACTAGGGAAGGCACCTGGCCGGCCATAATCCCACAAGAAGGAAACCCGAAGCCCACTGGCACGCCCGCACCCGAGCAAACACCAATACCCGCTGCCCCACCGCACATGGGTGGCGGGAAACTCGTGGAAACCATACCCCTAAAACCCCTGTGACCCATCACACTCAAAACCAGGTACCAGGGTGTCATAGTGACACCCTGGTACCATCAAGCCTCTATGACCTCCCTCACACAAGGTAGAAACGTTATGGCAAATGACTTATTTTCCAGGTTCCGCCTTAACAATCCCTTGCCCAGTACAAGTCATGGACTCTCCGGCACCCAGAACTGTTTTAGGACAGGTGACCTTTACCCCTTTGGAGTCGGTAACCTTAATATCCCACACAGGTGCTCTACCAAGGTTCTCAACTTTGTAAGTAAACTCCACTGTCGAGCCATTGAGAGCCTTAGTGACCTTGTGTCCGTTAGAATCTTCACCAGTAAAAACGGAGTCACCTTCCCCAACTTTGCTTATGCGCAGTTCTGCCGGTACGTGATAAAAACAACTTCGATTACTAAATACGATACCGGTTGGCTCCTTGTTACTCAGCTCAATAGTAAGCCCCGACTTCATAGACATCTCAACGTATGGCGCGCCCACTTTTTCTGAATGATCTGCCTGTGACCAAGCCTGCTTACACGGGCGTTCCTCACCGAACTTGACACCCGGATCAAACACCCACGGCCCAATCTTTCGATCTGGTTGCCTTAAGCAGCCGTTACCAGAAAGTATTTTGACGTGCGGTTGCATAGGGTCTACTTGATCCCAGTTAGGACTCCAATTGCCGATGCCACCTACCATACCCGGCTTCATAAAATCACCGATAAAGGTAGTACCCACCTGGTCGCTTTCTTCACCATCCTGCTTGAAAAACCTATACGTTAAGTGAGATGTAGAATCCACTAAATCAAAGTTAGAACCCCCATAACCGGGGGTAGCCAGAGCGGCGTTAGCAACCAGACTGGAAGAACTATGGGCAAGGCTTTCCCTAATGTCATAATTAAACGAACTGCATCCAGGACTAATATCCTTTGGGTTGCACCTCGTGTTATACATAAATACCAGCGGAAATCTATCAACCAAATGCTCAAGATCGTAGTCATAGGTGTATTCGTTAGTGTAGTCGGCTACCCGAAGCGAAATATCACTAAGCGTTAATTCCACGTCCAATAGTTCGCCAGTTTTGGCCTCGAATGCGGCTTTTGGCCACCTCAATGTAATGCTGCCGGGAATGTTTTGAGCATTGCCACTGTAATCGGTGATCGAGTCCTTATCCACGTATTCCACATACATACGTTCGCCTTGAACAAGTCTAAACTTCCCATCAGGGCTATACGTGTAGGTAGTACCGGGAATGTCACCCTCCACCTTTGCGCCGCCACCGGCTACTTGCGCATCATTTAACGAAAAATTACTTTTCTCGCCAATACCGCAATCAAATTCGCATACTTCTGGTTTATCTTCCGCCCTCGCTGGAGAGCTAACCCCCAGCAACCCGGCAAGCGCTACACCCAACACTGGCAGAAATACTACTAGTCTCCTAAACATTGATTTACTCATTTCTTGTTTTCTCCCGCCGTAACCAGTAACCCGGTAGCAAGCGCTATCCCAATAACCCCAAGGACAGCGGATAAATATAGTTGACCCATTAAAACAAGTACCGGGAAAGCTATCATCGCCGTGGCCGTAAAGAACGCCAAAATTACTCTACCCATCATTTCTCCTCCATTTTGGCGGCCAGGGCGATCAGTACCGTCCAACCCGCGATTACTAGCGCCACGCTGATAAACGGTTCGTTTAGCGTGTAACACACAGGGGATAACAGGATCATTGCGAGAGCGGATATTCCAGGAATTGCTTTAGTCACGGTTCTTCCTCCGTAACGCGCCACCACTAGCGATACCTGCCCCGGTAATAACGATTGCTCCTATGATCCCGGCTCCGGTAACCGCTAACGGTGTGGAAACGATTGGCTCATTAGTAGATACATTTGGTTCATCGGGGGCTGGCAAAGTTGTGGCCGGAGGGGATACCTGCTCGGTTTTGGGAGGGTCTGGATATTCTGCCTCGACTCTTATCTTCACTATCGCTTTTTGCCATCCCGCGTTCACCCTGTTTCCGCTGGTGGCTTCAAAATCAAAGTTGTAATCTAGTACCGTATTTGCGGCCTCTGATACTTTTAGTTCTGCCCCGTCAATACCTTGAAGTGGCAGCGGGCTAGTCATATCTTTCACCGGGATACCATTTACGGTTAAGTCCTTGAAGAAGTCATCTGTACCCCCCCCTCAAGGATTGACCATTGAGTAGATTTGAGCCGGATCGGCTTGCTTGTCTGGTTGCAAACCTTAAAGGTTTTCTTTTCCTCGATACCTGGCGCGATAATGCCACCTTCCAAGATCGGCAGTTCGGCTACATACCCATCCCCATCTTTCACGAAATCTGCTGTGGAGCTTTGCACCCCGTTTTCAGTAAATGAAATGTCGTAGTCTGCACCTGTGCATCCTCCTGCCGCTAACGCGGCGGATAATAAAATTGCGTTAAGCATCTTGTCTGCCTTTCGGGGAAGTTTCTACCAAGGACAAGCCAATAAGGGCAAGGCTTACTATTCCTACCCCGATTTGGTAGGGACGATGGTAGATACCTTTTTGTTTGAAAACGTCTGTCACTACGCCTTTAACCTGGCTACGGTTAATAGCTGCATCCTGTACACCGTTCGCGTCTCCTTTGGTGGTCAAGCTCTTGCCATCAGCGCTTACCGCTACTACCCGATGCACAATCGGTACTGGGTAGCCTGGCTGGTCAAAAAGCACTACTTGCCCGACTTTTGGTTCATCTATTTGGCGTACTAAAACGTATGATCCGGTATTTATGGTTGGTTCCATTGATCCGGTTTGGATTTGATAGATTTTTCCGCCCGTCAATATCGGATACAGGCTTACCCCTAATAGCCCGATAATCCCTACCGTACCGATCAGGGTGCATAGTTTCTTTAGGATTTTCACTTGCACCTCACGTCCTCGCGGAAAAGATTCACTTTGGCAGTGATCGGCTCTCCGTCGCGGGTTTTCTCTACCAGCTTGGCGCGCCAAGTGGAGTCATGACTAACTTCTTCGCCATACACATTTACCCCGGTTACTATGCCTATGTTTTCGTAGTCGCCTACCTCTAGTTCCTTATTAGCGCCGGAGGTTTTCGCGACTACGCACGCATACTTGGCGGTAGAAGGAATATCTTCCTGCCTGCCGGTTGCCGCCTCGCATGAGCATTTGGAAGGATCGTCCACTGCCCATGTGCTGTATTCGTATCCTGGAAGTTTCGGGGAAATATCCAGGTTTACCTTGAAGGGTTTACCCGAAGCAGTGTGAGAGTCCATTGGGATAGCAACCGCGTTGCACTCTTTGCTATCCACGTCCTGCTTAGAGAATATAGTTTTATCCTCACCGTTAGCCTTTATCCCCATAGAGGTAAATGTTTCGGTTTGTACCTTTACCCCTGGCGCATTATCGCTATCGCTCCATAGTGCCAAGGCTGAGGAAACTGAGGAAAATGATAACGCAATACCTAGCCCTAAAGCCAAGAGATACTGCCGCCTGCTTGACCTTGTTTTAGCGTGTTTAGCCATTATCCCTCACCTGCTCTCCGGTGATCTTCGCTTCGCTTAACACTTTGGCCGGGGGAGCCTCCGCCCCGATCAGCCCGCCAAGTGTTGCATCTTTTTTCCCGTCTGCTTTCACGGATTTAACCAAGAATCCCTCGGTAGTACCGTGTACTACCTCTATTTTCTTGCCGGTCTTATCAACTACTTCGCTATTACCGGATACCTTGACCGCAATATTTTTGCCCTCAGCGTTTACCTTGATCGGATACGAGACTTTATAGGCTTCTCCTGGCTCTACAAACGCGGTGCCACCTGGCACCTGTTCTGCTTTACCGTCACAGTCATGGGTGATCGTAGGAAGTCCGGTAATTTCGACTTTCAGATCACCTGATTGAATAGCCATGTTTCCGGCATCTGCCGCATCCACCCAGTAAGCTGTGGCCGCGCCCGCGCCACCAATCAGCAACCCCACCGCGCCTAGCGCGGCGGGCAATATCAGTTTTTTCTCCTTCTTCACGGCTTACTTGGCCTCCTTGACTTGGATTAACTGCGCTTTGATACCCGCTAAGCTCGCGTTGGTTTTTGCTCGCACCCGCTCTGGTGTGTCTTTGTCAAAATCTGCTTTAATACGTAGCACGTAGTCAGCTTTACCATCGGCTTCTTTAGTAACGTCTTTAGGCCACAACTGGATTTTTGTAGAGATAAGATCGCCACTTGCAAGCGCCTTACCGATAGGCGCGCCCTTATCATCAGCCTTGAAAATCTCGGTATTGAACTTTACGCCTTGACGCGGCGCTAATAGGTCACCTGCTCCCTCAGCTTTAGGATCGACTCTAAAATCAGCAACCATGTTCTTGCCGTCCAAGGCCACATCCAGCGCAATATCTCGCCCCCACGTATCTCCTGGAACAATTTTGTCCTTGGTGGTATCAACTATGGTTCCGCCCCGGATACCATTAGCAGATATGTCGCGGACTGCGCTTTGACTGCCGACTTCGTTTATGTCCAGATTGCCCGGCTCGATAATCACTTCCGTAGCCCTTGCAGAATCCTTCCAATAAGCGCCCGCAACGGCCGCGCCACTCGCCCCCAGACTTACCGCAACTGCCAACGCCGCTAAAGCGGCGGCATATTTCTTAGTTCTATTCCTCAAAATTATTTCCTTACGTCTAACTAGGTGCAGCGTTACCCGCATATATAAAGAAGCTCCGGCAAATACATCTCAACGTCTCTGTAACCAACCCCGCGCAAGTTGAATCTTGTAGCCCACCCCTGGAAAACCTGTGTGGCCTATCGCACTTACAGCCAGGCACCAGGGTGTCATGGTGACACCCTGGTATCGCAGATGCTATGACTTCCCTCACACGCCTGTTATGCTGCTCGAACCTGCCCTAGCCAGGTGGCAAGCCCGGTTGCTTTTTCGGCACCATCGGGAACCAGCGTTTTACTGCCCGCCCCGCGCGCCCCGACTACTAGCCGCATCCATTCCTCAGCCTGTTTTGGCATTACGCCCATACCGGCCAATAGTCGATCTTCTTTCACCTTTTGGTATCGGTGAGCTGGCTTATTAGCTGCCGCTATTTGCACTACTCTGAGCGTGCCTGACCACGCTAAGGGGGCAGGCGTGCCGCCCTCGATTAGCACCAGCACTAGTGCTACTAGCGGGCGTGAAGCCAGTAGCACCTCGAAATCTACAAGATCGTTAGCATCTAGGCCGCTTGCTACCGGTACTGCGACTTTACGGGCAAACTCTAGGTCTGAAATCTCTACATCTCCCAAAAGTAGCGGGGTGCGTTTTTGGGAATCTTTCTCTGCCTGTACCTTCCGGAAAGCATCCAGTAGCACTATCCTCCACGGATCGGATGAGCTGATAATATCGGCGCGAAGCACTCGCACTGACTCCCATGCCTGCGCCAAAAGATTAGCCGATACGAACTTGCACCTCTGAGCTAGGCCGCGCGATAGCTCATTAACCACCGTGGCACGGGCAGCATCATCCCAGCACCGCTCATGCGCTACCCGCAACGCTAGTTGCAGAGGGTCACGCTTAGTTACCCCAATAAAGCGATAATCTTCTACCGGCAACACCAATGCTGGCTCTACCTGCGGCAATATGTGCATTCCCATACGAGAAACCGTAATCGACCCACTAAGACCCGCCACCCAGTTTTGTGAAATCTCAAGTAAACCCGCGCTTTGTAGCCATACCCAAGCCCGCGAAATAGAACTGACAGAATACCCGGTAGACTGAGCCACATATTCTTTGGAAACCCCAAGGGCTACCCCGCGCGAGTCCACCCAGCGGGCAAGCTCGAATAGCCCAGCTCTAGCAGGCTTGGATAACCCCTGCTGCAAGCTAACCCAGTTTGCTGCCTGCACAGACATTCACGCCACCTCGCTCTCCCAGCCCGTCAATCAGCCGCACCGCCCCGAACCTCATTCCGAACTGTTGAACCACCCCGGCACCAACCAGGCGGGAAAGCACGCGCTGCACGGTGCGCACGTTATACCCGGTAATCTCGGCCACCCGAAACACTGGCTGTTCCACAAAACCCGCTTTATCTGCTAAAACAGATAACACTAAGGCTACGAACCTCGCTGTTGGAGCATCCTCCACTTCCCAGACCGCGCGGCGAAAGCCTCCCGGCTTAAACCTTTTTTCAGCCACGGCTATCACCTGCCCGCACGGCTTTTCTAAGTGATTGCGGCACTGACTCGCCCGCCAAAATCGCTTGATCAAACACGTTTCCGTGTACGGCTAATATCCGTTTGGCCTGTTCGCGCCAGTGTTCTTCATTACCAACCGCTGATTCATTAACTCCAAGCACTGCCGGGGTAAAAAACCATGCCACTTCCCTCGCGGTAGCCACAGTCAACGGCTCTGCATCACGTTCTTCTTCCTCCAACGGCGGAACTACCTGTGGTTTTGTTGTTAACTGGCCGGGAGGGCAAACAGGGGTATTTTCGATCCGCCAACACACCAGGCCGGAAAGATTTTTCACCATATCGGGCAAAGGGTCTTGCCCGATAAATCTTTGCAATGCCTGACTTGACCAGCCATGATCTAGTCTCTCGCGCAGCAGGCAAGTTGCGATTATCGCTGCCGAAGTGGACAGGCCACGCATCGGCTCAGGCAGGCAATCTCGAATCACATCCCAGTCCGGCTCACTTGGCCTGGGGTGCATACTGCCCGCATCGCAGCTTTGCTGCAAGCGGGCAGAAGTATTTTCACATTCATTTCCAACCAACCCGGCCTGCACCCGGACAGGTGACGCTTGGGGGGTAGGGGGGTTGGAATTAATTAATTGACGGTTATATGAATCATATGGTTGCAGTAATTTGCTGGTGTGGACACCGCTATTTTGCGGCTGTGGAGCCACACCCGCAAAATTTGCGTCAGTGGCGCTACCAGCGCAAACACTCTTTTTTGCCACACCCGCAGAATTTGCTGGTGTGGACAGCGGCGGAATGTTTACCGGGCTTTTTCGATCCCGGCGAACCCGGTAAGTGGTACCGCACCGATGCTTATGCGAGGGTCTACCCTCACACGCGCCCTCCACCGAATCGCACCACCGATACCTTGCCTCCCGCTCGATAAAGCCTTTAGCCTCAAGCGAGGCCAAATAGTCGCTCAAAGACCTGTCCGAACAAAGCGCCCGCCTCGCTATCTCATGGCGGGCACGCCAGGTAATATCGTCATCATTAGCGAACTCTGCCAAAGCCAACAGAACTAGCTTTTCGCCGCGATTAACACCCGTGACTTCATCAAACGCCCACGTAAACGCCCTAATACTCATGACACACCACCCAGACACCGGGCGGTTGGACACGGGGAAACCACACTCACCAGCGGGCCGAAAACACCCTCAGCCACGCCCTGCAATATCTCGGCAGCATCCCTAGCTATATCCGCAACAACTAAAACCTCTGCCCTACCAGAAACCGCTACATCACCACGCACCAGCGCGCGGGCAGCTTCTTCCAAGCCTTGAGCAAGCTCAACAACACCGCAATCTTTACACACGATAAGCTCCAAAAAAGACAACAAAAACCTAACCCAACCAGCTAAAACACCGCTGGTCAGGTGAAATAAAAACAAGAAACTAAACGGGAAATACCCTTAAAAACAGAAAATACAGCTAACCTATAAACACCACCCCCTCAAGGGTGGCTTTACACATGAAAACAGCCGGTACCGGGGAGAAAGTGCAAAATACCCGGTACCGGCCAGGCACGCCAAGGCGCGCCTAAACCCCTCCACCACAGAGGGGAAACTCAAAACTCTAGCCAGCGATAGCACAGCTACTCAGAACCGCTATCAGGGAACCCCCCAACATAGGGGAATTCCACCGGCTTTAGCCGTTCCAGATCGGCAGGGCAAAACAACATCCTTCCAGTTGCAGTTTTCAGATGTCGCAATCGCCCCCGATTCGCCCATCGGCGCAGCGTTGAAGGTGACACACCAGTCACCTTTGCCGCAGACGTGGTACCTAAATACTTTTTTTCGTGCAATTCTTGTACGTTCACAACATCACGATAACAGTATTACTTAGAAAAAAACAATTACTTTCGTTTACCATTTGCACGCTTGACGCAAATGAGCTATACTTAAGACATGGATGCAATAGATACCAAAACTTCAACTGGCTTTGCGAAAGCCGATGCAGCGGTTGGCTTATCTATCGCGCTTTACCTACAAGCAGGAACTATTACTAAGCAAAAATTAGCCGATGCAATTGGATTATCTCGCGCAACAGTTTCTCGAAAAGTTTCCGGCCATGTTGGCTGGTCTTTAGAGGAAGTCATGGCTGTTGGCGAGTATTTAGGGGTAAGCACTTCCGATCTTTTACCTCACCGGACAGACGATGGCTCTTGGCTACCTGCGCCTTTTAACCCTGCGTTCCTGAGTCGGGGAATTGGAAAAACCCCGTCACCGCTGGATCACAACGAGGACGGGGTTTGGCGCGCTCGACAGGATTCGAACCTGCAACCTTCTGATCCGTAGTCAGATGCTCTATCCGTTGAGCCACGAGCGCATTTGCCGTTGCCTTAGCAACTACCCCAGTTTAAGACAGAGCCAATAAGCCCTCCAAATTAGCGACAGCTTATTTAATATGATTCACACCCCGGCTCACTCCGAGGAAAGCTACGCGTGGGGTCTGGGTTTTTCCTCCCGCCCAAGAATTTGGAAAAGGTAGCGACGTTTTCCAAATTCTGATGCCCACCGCACCCACTCGGATAAAACCTAGGCTCCACGCTCGCTGGTACCGGTATCGCATCCGTAAGGGTTACACGCAGAACAGGAGTCTCGCGAGATACGCAATGAGCGTGCAGGGGTGGGCGTGGGGGAGAAGTTTTTCCTCCTGCCCAAAATCTAAAAAGCTGTGGCTTTTTAGATTTGCTTATTAAGCCCGGGAAAAGTTCTGATTTATAACCAGGTATCCGAAAATTAGTCTTGCGATTACTAAGCTGTCTAGCCTGCTCGGATAAAACTTCTCCCCCACGCAAGGGGCACAGCTTGTGCGGGATTTTCGCAAGGTACGTACTGAGCGTGCAGGGGCGGATTTATGCCGCAGGGTAGGCTCCGGGCACTAAATCCGTGAAAATGCCAGAGCATTTTCCGGATTTCGGGGCGAGAGGCAAAATCCGCCCCTGCGCGGCACTTTTAAGCGACTAATACCGGCAAACTAATCGGTGACGAACTGCATGAACAGCTCATTTAAGGCCTGGGCGTCCTCATCGGTTTTGCAGATAACCAAGATAGTATCGTCACCGGCAATGCAGCCGAGCACCGCATCAAACCAGGCCATATCGATCGCCCCCGCGAGTAGCTGAGCTCCTGCCGCGGGGGTGCGCAGCACGACCTGGTTATGTACCACTGCAGACGATACCAGCAGGTCTTGGCACCATTTAGCCAGCTTTTCATTACCGGGATCTTCTTGTCCTCGCCGTACTCGCACCGGATAGGGTTCGGGCAGCATGTAGATAGTTTTCCCACTGCTAGCGCGCACTTTGGTGGCACGTAATGCTAAAAGATCCCGCGACAGGGTGGCTTGGGTGGTGGGGATTCCCCGTTCAGCCAAGTGGGTTAGCAGTTGCGACTGGCTAGAGATTTCCTGTTGGCTGAGGATTTCGCGAATCGCTTCTTCGCGCGCGGCCTTAGTGGTCGGTACGGTTGCCATGCTCCTATCTTCTCATTACATCCGCTCGGGAGCAGTAACTCCGCAAAGATCCAAACCATTTTCCAGCACTTGCCGCACGGCCTCATTCAGGTGCCGGCGCGCTACGTGCGCGGCGGTTATTTCTTCACCGGAGCGAGGAATCACGCGGCACTGGTTGTACCAGGTGTGGTAGCCGGCCGCTAGTTTCTCTAGGTAGCGAGGTATCCGATGGGGTTCGCGTTCTTCCGCGGCCAGTTTGAGCTCTGCCGGGTATTGCGCCAAAACTCCGAGCAAATCCTTATCGGCCTGGCTAGAAAGTGCAGAGGCCTCATATTCACCAGTGGCTTTCACTCCGGCTTCATCGGCGTTACGGCCTACTGAACAGGTGCGGGCATGAGCATATTGCACATAGTAAACCGGGTTTTCATTGGTGTGGGAGCGCAGCAAATTCAGGTCAATATCGACAGTGGAATCCATCGATACTCGCACCAACGAATAGCGGGCAGCATCGACTCCTACCGCCTCTACCAGGTCATCTAGAGTAATCACCGTGCCGGCGCGTTTCGACATTTTTACTTCCACGCCGTTTTCTTTTAGATTCACCATCTGCCCGATAATGATCTCTAGGCTCTCCCCCGGGTTACCCCCGAAGGCCGCGCACATGGCATACATCCGGTCGATATATCCGTGGTGGTCAGCCCCCAGAATCAAAATTTCGTGGGTGGCTCCCCGGCGCTGTTTGTCCCGATAGTAGGCAATATCGGCTGCGAAATAGGCGGGATCGCCATCCGATTTCAAGATCACCCGGTCTTTATCGTCCCCGTATTTAGTGGACTTTAGCCAGGTGGCGCCGTCTTGCTCATAGATTACGCCGCGGGAACGCAGCTCTTCGATCGCGTCAGTGACTGCCCCGGAAGTGTGCAGCTCGTCCTCGTGGAAGAAAACATCAAAATCAGCGCGGAAATCATGTAAACAATCTTTGATCTCGCCAAACATCAAGGTGGTGCCGGCTTCCCGGAAGTATTCTTCCGCCTGCGCTTCCGGCAGCTCCGCTAGTTGCACGCCCTCTGCTTTAGCGCGCTCAGCCACTTTAGTGGCAATATCGAGGACGTACTGCCCGCCGTAACCATCCTCGGGCACCTCTTTGCCCTGCCAGCGCGCCAGAAGCGATTTGGCGAAGCGGGTGATCTGGGCGCCGTGGTCATTGAAATAGTATTCGCGAGTAACTTTTGCCCCGCTGGCCGCCAGGATCCGGCTGAGGGTGTCGCCGACGGCTGCCCAGCGTCCTCCCCCTAAATGGATGGGGCCGGTGGGGTTGGCGGATACATACTCTACGTTGATGTTTTGCCCGCTCAAGGCGTCGCAGTGTCCGTATTGTTTACCGGCCTGCAAAATCGTGGAAACTAGTGCCCCGGCCGCGGCTGCTCCCAGCCAGATATTTACGAATCCCGGCCCGGCCACCTCGGTTTTCGAGACGCCTGCTACCTGGTCAAGCTGGGCGGTAATTATGGTGGCGAGGTCGCGCGGAGCCATACCTGCTTTCTTTGCCAGCTGCATAGCCACGTTAGTTGACCAATCGCCGTTATCGCGTGAACGGGGACGCTCAACTTTCACGGTTTCCGGGATAACATCCGGGTCTAAACCGATTTCGTCTGCCTGGGTGACAAGAATCTGGCGGATTAGGGCACTTAGTTCTTCTGGAGTCATGCTTTAAGCCTAGACTGCCAGGCGTATTTCTCGCCAAATCTGGCGAGCTAGCCCACAATGGTAGCCAGCTGGCACAATGGGGGTATGAGTGAGCAGGTTTACCACAAGGTTGATAATCGCCATCCCGAGGCTCTGGAGCTTGAAGAACTAGGGCTAAAGTGGCTGGCAGAGCCGATGGATAAAGGCGGGGCGCACGTAGCACGGGTTGCGGCTTCTGGTCGCGGGTTTTTAGACACCGAACTAATCCCCTCTACCGCTATCACCAGCGAGGCGGCGCGGGCTTTCGGGGCAGCACTAGCGATTACCCACGCGGGCGGAGCCGATTGGTACGGGCAGCCCCCTCTAGGCTATTCCGGCCCCGGCTACATGGGTCGCTCCCGCCTAGAATTAATTTATGAGGACGCCGGGCAAAACTGGGGTGAGTTTTTCGCTGATCACCGGATTATGCCGAACCTGCCGCCCGCTCTCGATAATGGTTCGATCGATCCGGCCGGAGCTGCAGTTTTAGAGCGGCTGGCAGAGCGGTTGCGGGACGGAATCTTCGACGTTCCCCAACCGGCTCTCGTAAAAACTATGGCCGCCAGGATCCACGGTGACCTGTGGACCGGGAACGTAATGTGGGCGCCCTCGGGAGCTTTAAAGCGTTTTCCAGCTAGGGTGGGACGGGGCTCGCACCTGGATCAGCCCCTTCCCGAGGTAGTGGGGGTACTTATCGACCCGGCTCCCTCCGGCGGACACGCGGAGACTGATTTGGCGGCGCTGGGAGTATTCGGCCAGCCCTATCTGGAGGAGATCTATCAGGGCTACAACCAGGTCTCTCCCCTGGCTTCCGGGTGGCAAGAACGCATCGGCCTGCACCAGATTCATATGCTGGCGGTACACGCTAACCTGTTCGGAGGATCTTACGGCCCCCATACTGTGCAGCTAGCTAGCCAATATTTGTAAAACCGGAGAGCGCCGCGGCGTGGCCGGCGGATTTTTTTGCTTACCGAAAAACGCGGGGACGATTTCGGGCGCGATCTTTGCGTAGCTGGCAAACGGGTTAGGCTAGTTTCATGAATCACATTGTTGCCTTAGTTATGGGAGTGCTACTGCTAGCCGGTTCTGCCTGGATACGTCATGGCAGTGCGAGGGCGCGTTTTTGGATACCGAAGAAAAAGAAAGATGTTTCTCGCTCTGGCATCCTGATTATGGATGAACGGTGGGTATTAGTGTTCCTACCGGCACTGGGGTTATTCTTTTTGGCGATCGGAGCGACCCTGCCCGCAAACGCCACCCCGAAACCTGTCAACTACCTGCTACTGACAATCTGTCTAATCAGTGCATTAATCGGACTGGTGGGGATTATTTGGGGGTTAACCAACCTGTATTATCCGCAGGGGCTGCGGCCAGCTTGGCTGCGCGCCTACTATCGTCAGCTGGGATTTGCGCCTTCCCGCGGTACTCGTTTGGCACCGGCCTGGTACCGCGAACAGCTGCAGGATGATAATTTCGAGAATCCCCGCGAGAATCAAAAAGACCAAGACCGGATAATTACGAGCGAGGAAAAACCGAAAAAATCTCACCCCAGCCAGCAGAACCGCAAGAAACGGCGCCCCCACTAAAACCGCTGACTGCGGCCGGTAGTTAGATGACGGTAGCTAAATCAAAACCAAATTGGCATCCAGAAAACATCCAGAAAACATCCAGAGTGGGAACAGTTGCTGGTGTCAATATGGGGACACAATAGATAAGAGGAGATCGAGATTCATGACTAATAGCAATGATTCGACCCAACCCCAAAACGGTAGTAATCCGATTGACGACTGGGAAATGGACGATTGGCAAAGCGCCGGCTGGCCCGGCGAAATCCCAGAACCTAGCGGCGACAGTTTTCCGCCGCAGGATTCCGGGAACGCCGGCAGCTTTTACGCTAGCGAGGCCGAGAAGGCGCGTCCCGAATTGACCGGCAGGATCACCGATATTCAACCTGGCACCCCAGCTGTTAGCGGCGAGGCGACCTCCTCGTACAGGGGGATCAGTCCCCAAACAGATCAGGCTTTCTCCCCTGGGCAGACTGCTTCTGAGGATCACTCCTCCCCTTACAGCTTCGGGATTAACGAGTCCTCCCCCTCGCAAACCACCAGTTCCTTCGCTAATGACTTTGGCGGGCAACCGGCGGCAGATACCGCTGATTACCCCTACTCCCCCTCCCCCCAGGGATCATTTTTACCCCCCGAACAGCCCGCTTGGGAACCATCCCCCATGCCGGCTAAACGCAAAGAAAAAACTAAACGTGGCCCCGGCTGGCTGGCAACTATCGCGATTGCGGTAGCCGCTGCCCTGTGTGTATGGCTGCTGCCTTCCGATTGGGGTTCACGTACTACCTCTCTAGGTAAATCTCCGGTGAAAGTGGCGACCGAGGCTCCGGTCACCCAGGCCAGCGCCAAGAACACCAACTGGGAGACAGTTGCCAAAGCAGTCCAGCCCTCAGTGGTAGCGATCCAGGTAGCTTCCGGTAATTCTGGAGAGACCGGATCCGGGGTGATTTTTGATGAGGCCGGACACGTGATTACCAACTACCACGTAGTAGCCTCCGCGATTTCGGGCAACGCAAAAGTCCAGATCGAGCTATTTAACGGGAAAATCTATGACGCGAAAGTTTTAGGTTCCGATGCTTCTACCGATTTGGCGGTACTAGAGTTCGTGAGTCCTCCCAAGGATTTACAGATGGCAGCGCTCGGTAGTTCCACCGGTTTGCGGGTAGCTCAGCCGGTAGCGGCCATTGGTTCTCCGCTAGGACTAGAAAACACCGTTACTATCGGAATTATTTCTGCCCTCGACCGTCCAGTAGTAGTCAACCAATCATCAGAATCAGAAGGTTCGGGGATACAGATTCCTGGCCTGAATGACCGTTCCGGTGCTGGCCAGCAGGTAGTTACTAACGCTATCCAAGTCGATGCCGCGATCAACCCTGGTAACTCTGGCGGCCCCCTTTTCGATGCCTCCGGGAAGGTTATTGGGATTACTTCCTCGATTGCCTCCCTAGGATCCTCCAGTGGCGGTCAGGCGGGCTCGATTGGGATTGGTTTCGCGATTCCGGTGAATCTGGTGCGTAACGTTGCCGACCAGATCATTACTTCCGGAAAAGTTACTCACGCGATGTTGGGAGTGACGATTGACACCGCGGTTGCCAAGATCGGGGGCGAGTCCCGGATGGGAGCGCGGGTTTCCTCGGTAGTTCGCGGCTCGGGCGCTGATCGCGCCGGCTTAAAGGAAGGCGATTTGATTACCAAGATCGATGACTTCCAGGTGGGATCCGGAGTGGCGCTAACTGGCTATGTACGCTGGTACAACCCGGGAGACAAAGTGAAACTCACGGTGCTACGCCAAGATGGCACCCACGAGATTGAAGCCGAACTGGGAGCACAAACTAGCGATAGGAAGTATAGACGCTAGCTAATGATATAAGTTGAGCCCGCCGGGTTTCCGGCGGGCTCAACTAATATCTAGAACTCTAGGAGAAGATGGAGCGGAAGAATCCGCCGAACCAAGAGAATACTCGCACGAAGAATACTCGCACTTTCACTACGAAGCTATCGGAGTCATCGCCTTGCTCATCCGGCTGGGTAGTCGGCTCTGGTACCGCAGTAGGCGGCTCATCCGGAAGCGGAGCCTCCGTAAAGGTAGGTTCCGGGGTAGTAGGTTCTACGCTCGGCTGCGGATCCGTGGTGGGCTCGGGAGCCGGAGTAGTTGGATCCGGGGTTAGCTGGGGTTCCTCAGTAGTTGGATCCGGGGTTGGCTGCGCAGTTTCACTGGGAACCTCCGGCTGAGTCGGTTCGCTCGTAGGTTCGCTGGTGGGCTCTTCGCTGGGCTCAGGAACAGCGGTAGTCGGATCCTCGCTGGGTTCAGCAGTTTCACTAGGATCTGGATCCGTGGTCGGCTCGGGTGCCTCGGTTGTCGGATCCTCGCTGGGCTGAGGTGCCTCCGTAGTGGGATCCGGTGTCGGTTCAGCCGGTTCCGATCCCGCCGGGTATCCGAGATGCTTTTCCAAACCCTGCAATGCCAAGGCAACGTCAGCATCACTAATCGGGTTATTGAAGTCTTTAACTCCCGCCATGCCGGCGGCCATTAAATCACCCTTACAAGTATGGTCAATCCCCAAAAGATGCCCCAGCTCATGGGCAACCGTAGACACCTGGGTAAGCCAACCGCTGCGATCTAAACGCAGATACAGCAGCCGCTGCGCGGCATAAGCGGTACCAATCGCTTTGCCTTCAGAATAGGGAGAGTCAATTACCCGCACTGGGCGATCAGCCATCGAGTCCACAAACTTAAATTTGACTTTCCCGCCGCTGCGCTCGGTCCACATCTTGGTGGCCGCCTCAATCGCCGGCCGGAACTTTGTATCCCCCAGATACAGCGACAAAGTATAAGAATCAGCGCTGGTAGCACCAATCAAAAAGGTATCTATATTGGTGATGGGTTGCCCTTTAGCTACCTGATTATGCATTACCCGGCATTCGCGCACCGTAGGAGTGCGATCCGCCGCCTGCACGTTCTGACTCCCCGAGACTGCAAATAGTCCCCCCAGTGCCAGACCCACCATCGTTAAGGTGGCTACCAAAATGTTCTTTTTTCGACTCATACTCATACTGAAATCTTACCAATCGGTAAGATTAAAGCAAGGTGATAATCTCATTTTTGTTGAGAACTTGGCCATAACTGACGGTTGGTCTAGTTTTATACTCTAAACCCCCAGCTAAAAGCGGCGGGGGGGGGGGGGGGGGGGGGGGGGGGGGGGGGGGGGGGGGGGGGGGGGGGG
>NZ_JAKNHJ010000017.1 GCF_022133705.1 Varibaculum cambriense
CCCCGAACCCTCTGATTAAGAGTCAGATGCTCTAGCCAGTTGAGCTAGTGGCGCAGGTAAAAGCCAAAATGACTTTCGTACGCCACCGGGGACTCGAACCCCGAACCCTCTGATTAAGAGTCAGATGCTCTAGCCAGTTGAGCTAGTGGCGCATCGCTGCTAAACGCAACGAATAAACTCTAACCCGCCAGGTGCGTCCTCGCGAAACCAATACCGGCATTGGGAGCAGTTTCACACGTGGAAGAAACAAAGTTGGCGCCAGGCTAAACTGGGGGACATGGCGCCAGCGAATGATTTTGTTCATCTTCATGTTCACACTGACTATTCCATGTTGGATGGTGCCGCCCGGATCGGAAAACTAGTGGAGCGGGCGGTAGAAATAGGCCAACCAGCCGTAGCCATCACCGACCATGGCTATCTTTTTGGCGCCTACGAGTTCTATGCTGCTGCCCGCAAAGTAGGAATAAAACCCATAGTTGGCCTCGAAGCCTATATCACCCCCGGAACCTCCCGTTTTGACCAGACCCGGCAGCGTTGGGGAGAAGAAAGTCAGCGGGCAGATGACGTATCAGCACGCGGTGCCTACACCCATATGACCCTGCTATCGCGCACCACCGAGGGGATGCACAATCTGTTCCGCTTAGGCTCGCTCGCCTCCATCGATGGACAGATGCAAAAGTGGCCGCGCGCTGACCGAGACCTGCTGGAACGTTACTCCACCGGGTTAATCGGAACCAGTGGGTGCCCCTCGGGAGAAATCCAAACCCGCCTGCGCCTAGGACAGTGGGAAGAAGCCAAAAAAGCCGCAGGGGAACTACAAGACATTTTCGGTAAAGAAAACTTCTTTATCGAACTGATGGATCACGGGCTGCGAATCGAACGGCGGGTGCGCAACGAGCTACTAAAACTGGCAAAAGTTATCGATGCCCCCCTGGTAGCTACCAACGACTCCCACTACGTCCTCGAAAGTGACCAACCCACCCAAGATGCTCTGCTGTGTATCAACTCAGGTTCGCGTCTCAACGATGCTGACCGCTTCCGTTTCGAAGGCTCCGGGTATTACCTGAAAACAGCAGAGCAAATGCGCGAACTCTTCTCCGAATTCCCTGAAGCCTGTGATAACACCCTGAAAATCGCGGAAATGTGCGAAGTGCATTTCAAAACCACTGCCGAGGGCGCCGACTATATGCCCCAGTTTGAAGTACCTGCCGGAGAGGACACCACCAGCTGGTTCGTAAAAGAAGTCCAACGTGGCCTGCACCGGCGCTACCCGCAAGGCATACCCGAAAAATCTCAAAAACAAGCCGACTATGAATGCGGGATCATCACCCAGATGGGATTCCCCGGATACTTCCTGGTGGTAGCCGACTATATTAACTGGGCGAAAGCGCAAGGAATCCGGGTAGGGCCAGGGCGCGGATCGGGAGCCGGATCCATCGTGGCGTACGCGATGGGGATTACCGAACTTGACCCCCTCGAACATGGGTTAATGTTCGAACGTTTCCTTAACCCCGAGCGGGTATCCATGCCCGATATTGACGTAGACTTCGATGAGCGCCGGCGCGGAGAAGTAATCGATTACGTGACCGAAAAATACGGGAAAGACCGGGTCGCGCAGGTAGTCACCTACGGCAAAATTAAAGCCAAACAGGCCTTAAAAGACTCTTGCCGGATCATGGATAAGCCCTATGCGCTGGGCGATCAGCTCACCAAGAAAATGCCGCCCGCGATTATGGGTAAAGATATTCCGCTCTCGGGAATCTACGATGACAAGCATCCGCGCTACGGGGAAGCCAGCGAGTTTCGCCAATACGTTTCCGATAACGCGGGCGAGGTAAAGCCAGTTATCAAAATGGCGCAGGGGCTAGAGGGCATCACCCGGCAATGGGGAGTGCACGCCTGCGCGGTAATCATGTCCAGCCATGATTTAACCGATATCGTGCCGATGATGAAACGACCCGCTGACGGGGCGATTATCACCCAATTCGACTATCCCACCTGTGAAACCTTGGGACTGTTGAAGATGGATTTCCTGGGGCTACGCAACTTGACCGTAATCTCGGACGCCCTCGACAATATCGTGGCCAATGGGAAAGAAGCCCTAGATTTAGAGCAAGTTCCCCTAGATAACCGCCCCACCTATGAACTACTTTCCCGGGCGGAAACCCTGGGGGTATTCCAGCTAGATTCTGCGGGGATGCGGTCGCTGATGCGGCTAATGAAACCCACCGAGTTCTCCGATATTTCCGCGGTCGGCGCCCTGTATCGTCCTGGCCCTATGGGGGCGAACTCGCACACCAACTATGCTTTGCGTAAAAATGGACGCCAAGAAATCGAGCCCATTCACCCCGCCCTCTCGGAAGCCCTAGCCGACATTTTGGACGAAACCTACGGCCTAATCGTCTATCAAGAGCAGGTAATGGCAATCGCCCAAAAAGTCGCTGGCTATTCCCTGGGGCAAGCAGATATTTTGCGGCGCGCCATGGGCAAGAAAAAGAAAAAGGAGATGGATAAACAGTATTCGCGCTTCCATGACGGGATGATCGAACGCGGATACCCCGAGGACGCAGTCAGTAAACTATGGGAAATCCTGGTGCCGTTCTCCTCCTACGCTTTCAATAAATCGCACTCTGCCGCCTACGGCCTGGTTTCCTATTGGACGGCGTATCTAAAAGCCAACTATCCCACCGAGTATATGGCGGCGCTGCTGACCTCCACCAAAGACAACAAAGATAAACTGGGGCTTTACCTGCGAGAATGTCGTCGGATGAATATTGCGGTGTTACCTCCGGACGTTAATGCCTCCGCCTCGGATTTCACGGCGGTTGGCGAGTCTATCCGTTTCGGCCTGTCGGCGGTGCGCAATGTCGGTGTCAACGTGGTTGCCGAAATCGTTAAAACGCGCAAAGAAAAAGGCGACTACACTTCCTTCCATGATTTTCTGGACAAAGTGCCCATCGAGGTTTGCAATAAACGAGTAGTCGAATCCTTGATTAAAGCGGGGGCTTTCGATTCCTTAGGGCACGCTCGCCGCCCCCTCGAGTCTATCCATGTCGAGGCCGTCGACTCCGTAATCGACGTGAAACGCAACGCCGCCATGGGGCAAGAAGATCTCTTCGGGATGATGGATGCCGATGAAGGAGTTACCTTCACCGTGCAAATCCCCGATCTTCCCGAATGGGATAAACAACAAAAACTAAAATTTGAACGCGACATGTTGGGGCTTTATGTTTCTGACCACCCCTTACAGGGGATGGAGACGATCCTTGCCCACAATAGTGACACTGAAATCGTGGATCTTTCTACCGAAGATGGAGTCCGGGATGGCCAAATGATTCAAATATGTGGCCTGATAACTGGGGTGCAAAGTAAAACCACCAAGCGAGACGGGAACCTGTGGGCGATCGCCACTATCGAAGATATTTCTGGTTCCACCGATGTGCTCTTTTTTCCGCAGACCTACCAGAAGTACTCCCAAGATTTGGTGACGGATGAAATCGTGAGTGTGCGCGGGCGGGTGCGGATTCGAGACGAAGAAGCTTCCCTCTATGCGCAAGAAATGACGCTGCCCGATATTAGCCAAGTCTCTAACGGTCCGTTAAATATCTATATCGCCGCCAATCGCCTTACCGAAGATATCGCGGAGCAATTGCGAGACATCCTGGGTTCCAGTCCGGGACAAAGCGAAGTCCGGATGCATCTGCGTGGTTCTAAAGGCGTAACTATCGTGCAGCTGGGTGATGATTTGCGGGTAAATCGCGGCTCCGGTTTAGCCGGCCAGCTAAAAACCCTACTCGGCCTGCACTGTCTAGAAAAGCGGAAATAATCTAAATAATCTACCGTGCGGGTCGGGCGCGGGGAATTATTTTTTCCTCCTGCATTCGGCCGCGTACAGGGGCGGATTTTACCGCCCGCCCCGAAATCCGGAAAATGCTCTGGCATTTTCACGGATTTAGTGCCCGGAGCCTACCCTGCGGCATAAATCCGCCCCTGCACGCTAGTTGCGTACCTTATGGGAATCTCGCAAAGCTGTCCCCCCTTTGCGTGGGGGAAAAGTTTTTCCTTCCACGCTCGTTGGCATCACCTACGTAAGGGGCGCCTCCCAAACAAGAGTATCGCCAAGCAGGTGCTAAAAGCGCACCAGCGGATTTTTACCGAAATAATAAAAATTCATTATTGAGAGCATCGGATACTCACCAAACAGGTGACCCACTGAATAGTCTTTTTTTCAAGGTGATGCGGAAATGGCTCCCGCTTACGGGTTGGGGGCGGTAAAAGATGCGAGAGGGGGCTTGAGCCGAGCGAAGCAAGGCTCACCGGGGTCCCCGGAGCGCTTTTACCGCCCCCAACCCGTCATTCGCGGGCAAGATTAACGGGAGACTTGGGCTCCGGTAGTACCGGTGGGCAGATCTATTTGCACGATATCGCCAGGGGAGAGGGCACTGCCACGTCGGGTTTCTACCTCGCCATTGACCGTAACTTCACCGGCTTGGATGAGCATGCGCGCCTCGGCACCGTCCTCTACCAGGTTCGCTAGCTTCAGGAACTGTCCTAGCTTTATGGTTCCTCGCACTGGAATCGTCGGAAAAGACACGCTGTTATTATCTGCCACGCGATAAATGATACTAAACTGTTAGCAGTATGGCTTTATTGACGCACGTTGGAGGAGCTAGATGAGCAACCCCGAACCGCACGGATTCCCGCAAGGAGACCAGCAAAGCGGAGCAAACTGGCCTTTTCTAAGATCTGAGCAGGCACAACCGGTCGGCCAGCCGGTTGGATCCCAGCCGCAACCGGCTTTCCCGGCTCCTAGTGCACCCAAGGCGCCAGAGGTTCCCCAATATAATCAGCAGTTCCCGCAGGCGGCAGCACCGGTGCAACCTGTGCAGGCGCAAACAGCTCCGCTTTCTGAAGAGGCAGCGGTTCCGCAGGCTGCCAGTGAGAATCCGCTTCCCGCGTCCGCGAATGAGGACGCCGTGCCGGCTAAAACCGGTGCGGGAAGCGTAAGTGCGGAAGATGATTCCCGGGTCTCTGCTGCAGAGATTCAGCAATCTTTGCAGCAGCAGGCCTTGACACCGTGGTGGTTGGATGCCTTGATGGCCTTGTCCTTGGCCGGAGTAATGGTTTTCAACGGTTTCGGAATGTCGATGGGGCTGCGGATCGGTTCGCTGATCGCGATGGTGATCGCCCTGATTCTGGTGACTTGGTATCAAGGGGACGCCCAAGAAAAGTCGAACGCCTTCCTTACCAGCACCCTGCTGGGGGTGGTTTGTGGCTTCTTAGCTGGGCTGATCGTGGTAGCTGCCTCCCTATATCTGGTGTCCCCGATTCCTGGCTGGTATCCCTGGGTGCTGTGGCTGGTCAGTGCGGTACTCCTGTACTTGACCTATCGCGGTTTCCGGGATTGGGTAATGCGTAACTTGCAGAAGAAGCACCGGAAGTAATTTCACTATATAAGTCAATAGGTTTTATTTACTGGACTAGTCTGCGGTTTATTTTCGCAAAACTAATAACATATCCCCATGCTGTCAATTACTGATTTCCGCACGACCATGCCTACCGGGATGGAACTGCGGCAGGCGCTACCTCGCGCCCAAATGAATATTGAGGACGCGGCAGAAAAAATCCTTCCCGTTATGCAGGCGGTGAAAACGCGCGGCGCCGCTGCCCTGCGGGAGCTGTCTGAACAGTTCGATGGGGTTAGGCCAAAGAATCTGCGCGTGCCAGCAGAAGAGCTCGCCCAAGCGTTGGAACAGCTAGATCCTGCCGTACGTGAAGCGATGGATATTTCTATCGCCCACAATCGCGCCGGTCATCGCGCTCAGGTTCCCAGTGAGCGAGTGACCGAAATAATGCCTGGCGGGATCGTTAGGCAGCGTTGGGTCCCAGTTGAGCGGGTAGGTCTTTACGTTCCTGGCGGGTTAGCTGTCTATCCGTCCTCGGTAATCATGAATGTAGTAACCGCCCAGGAGGCCGGAGTAAGCCAGATTGCAGTAGCTTCCCCGCCGCAAACTCGTTTCGGGGGTAAGGTACATCCCACTATTTTAGCTGCCTGTCAGCTGCTCGGAGTTAAAGAGGTTTACGCGGTGGGCGGGGCGCAAGCGATCGCCATGTTTGCCTATGGGGCTAGCGGGGAAGAGGGCGTAGATCCCGATCCGCTTTGCCAGCCAGTAGATGTGATTACCGGACCGGGGAATATTTATGTGGCGGCTGCGAAACGACTAGTGCGCGCAGTTTGCGGAATCGATGCCGAAGCCGGCCCCACGGAGATCGGAATTATCGCCGATCAAAGCGCCAATGCTACCTTGGTGGCCGCAGATATGATTTCGCAGGCTGAGCATGATCCTAACGCTGCTTCCGTGCTTTTTACCGACTCGCCCGAGCTGGCCAGTGCCGTAGAAAAAGAGATTGTTCCGGCCGCGCAGCGGACTAAACATTCGCAGCGGGTTTGCCAAGCCCTAAGTGGACCCCAATCGGGGATCGTGCTGGTAGCCGATATCGATAGCGCGATTGCCGCAGTCAATGCCTATGCGCCTGAACATCTAGAGATTCATACTGTAGAAGCAAAGGTAGTAGCGGAAAAAATCCGTAACGCCGGCGCGATTTTTGTCGGTCCCTATACCCCGGTTCCCCTAGGAGACTACCTGGCAGGCTCCAATCACGTACTCCCCACCGGAGGTACTGCCCGTTATGAGGGTGGATTGTCAGTAATGGCGTATCTCAAGCCGATGCAACAAATTGAATACCAGCGCGCCGCGCTAGAAACCATGGCACGTCCCTTGACTGCCTTTGCGGACGCCGAAGATCTTCCGGCACACGAAGAAGCTGTGAACTGCCGATTTAGTTAAAAAGATAGGAACAAGTATGGCTGACTCTAAAGAACGTATCCCCAGCGTGTTTAAACAACTGCTGTTTTGGGTGTTGGTGGCGATCGTGGCCGGGGCGTTCATCGGTCTGATCCCGGGACTTCCTAAAGGATTTATTTCTCCTTTCGCCACTTTTAACGATATTTTTGGTAAATTCTTGAGTTTTTGTATTCCTTTGATCATTTTGGGGCTGGTAGGGCCGGCTTTAGCAGACCTGGGGCGGGGAGCCGGTAAATGGCTGCTGGCCACAGTCGCGATCGCCTACGGTTCAACCCTGTTTGCGGGGTTCGGCACCTACGGGATTGCGTCGGTGGTTTTCCCGCGGATCCTGACCGAATCGGCTCCTGAACTAAAAGAACCTAAGAACGCGGTAGGATCCCTGCTAGGCGATAACCTGAACATTACCCCGGTGCTAGACGTTACCGGTGCGTTGATTTTGGCGTTTATTCTTGGTATTTGCATGGCGGCTCTGAACACTCCCACTTTGCATCGCGCCTACGCGGAGTTCCGGGACATTACCATGTTGATGATTAAACGGGCGATTGTTCCGCTGCTACCACTATTTATTTTCGGCACCTTCCTAAACATGTCCTATTCGGGGCAGATTGCCTTGGTTATCAAAGTGATGATCAAAGTGATTCTGGTGTCGGTGATTCTGACCGTGGTGCTACTGCTAATCCAATATGCGATAGCAGGTGCGATTGCGAAGATTAACCCCTTTACGGCGCTAGGTAGGATGGCGAAAGCCTATTTCACCGCGCTGGGTACTGCCTCTTCGGCAGCCACCATTCCGGTGACCTATCAGTGTGCCCGCAACAACGGGGTCTCTGAAGAAATCGCTGGTTTCACGGTTCCGCTGTGCGCCACCATCCATCTGGGTGGTTCCACGGTTAAAATCACTGCTTTTGCTCTGGCAGTTATGCAGATGACGGGGCAGCCTATTTCCTTCGGCAAAATGGCGATGGCCATCATTATCTTGGGGATTACCATGGTGGCGGCACCGGGGGTTCCCGGCGGCGCAATCGCGGCTGCGCAAGGCGTTTTAATGGGCTTCTTGGGATTCTCTCCCGAACTGTATTCGCTGATGGTTGCGCTGTACGTGGCAATTGACTCGATCGGTACTGCCACTAACGTGACCGGGGATGGCGCGATCGCCATAGTGGTGAATAAGCTGGCGGGTGGCTCGCTGGGTAATGAAAAAGGTAAAGCCATGGCCACCGCCGAAACCATGGTTTCGGCCTCTGACTAAGTAAGTGCCTATTTTGCCCTCGCTGTTATTGGTCGGTTTCGTCCTTAGAAAACGAAATCAGCTAATCGGCGAGGGCAAAGCATTATCTGGGTATTGCCTTTAGAATGGGAGCCAGAAAGGAACGATTATTTATGGAACAGGCTCCCTTGCTGCCACTGCGGGAAGAACTTGCGCAGGTCACCCCGTATGGGGCGCCGCAATTGGATGTGGCTGCCCGGTTAAATGTAAACGAAAATCCCTATCCTCCCAGTTCTAAGATGATCGCCGATATTTCTCGCGCGGTTAGCGAAGCGGCGGCAGGTCTCAACCGTTACCCCGATCGAGATTTCACTGCCCTGCGGAAAGCTCTAGGCGGCTATATAAAGCGCGAATCTGGTCTGGACTTTCCGGTAGAACAAATCTGGGCAGCTAATGGCTCCAATGAAGTGATGTCGCAGCTACTGGGAGCCTATGCGGGGCCAGGGCGCACAGTGTTGGGAACCGATTATTCCTACTCGATGTATCCGGAATACGTGCGGGGTGCACACTCGAAATATGTGACGGTGCCCCGGCAAAGTGATTGGAATATTGATGTTGCTGCCCTGCTTCAGGGACTGCGAGAAGTCCGTCCCAGCGTATTACTGCTGGCGAATCCCAATAATCCGACCGGGACTGCCAGTAGCCAAGCTGAACTAGTGCAGATTTTGCAGAAAGCTAAAGAAACCGGGCCGGTGATTTCCGGTAGGTCCACTGCTACCGTGGTGGTAGTTGACGAGGCCTACGGGGAGTTCCGGGATCCGGATCAGCCCAGCGCCCTCGCCCTCTTAAAGGAATTTCCACACCTGGTGGTATCGCGCACTATGTCGAAATCTTTTGGGATGGCGGGACTGCGCCTAGGATACCTGGTGGCGGCCAAGGAAGTAATCGCCGATATTATGCGGGTGCGTTTGCCCTATCACCTGTCTGCGCTTACTCAGGCGGCGGCGATTGCGGCCTTGGGGCATGCCGAAGAACAGCTCCAACAGTTAGCGCAGTTGCGTGAGCGCCGCGATAACTTGGCGTCATGGCTGGAGGGTAAAGGATACACGGTACCTAAAACCCAGGCTAACTTTGTGCTATTTGGTCCCTTCCCGGATCGACATCAAGTGTTCAGTGATTTATTGGAGCGCGGGGTGTTGATCCGCGAGGTAGGTCCGGCAGGATTCTTGCGGGTAAGTATTGGCACCGCCACAGAAGATCAAGCATTTCGTGAAGCATTCGAGGAGGTAACCAAATGAGCCGCAGCGGGAAAGTCACCCGGAAAACCGCGGAATCAGATATCACGGTAGAAATAAAACTAGATGGCACTGGAAAAAGTCAGATTAGTACCGGCGTGCCTTTCTATGACCATATGCTCACCGCGCTTTCCAAGCATTCCTTGATAGATATGAATATTGCTGCTCGCGGCGATATTGAGGTGGATGTGCATCACACGGTGGAAGATACCGCTATTTGCCTGGGAATAGCTCTGCGTGAGGCTCTGGGGGATAAAGCGGGGATCCGCCGTTTCGCTGATGCCACCGTGCCCCTCGATGAAGCGCTAGCGCGGGCAGTGGTTGATGTGGCCGGACGCCCCTACTGTGTGCACCGCGGAGAGCCAGCTGGCCAGGAATATCACCTGATTGGCGGACATTTCACCGGTTCGATGACCCGCCATGTGTGGGAGTCTTTTGCCTATAATGCCGGGATCTGTCTACATGTGGAGGTACTTGCGGGGCGCGACCCGCACCATATTGTAGAAGCACAGTTCAAAGCAGTAGCGCGGGCGCTGCGGGGCGCGGTAGAAACCGATCCGCGGGTTAGCGGTGTTCCTTCCACTAAGGGTGCGCTGTGAACGCCGCGAACTTTCCCAATCAGGATGATCCGCGCGATAAAGAACCCCGCGAGGAAAATTTGGCGGGCGATAATGAATCCTCCTCTAAGCCAGAGGATTACTTTGACCAGGTAATCGCGCAATCGGGCATTAGTGGGGAAGAGCTCGATGGGTTCAGCGAAGAAGTTGACCAGGATCTGCAGGCCTGGCAGCATTTAGAGGCGCTCCCTCCGGAGGCCGGAGATGTGGCGCTAGTGCTCACCAACCTGCTAGAGGCAGTACCGCTAGCCACGATGATGGCCGCTCACGAGATTGATGCCCGGATCGTGGAAACTGAGTCCGGGTGTGTAGTGTGGAAACGCCTGACTCCTACTCCCGATGATGAGTTAGAAGCGCTCCTAGGGGAGGAGCGGCCAGTTTGCCCAGAGGCGGAGGAACTCGCCCTCGCGGTTTCAAAAATTACTCCCTATGGAGCAGTCCTGTTTGTTTCTACTTTGCGTTCGGATCGTGATGATGACCCGGGGGTACAGGGGCAGATTACCGCGCGCGTGTACTATGACGGACGGTTTGACCGTACTATTCCAGCCGGCCCGCTAGTTTCTTGCGCTGATGAACGGGTAGAAGATCTGCTACTCGGGCGGACTTCCCCCGAAGATTATCCCGAGATCCGTCCCCCCCGCCTGCGTGATTTACCGGGGATTTTGCTGCGACAATTACGGGGACTGCAAGAAGATACTAATCGCGGGGAAGACCCCGATAGGCGGGAGGCTAAGGGCGGTGACTAAACAGGTAGCGGTGTTCGACTATGGCTCCGGCAATGTGCGCTCGGCGGTTAACGCCTTAAAGCGCGTTGGGGTCAAGGTTATCCTGACCAGCGACTTTTCTACCTGCCTGGAGGCTGATGGGTTACTTGTTCCCGGGGTAGGGGCATTTGCGGCAGTGATGAAGGATCTGCATGCTCGCCGCGGTGACACCCTAATTGACCGGCGCTTAGCGGGCGGGCGTCCGGTGCTCGGAATCTGTGTGGGGATGCAAATCCTATTTGAACGCGGCCTTGAGCACGGCGAAGACACCGCCGGGATGGGGGAATGGCCAGGAATCGTAGAAAAACTACGTGCCCCGATTCTGCCCCATATGGGCTGGTCAAAGATCAAGGTAGGTCAGGGTTCGCAGCTTTTTTCCGGGATTAAAGATGAGCGTTTTTACTTCGTGCACTCCTACGGGGTAACGGCTGATCCTTCCGGGCATTATCGGCAATCCTCGCGGATGAAACCCCCGATTTTTTCTTGGGGCACCCACGGAACCCCTTTTATCGCCGCGGTTGAAAACGGTCCCCTTTCGGCTACTCAGTTCCATCCCGAAAAATCCGGCGACGCCGGCATGGAACTGCTTCGTAACTGGACACAAAGCTTCTAAGGGAGAAAAATGCTAGAACTTTTACCGGCAGTAGATATAGTTTCTGGCCAAGCCGTACGCCTACATCAAGGCAAAGCGGGCAGCGAAAAAGTTTATGGGGTGCCCTTAGAAGCTGCCCGCAGCTTCGAAGAGGCCGGAGCTCGCTGGCTACACCTGGTGGATTTAGACGCCGCCTTTGGGCGGGGGAATAACACCCAAGTGGTGCAAGAAATCGTTGAACAGGTGAATCTGCAGGTAGAGGTATCCGGGGGGATCCGTGACGACGAATCTTTGGAACGGGTACTTTCGGCGGGAGCCCGCCGGGTAAATCTGGGTACCGCCGCGATTGAAAACCCCGAGTGGACTTGCCAGGTGATCTCCAAATACGGTGACCAGATTGCGGTGGGGCTGGATGTGCGCGGACATACGCTGTCGACTCATGGCTGGACCAAAGACGCCGGTGACCTCTTTGAAATGATTGAACGGCTCAATGCGGCCGGTTGCACCCGCTATGTAGTCACTGATGTAATGCGCGATGGCACCTTGACCGGCCCGAATACCCAATTGCTGCGCGAAGTGTGCGAGGCAACTTCCGCGAAAGTGGTAGCCAGTGGGGGAGTGAGCACCCTGGATGATTTACGTACTTTGCGCGAGCTCACCGGTATCGGGGTGGAGGGCGCGATTGTAGGCAAAGCGCTTTATTCCGGGCAGTTCACCATAGAACAAGCCCTGGCGGTTGCTAGCGGGAGAGCCTAGCTTGGAGCTTACAGGCCGCGCCAACGCGGAATCTAGCGGCAGCAAATCTCTGCCCGCCAAACAAGAAAACGCGATTTTACGTGCCCTGGCTCGTAATAATAATTCCGCCGATAAAGGCGAGATAGAACCGGCTATGGCCGCGGCTTTGAAGCTTAGCGGTCTAAGGCAGCGCCTGGTAGCAATAGCGGCGGCTTTAGGGGATGGACGCGTAATCTTGCCAGTATTACCCCATGCAGCCTCTTCGGAGGGCGATTGCCCCAGCGGGCAGCTGCCCCAGATTCACCTAAAAGGTACCTCCGCTGCGCTGGCAGTTCCCGTTTATTCGTCGCTTGCAGCTATGAATGAGGCCGTGGCTGCGGGTTTGGGCAGCAAACTCGACCCCTCGGCGGGCACGGAGAAACTGCCGCGACCCTTACCAGTGGGCGCCCGCGCCCTCGCGATTGCTGCGCTTGATTCTCCCGGAAGAATGCTGCTAGATGAAACTTACCTGTTGCCGCGCCCACTGCTAAATGCTTTGGCCTGTGCAGATACCTGGGTTCCCAGCTGGGAGAATCCCGCTTTACTGGCTGGAATCTCCCGGGTGATCGGGCAGGTGCTGCCGGGAGCCGATTGGGAAATTGTTCCGCAAATCGCTGGGCCAGATCGACTATTGCTAGCAGTAGACCCTAATCGCCCGGGGCTGGCGGCAGCTTTTCAAGCGCTGCAAAGAGGAATAAACGCCTTAGACAATTTAGAGGCCGCCGCGGATTTATTGGAAGTAACTCCGGTGCCAGCTCGTGGTGGAAACTAGTTTAGATCCCAGGTATTGACCTGGCAGGACTAATGATGTCCACAGTCAGCGGGTTCTTGCGGGGTTTGAAGATGGCGGCGATATACCAGGGGACGCAGCGCTGCCGCCAGTGCGTACAGGATTATCAGCCCCATCACGATCGCCGATCCAGAGGCGGCGGCCGTGAAGTAAGAAAAGACTAACCCCGCAATACACATCACTACCCCCAGCAGCATTGCCCATCCCATAGTGGCGCTGAAAGAGCGAGCATAAATCTGGGTGATGGCTACCGGCACGATCATCAGCGCCGAAACTAGGAGCACTCCCACTACCCGCATCGCAGTCGATACCGTCAGGGCGCTAACTACCGCTAAGCAGGTGGTCAGCAGTCTTACCGGAATCCCGGAAGCGAGGGCGAACTCCTCATCGTTGCAGATAGAGAAGAGTTCTCGGCGCATCCCCAGGCCAAACACTAGGATCAGCAGCGACAGGGCGATCGTGAGGTAAACGTCTGACCAAGAAACGGCGGCGATTGAGCCAAATAGGTAGGAATTTAATTGGTTGGTGGTGCCCCCGGCCAGGGAAATCACCAGCACCCCGGAAGCGATCCCTCCATAAAAAAGTAAAGCCATCGCCACGTCTCCGCTGGCTCCACCTTTGGCACGTACCAATTCAATAATCACCGCGCCTACGATTGAGGCGATTACTGCCCCCGGGATCGCTAAAGTATCTCCGCCCGCAATTTCCGTTAGATTACCCACTACCCAACCTAGCGCCACTCCGGTAAGAGCTACGTGTCCGATCCCATCCCCTAGTAACGATAGGCGGCGTTGCACCAGGTAGGTGCCGATAATGGGGGCGCTCAGTCCCACCAGTACGGCCACGATTAGGGAACGGAGAAAGAAAGGAGAGGCCAATAGACTTGCCCAATCGGCTTCAAAGCTCGGTAAGGGCGCGAGAGCGCCGCGGCTAGCGGAGGACGCAAGCTGGCTGGCGGAGGGCGCGAAACTAAGTTGCAGGCTGGAGGAGGCTAGAGCCGGGTAAGAAATACTGGTGGTGGCAGTAATCATTCTTCGTTCCCCTCTGCTCCCGGAAGCGGAGACAGAGCCTCTCTGGGGTTATCGCTGGCGATCTGTCCGGAAACTAAAGTTATGGTGCGGTCGATCAAGGGAGCTAAGGATCCATGTTCATGCAGCACAATCAACATAGTCTTCCCGGCTGTTTTTGCCTCCGCAATGGTTGCAGCTAGACTCTTTGCGCTTTGCCGGTCAATCCCGGCCAAGGGCTCATCCATAATTAAAAACTCCGGATCGCGCACTAGGGCGCGGGCAATTAAAACCCGTTGCTGCTGGCCGCCCGACATAAACTGAAACTTTTTGTTCTCCGATCCAGCTAACCCCACTTTTGCTAGCGTCTGGCGGGCGCGTTCCCGGTCGGAGCGTTTGGGGCCTACTCGTCCTTTTCGCAATAGCCCGGAGCGGACTACTTCTAGGGCAGTAGCCGGAACGGTACCGAGGGCGCTTTTGCGTTGAGGAACGTACCCCACTTTTGCGAGGGCTTTCGCATAGTTTTTATCGCCCACTCGGGCACCAAAAATCTCTAAGCTCCCCGAGCTGACTGGATTCAGTCCCACTGCGGCGCGCACCAAAGTGGATTTTCCGGAGCCGTTTTCCCCGCACAGCGCCACGGTAGTTCCGGGGGTGATCTGCAAATTGATATTTTCCAGGATCAAATTGCCCTGTAGGGCGACAGATAAATCCGTCGCCCTAAAAGGTAGAGATGTTTTGGTCTCAGTTACTGACATTTCATCGCTTTGCTCAATTTTTCCAGGTTATCCTGCATTACCTGCAGGTAATCTCGGTTCTTATCTACTTGGATTTCCAAGGGGTCGAGTACTTCAGATTTGATCCCGAGTTGCTCGGCTAAAGTCTTAGTGTCTTTATCTCCGAGGGCGCTCTCCGAAAACAATACGTTGACTTTCTTGTCCTTGGCAATATTTGCCACTTCCTGTAGGCGAGTCAGTGAGGTTTCCGCTTCCGGATCCACCCCTTTTACCCCTACTTGTTCGAATCCGTAGCGATCTGCCAGATAGCCGTAGGCTTCGTGAGCGGTAACTGCGGTAGGGGTGGCGCATTTATTCAGGCCAGCGCGATATTTTTTATCCAGGTCAGCTAGTTTGTCTTGCAGCGCTTTCCCGTTTTTCTGGAAAGTGTCGCCATGATCCGGATCGGCCTGAGTAAGGGTGGCAACTACTTGCGGTACCACTTGGGATAGCCGCTGAGGATCTAGCCAGAAGTGAGGGTCGAAACCGCCGTGATGATGGTCGTGAGCGGCTTCTTTATGTTCGCCCTCGTGATCGTGTTCTGCTTCGTGTTCGGATTCGTGCTCCGCCGCTTCTTCGGCAGATAGTTTCTTCAGCTTGGCGGCCTTGGCTACATCCAAAGTGTTCTTCGGGGCTGCTTCTTTTACCGCGTCGTCAACGGCGGCTTGGAATCCCGATAGGTAGATTAGGGCATCCGCCTGCGAGATGGTGGTGAGGTCTTTCGCGGATAGCTCTACTTCGTGGGCTTCACCCGAGGGCGTCAGGTTGGTTACGTCCACTTGCTCTCCACCAACTTGGCTGGTTACGTAAGCCAGGGGGTAAAAGGAGGCTACGGCCTCGACTTTCCCGCCGTCCTCTTTCCCGCTTTTTGCGCTCGTGGAGCATCCGCCCAGAGCTAGAGCGGCAATCGCTGCGGCGCAAACTATTTTTTTCATTCTTTGCTGCATAGCTCATAATATAAACGATAACCGTTCTCAAGACCAAGGTGCGCGAAGCTAGCCTAGAGTGCTAAAAACTCCAGGTAAAAGCAAATTTCTGGGATTTTTCGGCGGATTAATCCAGCTTTTAGAGTTGTAAGTCACGCTCTAGCGCTCCGGTTCTGGAAAGTGCAGGCAACCCGGTAGAATCTGGGGTGGTAGCGCCTTGGCGCAGCAAGTTGAGCTTAAGGAGAAATATAGTGGCTGAAACGCCCTCGAAGTTGGATAGTGTCATCAATCTAGCAAAGCGACGCGGCTTTGTTTACCCCTGTGGGGAAATCTACGGTGGAACCCGTTCTGCCTGGGATTACGGCCCGCTAGGGGTAGAGCTGAAAGAAAATATTAAACGGCAGTGGTGGAACCGGGTAGTGCGCTCACGCTCCGACGTGGTCGGCCTGGATTCTTCGGTCATCTTACCGTCAAAAGTCTGGGAAGCCTCCGGACATCTGAAGGCTTTCACTGACCCGTTGATTGAATGCACCGCCTGCCATACCCGTCACCGTGAAGATGACCTGCAGGAAGCATACGCGGAAAAACACCAGTTGCCTTCAGCAGATGAGGTGTCCATGGAAGATGTGCCGTGCCCGGCTTGTGGTAAACGCGGACAGTGGACCGAGCCGCGCGCCTTCTCCGGGCTACTAAAGACTTTCCTGGGGCCAGTTGACGATGAAAAAGGATTGCACTTCCTGCGTCCGGAAACCGCGCAAGGGATTTTCATCAATTTTGCAAATGTGATGTCCTCTGCCCGGATGAAACCGCCCTTCGGGATCGGGCAGATCGGGAAATCTTTCCGTAACGAAATCACCCCCGGAAACTTTATTTTCCGTACCCGCGAGTTCGAACAGATGGAACTAGAGTTCTTCGTAGAACCGGGAACCGATGAGCAGTGGCACCAGTACTGGATTGATGAACGCCTAGCTTGGTATCAGGACTTGGGGATAAGCGAAGATAACCTGCGCCTATATGAGCATCCGCAAGAAAAGCTCTCTCATTACTCCAAGCGCACTGTCGATATCGAGTATGCCTTCGGCTTCCAGGGATCGAAGTGGGGCGAACTTGAGGGGATTGCTAACCGTACCGACTATGACCTGGGCGTTCACCAGCAGGCTTCGGGCAAGAATTTGGATTACTTTGATCAATCAAAAGGTGAGCGCTGGACGCCCTACGTGGTAGAGCCCTCTGCGGGACTTACTCGCTCGCTAATGGCCTTTATGGTAGAGGCCTATAACGAGGACGAAGCTCCCAACGCCAAGGGAGGGGTCGACAAGCGGACGGTACTGCGCCTAGATCCGCGCCTCGCTCCCGTTAAGGCTGCGGTGTTGCCGCTTTCTCGTAAAGACGAACTGACCGGCCCGGCGCAAGAGATTGCCCAGGAACTGCGGGCGAACTGGAATGTCGAGTATGACCAGGCAGGACAGGTTGGCCGCAGATATCGCCGTCAGGATGAAATCGGCACGCCGTTCTGTATCACCTATGACTTCCAATCCGGTGATGACCAGTGTGTGACTGTGCGTGAACGGGACTCGATGGAGCAAGAACGGGTAAAGATCGCGGAGCTTACCTCCTACTTGGCGACCCGCTTGGTGGGCTGCTAAGGCAGGACGCGTTTGCATCAGCACCTAAGTTCTTCGCGTAGGGCTCGCCCGGACTCGCGAGCCCTACGTCGGGCTAGACGCATTTTAACCGCGCTGATAGTACCAGTTTTACTGGCGATTATTATCGGTATTGTCGCTCTTTACAGCCCGAAACCTATAGGGGATGCCCAGCAGGATTGGTCTGAGCAAGCACCTAACCGTTTGAGCGGTCAGGTGACGGGCTTGAACGGGGAAAAATGTCTGATTGCGGGACTGAAAATGCCCAAAGGGGCTGCTGATCCCACTAATGGCTTACCAGAACGCCAACCTTTGGTGTGCGTAAAAGTGCTGGAAGGACAGTGGAAGGGCAAGGTTGTCCCCGTTAGAGTTCCCGAAGAGTCTAAATCTGCGATCCGAATCGGCACCGCGGTGTGGATGATCTATGACACCGATGCCATGGCTACTGGTACCCCATTCTTGTTCACCGACATAAAACGGGGGAACGCCTTAGCTATTATGGGGCTGCTCTATGTGATCATCGTGGTAGCGGTGGCAGGCAGACGTGGCTTCCTAGCGCTATTGGGGCTGGCAGCCTCGACTCTGGTAATCGTATTCTTTATCCTCCCAGCTCTAATGGCGGGCAAACCCCCCATGTTGGTGACCTTAGCGGGGGTAGGGGCGATTATGTTCCTATCGGTCTACTTGGCGCACGGGATTACTATCCGCACGACTACCGCGCTCCTGGGAACCTTGTTAGGGCTGATAGTGACGGTGTTACTCGCCTATGCCGGTACTCGGGCAGCCGGGCTAAGTGGAGCTAGTGACGAGGATGCCCTGATTTTGGGAACCCAGCTACCCGCCCTGGGGCTGCCCTCGTTATTTATTTGCGGGATCGTGGTAGCCGGTTTGGGGGCTTTAAATGATGTGACCATTACGCAGGCTTCTGCCGTTTGGGAACTTGATGAGACTGATCCGCAAATGCCGCGAAGAAAACTGTTTTCACGGGCGATGCGGATTGGGCGTGACCATATTGCGTCTACGGTTTATACTCTGGCTTTCGCCTATGTAGGTACGGCGTTGCCAACTTTGATTTTGGCGATGTTATCGCAGCGGCCTTTCTTAGAGCTGCTCACAGTTTCCCAGATTGCCGAGGAAATCGTGCGCACTCTGGTGGCCTCGATCGGGTTGGTACTGGCGATTCCCGCCACTACGGCGGTGGGGACCTTCCTCGTAAAATTTGTGCGGGCTTCCTCCCCGTCCCTGGGGTCTCACTCTGCTTCCGCGGATAATCTAAAGTCAGATGAGCCGGTAGGTGGGTATCTAGCAGGGGAGGATACGATAACAACAACGCTTAAAGGAGGCGGTCGGGATGCCAACTAAACTCGGGGAAGTAACGGTTGGCACCCCCATCGCCCTGGCGCCGATGGCGGGGGTAACTAATGCTCCCTTTCGGCGCCTGTGTCGTGAGCAGGCCGTTCAAGCATTAAAGGACTTAAGGATCACCCCCACGAGCGGGGCAGCCAGTGGGCTCTATGTTTGCGAAATGATTACAGCCCGCGCCTTAGTGGAAGGCAATTCGCGCACTCTAGCTTTGATCAAACCAGACCCGGAAGAGACCTTTCGCTCCGTCCAACTGCACGGGGTAGACCCGGAAACTATGTATCAAGGTGCCCGGATGTTGGTGCGTCAGGGCCTGGCTGATCACTTGGATATTAACTTTGGTTGCCCGGTGCCTAAAGTGACCCGCAAAGGTGCCGGGGCGGCGCTACCTTGGAAAACAGAGCGTTTTGGACAGATAGTGGCGGCAGTGGTCGCTGGAGCCGAGGCCGGCGAAAAAGATTCTCCGCGCGCTACTCCTGTGCCGGTCACCGCCAAGATTCGCATCGGGATCGACGCCGAACACGAAACCTATCGGGAAGCCGGAAAACTGGCACAAAAAGTAGGGGCGAGTGCCGTGGTGCTGCATGGTCGCAGCGCTAACCAATACTATTCGGGCAGTGCTAATTGGCAAGCCATTGCCCAGTTGCGACAAGATTTAGAAATCCCGGTTTGGGGTAACGGCGATATTTTTTCTGCCGAGGACGCCCTAGCAATGCTGGCACAAACCGATTGTGCGGGGGTAGAGATTGGGCGTGGTTGCCAGGGGAGGCCATGGTTATTCTATGACCTGGCCAGTGCGCTTAACGGCTCAGCTAATCGCGCTCGCCCTAACCTGGGACAGGTATGTGAAATGGCGCTGCGGCACACGCAGATGCTTAGTTCTTGGATGGGCAACCAAGAACGTGCCCTGCGGGATATGCGTAAACACTTGGGTTGGTATTTTAGAGGCTTCGCTGTCGGAGGTGACTTCCGCCGCGCCCTCACCAGTGCTAATAGTATCCAAGAGCTGGAGCAATTGTTTTCTACCCTGGATCCGTCTTTGCCTTACCCCCCGGCCGCCGAGGGCAAACGCGGGCGGCGGGGTAACCCCCGCAAAACTCATTTGCCGGAAGGGTGGTTAGCTACCCGAGAGGTAGATGCGGCGGCTGCCCGCGTCCTTCAGGCAGCCAAGCTCGATACTTCTCTAGATCAGGGCGGATATTAAACGCAAATACTTGCGCACAGGCTAGAGTGAAATATATGAAAACCGCGCCCTATTCTCCCCGTGACCGCGAACGCTGTCAGGAGGAGCCGCCCAAATCATCGCATCGCACCGAATTTGCTCGGGATCGCGCCCGGATTATGTATTCTTCGGCGCTGCGGCGTCTGGGGGCTAAAACCCAGGTGCTCGGGCCGGCCACCGATTCTTTTATTCGTACCCGCCTGACCCATTCGATAGAGGTTTCCCAGGTAGGCAGGTCAATCGCGCAAGAAATGGGATGTGACCCCGATATTGTAGATGCCGCTTGTCAAGCCCATGATCTGGGGCATCCCCCTTTTGGGCATAACGGGGAGCGCGCCCTCGACGAAGTTGCCCAAGATATTGGCGGTTTCGAGGGGAACGCCCAAACTTTCCGGTTGCTGACCCGCTTAGAACCTAAAGTTATGAGCACCGAGGGGCGCCCTCTGGGACTAAATCTGACCCGTGCCACTTTGGACGCGGTGTGTAAATATCCCTGGCTTAAAGGGCAAGGGGCGAACAGCGAGTATTCACGCAAGAAATATAATTGCTACCGCGAAGATGCCCCGGTCTTTAACTGGATGCGCAAATTTTCTCCCCCGCATCAACGCTGCCTAGAGGCACAAATCATGGATATTTCTGACGATATCGCTTATTCCGTGCATGACATCGAGGACGGTGTCCAAACCGGAGAGCTAGATCCGGCCACCTTGGGGGAAAATAAATCTTTAGAGCTGGTGTTTGAAACAACAGTTAACTGGTACGGAGATGCCCCGGGCAATGAGCTTCAAGACGCCTGGGAACGGATTCGTTCCCTGCCCCAGTGGCTAGCTAGTTTCGATGGTTCCTATCGGGATATGGCGCGGCTAAAGAATATGACGTCCCAATTGATCGGGCGTTTCTGTTCTGCGGTTTCGTCCGCTACTTTGCAAGCGGCAGGAACCGGTCCCTTGCGCCGCTATGATGCTGATTTAGTTATTCCGGATGCGACCCTCGCCGAAATTAAACTTTTGAAGGGGATAGCTGCCGCCTACATGATGGCGCCGCGAGAAACCGAACCTATTTATCTTGCGCAACGTACCACTATCTATGAACTTGCCGACGCCCTCTGGGAACGCCCAGAGGAGCTGGAAGAACCGCATCGCAGTACTTGGCGGGAAGCCTCGGGAGATGACGGCCGGTTGCGAGCGCTAGTTGATCAAATCGCTTCTTTGACCGACACTACTGCTAACCAGTGGCATGCCCGCCTATGCGGCATGTTCCGTTCGCTGTAAGATTCGGAACCCGTATCCCGGCCGCGCCGCCCTCGCCTATGATTAAGACATGGCTGGGTTAATTCGACGCGAAGATATTGATCAGGTGCGCGAGCGTGCCCGCATTGATGAAATCGTGGGCGAACAGGTAGCGTTGCGCCCCGCCGGGGTCGGCGCCCTAAAAGGGCTTTGTCCTTTCCATGATGAACGCACTCCTTCCTTTCATGTGCGCCCCGCGCAGGGGTACTATCACTGCTTTGGGTGTGGTGAAGGTGGGGACGTGATTAAGTTTGTTGAAAATGTTCATCACCTTTCTTTTACCGAAGCGGTGCAATACCTGGCAGATAAAACTGGTGTTACCCTGCATTATGAAGACACTGGGGCTGCAGAAAAGAAGGATCCGAATCGGGTTTCGCGCTCACGGATATTGGAAGCCAACCGCAACGCCGCCCAGTTTTTTCGTTCTCAGCTGGGTAGTAAAGAAGCGGTAGGGGCACAAAAGTTTTTGAGTGCCCGCGGTTTCGATGCCGACATAGCGGCCAGGTTCTCATTGGGATATGCTCCCGACTCCTGGGATGCGCTGCTATCATTTTTGCGTAAACGCGGATTCACCGAGCCGGAATTGGCGGCATCAGGACTGTTTTCTAGGGGACAACGCGGTCCCTATGATCGTTTTCGAGGACGGTTAATCTGGCCTATCGCGAATTTGACAGGCGAAGTAGTAGGTTTTGGGGCGCGTCGGCTAGGTGAGGACGATAAAGGACCGAAGTATCTGAATACTCCCGAAACTGCGGTTTATAAGAAATCGAAAGTGCTGTACGGGATTGATAGAGCAAAGAAAGCGATCAGCAAGCAGCGCCGCATCGTGGTGGTGGAAGGCTATACCGATGTGATGGCTGCCCACTTGGCGGGAGTCGAATGTGCGGTTGCGACCTGCGGTACTGCTTTTAGCTCTGATCATGTGCAGATTGTACGCCGCCTGCTAGGGGATAACGCCGACCCGGCAGCCGGAGTGTTGCTGTCTTCGGGCAAGGCACGCGGCGGGGAAGTGATCTTTACTTTCGATGGTGATGAGGCCGGGCAAAAAGCGGCTCTACATGCTTTTGGGGAAGACCAGGCTTTCGCTTCCCAAACTTTCGTGGCGATTGAACCCTCGGGGAAAGATCCTTGCGATTTGTGGCAAGCACAGGGAGCCGGTGCGGTGCGAACCCTGGTGGATTCGCGGCGTCCCCTTTTTGAGTTTGTTTTGCGCACCACTTTGAAAGCCCATAACTTGGATACTTCTGAAGGCCGAGTGGCCGGTTTGCGGGCGGCGGCCCCGATAGTGGGACGGATCCGGGATGTGGCATTGCGTTCGGAATATACTCGCCGCCTAGCTGGGTGGGTGGGGATGCCAGAGAATGAGGTGCGCCAGATTGTGCATAATGCTTCCCGGGCTCAACCTAGAAGCCCTCAAGGAGCAGGAAATGGCGCTGCTGCCAGCCCCTATGGGGTCAGCGAAGCCGCCAGATCGGGAGCGGGCGGAGACTCTGCCGCCCCCGGTGTGCCCGGGGCAATCAGCTTGCCGGACAGCTCCGATCCAGTTGCCAATCTGGAAAAACAAGCTCTGGAGTGCTTATTACAACTGCCAGCCAGCCTATTTGGGCTCGGAGTGGAAACGGTGTCTCCTGTTGCTTTTCGGGTACCCATGTTTAGCGCCCTTTTTGCGGCATTATCCTCCCTGGGGGGATTAGATAAATACGCGGAGCTTTGGCGGGGTGCCGAGGACGAGCTGGGGGTCAAAGGGCAGCGGGCGATCCTGCTAGCGAATAAACGGTGGGTGGAACTTGTGGGATCGAGTGTCTCTGCGCAACTAAAAAGTTTGGTGTCGGCGCTGGTAGTTTCGCCGCTTCCGCAAGATGATCCCGCGCGCCTAAATGACTACGCCCGCGGGGTGTGGGGGGCGATGATTCGCGGTGATCTTGCCCGCCAAATCGCTGATACTAAGGCACGGCTGCAACGCTGTGATCCGCAAGATGAACGCTATCAACAGATTTTTGCCGAATTAATGAGCTTAGAAAATCGCCGTCGCCAGTTAACCCAAAACTAGTAGCCGGCTGCTGCCCGCAGCGGAAGTGATGTGGTATCGCTGCGGGCAGCACCACTTAACAGTGCTGCCCGCAAAGCTGACTGCAAATAATTTGCTGCCTGAATCTACAACAATTGGGCACGCAAGCCCTCAGGGGAGGACGGGGAATACCAAGCGGGAGGCAGGTCTAGGACGCTGGCGGCTCCGCGATGTCCATGCTGGTGTAGGCGAACTAGCGCGCGAGCACTAGCAGCCACCATAGACCCGGTGAAATCGGGGTTGGAATCTAGTTGCAGCTGGAAGCGCACCAGATGTTTAACGCCCTCTTGAGTGTGACCGAGACGGAGGACTTGCCCTCCGTGGGGCATGCCGGCGTGATCGCGTGCCAGTTCCTGGGCAGAAATAAAGTTGACGGTGGTTTCATAGTCCGAAAAATATTTCGGCATTTCTTTAATTTCGCGGGTAATCCGCTCTTTATCGGCGCCTTCAGCGGCAACTACATAGCACAGGCGCGAGTGCTTATCTGCCGTGCTCAGCTGGGGGTTTTCTCCGCTTTCTACCGCCTTGATTGCCGCTTGGTTGGGGACAGTGTATTGCACTGCGCCCTCGACCCCTTCGATCCGGCGAATCGCGTCCGAGTGTCCTTGAGATACTCCGCGCCCCCAGAAAGTTTGGGTATAGCCGGCCGGGAGCACCGCCTCGGTGAGGGTGCGCGCAATCGAGAACAGACCCGGATCCCAGCCGGTAGAAATCAGGGCAGAATGTCCCGCTTCCTTGGCGGCAGCGTCCATATCGGCAAAATAGGCGGGAATATCGGCGTGAGTATCAAAAGAATCAACAGTGTTAAAGTATTTAACCGCTGCCGGTCCTTGGGTGCGCAGGTCCGTGGCGCTGCCTCCACAACAAATGCACACATCAACTTCTCCAGAAAAATCCGCCATCTGCGAGACAGAATAAACCGGGGTGCCGGCAGTTTCTAAGTCTTTAGGATCTCGGCGAGTAAATACCGCCACCGCCTGCATATCTTCAGCGGTATTAACTGCTCTTTCAACCGCGCGTCCTAGATTGCCATATCCATTAATTGCCACTTTTATAGTCATAGCCAGATACTACAAGTTGCACCCTGTTAGATGTGAAAACTGCCCAAAACCTAGACAGGGAAACGTCTAGGTTTTGGGCAGGACGGCAGTTAGGTATGTCGCTTAGTAGCTGAGCGGCAAATCGGGGTATTCGGCTTGCCAAGTTTGCCGATAGTAATCGGTCAGTTGCAATTTGCTGGCGGCAGCTTCATCAGCGATGATGATCGCATTTAGGTGGTACTGCAAAATGGAGGCGGGCCAAAAAGCGCTGACCGCGCCCTCTACCGTTGCGGCAACGGCATCGGCTTTTTGGGAGCCGAAAGCCAACAAGACTGCTTGACCCGATTTCATAATGGTGGATAGCCCCTGCGTGACTGCCTGCTTGGGGACATTAGCTTCATCGTTATCAAAGAAGCGGGCGTTGTCGGCAATAGTTTGGGCGGTCAAGGTCACCACATTGGTGGGGTTAGCTAGGCTGCCGGTCGGTTCATTAAAACCGATATGGCCATCGGCACCGATTCCTAGAATCTGTAAATCAACTCCGGGAGCGATTTCTGCTTCATAATCGCGTGCTGCCTGGTGCGGATCGGCGGCAGTACCATCGGGGGTGTGCAGATTTTCGTCCTTTAGCCCGGTCTTTTCGCTGCCAACCAGTTCACGGCGCAATACGTTACGGTAACGTTCGGGGTGGTCGGGAGCGATTCCTACATATTCATCTAGAGCCCAGGCGGTGCATTCTTCCAGACTGAACTGTCCTTGCGCATGGGCGGCGCGGAGCTCAGCGTATAGTCCTTCCGGGGTAGAGCCAGTTGCTACCCCCAACCTAAATCCCGATTTTACTTGGGGAATAATAATTTTTGCCGCTAGCTTAGAGGCATCTTCGGGGGTGGGGGTAATCGCAATATGCATGTAGATCTCCTTTGGTAGGACTACTCCATCGTTGGCTATTGAAAGTCCCTTCCATTATTTCACACCTGCTAACTCGGAAAGGATTGCTAGCGGCTAAGGTTAAGATTTCCGGTTTTCCCGTTACCGAGGTTGAACGTGAGAAAATAGGGTTAGACGCTAGTAGGAGGACGAAATGGCGCAGCGCAAAAGAGTTACGTTAAAAGATGTTGCACGAGAAACTGAGTTATCAATATCTTCAGTTTCGCTTGCATTGCGCAATGACTCGCGAATCTCCGAACCGGTGCGTGAACGGGTTAAGGAAGTTGCCCACCGTTTGGGGTATCAAGTGGATTTGTCGGGGGCGATGCTTCGCAGTTCTAAACCTAAGATAATTGGAATAGTTGCCCAGCTAGATCAAGAGTTACATAACAAATATGTCGAGAATATTAACCGTTGCGCCCAAGAAGCTGGCTATCGTACGATCACTCAAAACGCTTCCCTATTTAATGATTATCGGCAGGGATTAGAGGCTCTGTCTCAGCTGCGGATTAACACTTGTGTAGCGATTAATCCTGTTTTTAGCGGTGAGGAACTCCCGGCAAACTTAACTCCCGCAGTAGTGGTGGGGCAAAGCGCTCTGGCGGGCGCTGACTTGGTGCGTTCTTCCAACTATAGCGGGCTGCATGAACTGGTTTTGCATCTAAAATCTTTAGGTCATGCAGAAATAACTTACTTGGATGGTCCAAAAAGCTATTCATCTAAAATTCGTCGCCAGGCATTAATGCGAGCTGGCGAGGAAGCGGGCTTAAAAGTCCATCCGATTTTGGCAGGTAACACTGTCGATGATGGCTTTAAAGTCGTGCAGCAACTTTTGACTGATTCTTGGAGTTGCCAAAAATCTCGTAATGATTTAACCCGGGTTGCTTTATTGGGGGTCACCGCGCTGGCTTGTTATAACGATCAGGTGGCGCAGGGGGCTATGGTGGCTTTATATCGAGCTGGTTTTTCTATTCCCGCTGATATTTCGGTGAGCGGGTTCGATAACTCTCTGGGGGCGTCCTCCCTGGCTTTTAATTTAACCACTGTGGATAGGGGGGCGGCGAAAGTTGCTGAGCACGTGACTTCGCTGGCGATTAGAAGAGCTTCCGGTCAGGTGGCAGCGGCGCAAGAGCTCACTGTGGAGAGTTCTTTGGTAATTAGGCGCTCTACCGGTACAGCTTTCTTCCTGCAGAACTAGGAGGGGAAAAGATATTAAAACGTTAAAGCAAAAAAATCTAAAAATAGCGTTTTTGTACTCTTTTGGAAATTAAGACTGCTGATAAAACATATTCAAACGTTTGACTTAATGTGAGGGATATTTTATTGTATGGCTATGTGCTAAAGCACATCTAGGAATTATTTGCAGCAAAGGAGCTACGAATATGCGTTCAAAGTTGAATAACCTGGGATTCACGGCGACTTCATTCCTGTCGCTGGTGCTAATCACAGTAAATGCGCAGTTAATTTATGCTTTTTGGGACATTAGGAACACCATTCCCAAAGATTTTCCTACCGCCATGGGGGTAACCGACGCTCAGGCAGGGAACCTATATTCAATGCAAGGTTTAGTTATTATCCTGGGAACCATTGCCTTGGGCTGGGTAGGCGATCGTTTCGCGATTCGTACTATCATGCTGATTTCTTCTCTGGGTGCGGGAGGGATTTCCCTATTCATCACCGTATTCTCACCTAATCTCTCCCTGGGGACGCTGCTCGTATGCTTCTTCTTGATGCTGCTGTTTACCGAGGTATTATTCAAACCAGCCAACTTCAAAGCAGTTAGCCTCTCAACCACTGAAGAACATCAAGGCACTGCATTTGGCTTTTTCGAGTTTGGACGCGGTCTGCTCGCGTTCCTGGTTTCTTTGCTTTGGACCTTGATGCTGGCATCGGGAGCCAGTGCTCGAACCATCATGTACACTTCCTCGATAATCGTCCTGGTAGCCGGGCTAATGGTGTTCTGGGCGGTACCAAAAGGGCAAAAAGTCGGCAGTGAAGACACCCAAGCAGCTAACACTGTAGAGGCAATCAAAGGGGTTGGGAAAGTAGCTAAACTGCCGATAGTCTGGCTCACCGGTATCAACGTTTTTTGTATCTATGGCACTTTCGTAGCTGCCGGAACTTATTTTGCCCGCTTCTTACAAGCCGGATACGGAACTTCGGCAGTGGCTGCCGCCGTGTTTGCAACTACCGTAATCGGCTTGCGTATGTTGCCACTGGTTTCAACGATTCTGGTAGAAAAAGTATTTAAATCAACGGTAAAGTTCATGAGAACTATGGAGATAGTTCTGGTAGTTCTACTGTCGCTGATTGCGGCAATCTTCTTCACTAACAGCCCAGCTATCAGCTCTTATCCAGCTGGTCAAGTACCGGGGAACCTGATATCTAGTGGAATGTTCTGGGCGCTAATCGTGATGATGCTCTTGGCATCTGCCACCACCTTTATGATTCGGGGTGTCTACTACGCTCCCATCGGAGAGTTCGGCATTGCCAAGAAGAATTCTTCAGCTGCTATGTCTTTCGCAATCACTGTCGGATATATCCCGGCGTTATTAGCCCCCATTGTGCTCGGTGGTCTGATTACCCCCTCCATTACTGATAGCAACGGAAAAGTAATAACCGAAGTGCTAACCTCCACCAATGTACTGGGGTCTGCATTCTTAGGATTGGCAGCTTTAGCTCTGGTTGCAGCGGTAATGTCACACCTCATGGTGAAAATGCAGCGCCGCCAAAAACAAATGAACTGAGGGCAAAATGAAAGCAACTGTTAAACACGCAGATTGGATGGCTCATCATCCAGATTCAGTTCCCATCGGTAACCTGACTATCCCAGGAACTCATGATTCTATGACCGCAACCTGTCCGCAAAGATACTATAAAACTCAGACTCTCCTGCTTGCAGAACAATTAGATATAGGGGTCAGGTTTTTAGATTTGCGGATTCGCTCTAGCCTGGTTGCAGCTCACCGCGAGTGGATAAGCACGATTAAAGCTACGGAGATATTGCAAACTATCCGAGAGTTTCTAAAGAATCATCCACAAGAGTTCCTCTTGGTTAGATTCCAAAACGCAAATGAAAATAAGGATGATTTTCCGCAGTATTGCCAGCAAATTACGAAACTGATTGCTGAAAATCGAGATTTATTCTTCCTATGGAAGAAAGAAAGTCAGATTCCCATCAGTGAGCTAACTTTGGGGCAGTTACGCGGAAAAATCCTGGCATTGGAATGTGCCCCCAGCCAGTATGAATCGACGTATTTACCAGACTGTGTTTGGGCATATCCCTGGCATGAAGCCGAGAAAATACGGCTACAAGACTTATGGGATGGTCCCAGTTTAGAAGCTAAACAGCAGGCAATCTTGCAACTAGGGGAACAGGCTGGAACTGGTGAGCTACGTTTGAATCATATTAGTGCTACCAATGGACAGTTAGGATTCCCCGATGCCTATGCCGCTCAGCTAAATCCGTGGATTTTAGATATTTATACCAAGGACGAAGCTAGATGCAAGCAAAGGGCGCAGGTGCTAATTTTTGACTATCTTACCCCTGAGATTGCTCAAACTTTGATAGATGCTGGGCTAAGTAACTGCCAGAACTAGGTGAGGAACATGGAAAAGCCGGAATTACTGAAACTATTGGATTATGCAGTAGCTACCGTTAAAAAAGCCGCAGCTATGGCGCTTGAACCGGGAATGGAACTAAATATTACCGCTAAAAGCAGCCGTAATGATTTAGTTACCGATGTTGATAAAGAAATAGAGCAGTTTATTGCGAATCAACTACTGGAATTTAGTGGCTACCCAGTGCTCGGAGAGGAAGGACACCAGGTTGATTCTTTCGAGGGACGGGTATGGCTAGTAGATCCCATTGATGGGACGATGAATTACATAGAAACCAAGCGAGATTACGCAATTTCCTTGGCATTATGTGAAAACGGAGTCCCGGTTCTGGCAGTAGTGCAAGATGTAGTGGCTGATAAGACCTATACCGCGACTTTAGGGGGAGGGGCTTATTGCAATGACCTTCCCTTAGGGGCGGTGAATTCGGATATAGATTACCGCCAGGTAGTTCTGCTAACCGATTTAAAGGAAATCCGAGCGCTTCCTCGCTTAGCTCAAGTTTTAGAGGAATCGCGGGGACATCGCCGATACGGTTCTGCCGCCTTAGAAATGGTGGAAGTAGCAGCCGGTAGGGCAGGGGGATTTATTCATCTTTGGGTATCCCCCTGGGATATAGCAGCGGCGACTTTAATCTGTCGGGAAAGTGGATGCATAGTGTCCCGCTTTGATGGTACCAGCATGGATGTGCGCCAGAAAGGTTCCGTTTTGGCAGCATGGCCTACCGTACATTCCGGGCTGCTATATCGGTTGGTGCAAGCTCCTGCCTAGCGGGTTAGCGCAGCCGAATGCCAGGATGAAACCTGGTGGTAAGGCAGCAGATTTGTCCTGGGAAAACCGGATAGAAAAATAGTCGCGGGGTGGAAGAATCCTTCTTCCACCCCGCGACTATTAGCTATTGACTTATCGCCAAGAATCGGCTTCGGCAGCTAGATTTTTTGCGCCTGTATCTTCCAAACGTCTTTAGCGTAATCAGCTATGGTGCGATCAGCGCTGAAGCGTCCAGATTCACAGATGTTGATCCAGCATTTACGCGCCCATTCAATTTGGTCAGCGTATTCGAGGGCGGCGCGATCACGCACTTCCCGGTAATCAGCGAAATCACCCAGTACGTAGTAGACGTCCGCAGGTTCGTAGCCGTTGGAATCTAGTAGCGAACCCAAAAGATCATGGAACAGGCCAGTACCGCCATCATCTAAAGTGCCATCAACAAACGCATCCAGAGTCCGTTTTAGTCCCGGCACGGTTTCATAGAGCTTGCGCGGATCGTAAGTGCGTCGCAGCTCCGGTAGTTCCTCTTCCTTGGCGCCGAAAATATAGGCGTTTTCTTCCCCCACTGAATCCACGATCTCTACATTCGCACCGTCTAGAGTACCCAGGCAAAGTGCTCCATTCATCATGAACTTCATATTGGAAGTTCCCGATGCCTCTTTACCAGCAGTAGAAATCTGTTCGTGAATATCGGCAGCAGGAATAATATGTTCCGCCGGGGAAACATTGTAGTTTTCGACAAACACTACTTGGATAACTTTAGAAACCTCAGGGTCACTAGCGACCAGTTCCCCAATAGTGTTAATCAGTTTAATAATCGCTTTGGCTCGCACATATCCGGGAGCAGCCTTAGCCCCGAAAATGAATACTCGATGTGGCCAAGGCTTTTGCGGATTATCTTTGATCCGGAAATACAGATCCAAAATATATAGCGCGTTTAACAGCTGCCGTTTGTATTCGTGCAACCGCTTGATCTGCACATCGAAAATCGCAGACGGATCAATCTTTTGTCCAGAGCGTTGCTCCAGCCACTGGGCAAAGTCCCGTTTATTATCGGCCTTTACCCCCAGTAGCTGCGCCATTAGATCCGAGTCATCAGCCAGCTTACGTAGGCTCTTGAGCTGATCCATATCGGTAACCCAATCAGTAGAACCCAGCTTTTCAGTAAGCAGGTTAGCTAGACGAGGATTACACTGTTTGAGCCAGCGCCGGGGCGTAACTCCATTAGTCTTGTTATTAAACTTTTGTGGCCAAATCTCGTACCAGTCTTTCAAGGTCTGCCGTTTAATGATTTCGGTGTGCAGGGCAGCCACCCCGTTAATCGAAAATGCTGCGTAGCAGGCAATCCAAGCCATATGGATACGGCCACCATGAATCGGAGACATATAGTCAATCCGGGCAGCGTCAAAGCCCAGTGCCTCTAGTTCCATCCGGAAACGACGGTCAATCTCGGCTACGATCTCCAGGATCCGGGGGAATAGGCGCTGGAAAATTGCGTATTCCCAGGTTTCTAGAGCTTCAGCGAGCACCGTGTGGTTGGTGTAGGCAAAAGTGTTCTGTACGATTTGCCAGGCATCTTCCCAATCCATCCCGTGATCGTCAAGCAGAATCCGCATCAATTCCGGAATCGCCAATACCGGGTGGGTGTCATTTAGCTGGATACAATTGTATTTCGCGAAATCACGCAGGTCATCACCGTGATGGTTGATGTAGTTCTCTACCATGTCCTGCAGAGAGGCAGATACAAAGAAGTACTGTTGACGTACCCGCAACACTTTGCCTTCGAAAGTAGTGTCATTGGGGTACAGAACCCGACACAGGTCAGCCACCCGTTCCCGCTCAATAATAGCATCGGTGAACCGCTGCGAATTGAAAGCCTCATAGTCGAACTCTTCCATCGGTTCTGACTTCCACAGGCGCAAAGTATTTACGTTATCGGTGCCATAACCGGTAATCGGCATATCGTAGGGAATCGCCCGCACTTGCATATCTGCGAAGTTAATAAAGCAGGGCTCTTCCTCGCGGCGAATAACGAAAGGATAACCTTCCTCCATCCACGGATCCGGATGCTCACGTTGGTTACCGTTTTCAAAGGCCTGCTTAAATAGGCCGTAGCGGTACAAGATTCCATATCCGCGCACTGGCAGGTTCATAGTGGCGCAAGAATCCAAGAAGCAGGCAGCTAGGCGTCCCAAGCCTCCATTACCGAGGGAGGCATCGTGTTCGGCTTCCAGAACGTCGGTGAGATTCATGCCGAAGGTGTTTGTAGCTTCTTTCGCCTGTTCTAACAGTTCCAGGTTATCCAGGTTGTTGAGCAGGGCTCTGCCCATTAGGAACTCAGCCGAGAAGTAATGCTCTTGGCGTCCCGCGGCATACTTTTTTGTGGTTGCTTCCCAGTTTTCTGCGATACGTTCTACAATCGCTTGCGACATTCCTGTCCAAAACTCCATAGGGGTGGAGTCTTCGGCGCGGCGTCCAGAAATAGAACGAGTAAATGAACCTAAAGAATGGGTAAGGTTGTCTGCCATATTCAATCTCCTTACAAGGCTTACGATTCCAAGGCTATCGGTTAAAGGGAAAATGACCGACTTAAATCCACTATTTTGTCAGTGGCATTAGTTACACCGGTTTCATGCGGATAAATGGCCCGGTTTTCCCAGCTTTTCGGGGGAGTTGGCGCAGTTAAGTCCAGAAAACCCTTAGATTTCGATCCAGAGAGTTTGTTCGGGCGCGATTTTATCTTCGCTACTGTCACCCAAGTTATGGGAGGAACCGATTCCTGGGGTTGACAGGAGGGTTTTTGCCGAATCTGTTACTGCGACCTCCGGTAAGGGACGCGAACCCGCCCCCAGGTTGGTTACTACCACTACCTGACGCCCGTTCGCTCCGGTAACCTGTAAAGCCAGTACCTCCGGATCGCTTTCTAACCAGGTAGATTCGCCCATTCCCAGGCCGAGGTCGCGGCGAACCGTAAGCATTTTGCGGTAAAAGTTTAACGGAGAGTTCGGGTCTGAATCTTGTGCCTTAACCGACAGCTCGCCCCAATCATCTGGTTGTGGCAACCAGGCGGGGCTAGCGCCTGCAGGAGAAAACCCAAAGTTAGAACCGGGTTCATCCGACCAGGGGAGCGGTACCCGGCAGCCGTCGCGTCCTCGTACCCTAAAGCCGGAACGCTGCCAGGTGGGATCTTGTCGTGCCTCATCCGGAAGCTTAGTGGCATCAGGTAGCCCCAATTCTTCCCCGTTATACAGGTAGATAGAGCCGGGCAGCCCCGCGAGGAACGCGGTTGCCGATAGCGCCCGAGTTAAACCGATTTCTCGATCCGGTTGCGGGTCACTTGCCCCGATCCCGTTATCGGTATTCGCTCCGTTGGGGTAGCCAAAACGGGTGGCATGACGGACTTTGTCGTGGTTAGACAGTACCCAAGTGGGGGGAGCGCCCACCGAGGCCGAGGCCTCTTGGGTGCGCCGGATTACTTTCCGCAGAGCGGCTGGCTCCCACTGGCAGTTAACTACCGAAAAGTTGAAGGCCTGGGACATTTCGTCCTCGCGCACATACATAGCTTCTTGCTCCGGGGTATTGACCCAGGCCTCGGCTACTAGCATCCGGTCACGGCCATATTCATCTAGCACCTGGCGCCATTCGCGATAAATATCGTGGACTCCCGGCTGGTTAAAGAACGGTCCCACATCGAGGGCACGTCCATTATCGCTATTTGGGCCTTCATAGTTAAGGCGATCCGGCCCCACCAAGTCATCGGGCAGCGCGGGATCCTTGACCAGGCCGTGAGCCACATCCACTCGGAAACCATCTACGCCGCGGTCCAACCAAAAACGTAGGTAGGACCGGAAAAAGTCGTGAACTTTCGGGTTTTCCCAGTTGAAGTCGGGTTGGGAGGCATCAAAAATATGTAGGTACCACCAGTCCCGGTCGCTAGCTTTACCAGTTAGGGGCTCCACTTTTGACCAGGCAGATCCGCCGAACATAGACCCCCAGTTGTTGGGAGTGGTATCCGCGCATTTGCGGAACATATACATATCGCGTGCCGGATCGCCCGGCTCCGCGGCTAGCGCCTGCTTAAAGAGGGGGTGATCCCAAGAGGAATGATTAGGAACCACATCGATGATGGCTTTCATTCCGCGCTCATGCAGCTCAGCGAGAACTTTATCGAAAGTCTGTAAGTCCCCATATTCGGGATTAATATCCAGATAATCGGCTACGTCGTAACCGGTGTCGTGTTGAGGGGAAGGATAGAAAGGGGAAAACCAGACGGCATCGATTCCCAGTTTTTCTAGGTAGTCAATTTTTTCTAACACCCCGGCCAGATCGCCGATCCCATCACCGTTGGAATCGGAAAAAGAACGGGGATAAATCTGATAGATAGCGGCACTACGCCACCACTGATCCCAGTCACCTCGCTGAACGCGGTTCATCTATTTCTCCTTCGTGGTTGTTTAAATAGCCTAGTCTTCACTGCCTTTGCGACGACGCCGGCGCGCACGCCGAGGACGCGGCTGACGCTGGGTACCCGCCCCTTGGTGACTATCGCGTTCCCGACGCCGATCCCGTCCGCCCCGAGAGCCTTTACTCCGTCCGCCTCCTGAGCGACCGCGAGAATTATTTCCGCGCCCTGAACGTCCGCGCCCCCGACCGCGACCTCCGGTCTCCCCGAGATCTTCAAGTTTTTCGGCGGCCAGTCCGGCGCGTTTACGCATCGAACGCGGTAAGCGCCCGCCGGCATCCTCGGGAATATCCAAATCGGTATAAAGGTGCGGGCTGGTGTGATAGGTTTCCACCGGTTCGTCCGCCCCCAGCGATAACTCTTTGTTGATCAGCTTCCAGCGGGGAACGTCATCCCAGTCCACGAAGGTGATCGCGGTTCCCGAATTCCCGGCGCGGCCAGTGCGCCCGATGCGGTGAATATAAATCTTGGCGTCCTCGGGGCACTGATAGTTGATTACGTGGGTGACGTCATCAACATCAATGCCGCGCGCTGCCACATCGGTGGCTACCAGGACATCGACTTTCTCGTGTCTAAAAGCTCGCAGCGCCTGCTCGCGAGCACCTTGCCCTAAATCGCCATGTAAGGCTGCGGTTGCGAAGCCGCGTTTGCCAAGATCTTCTGCTACCCGGGCAGCAGTGCGTTTAGTGCGCGTGAAAATAATGGTGAGGCCGCGTTCGCGAGCCTGCAAAATCCGCGCCAGTACCTCAACTTTATTAAGGGCGTGGCAGCGGTAAATCACTTGCCGAGTGGTTTTCACCGTGGCGCCTTGATCATCGGGATCTTGCGCCCGAATATGGGTGGGATGTTCCATATAGCGGCGGGCTAGCGCCACAACTTCTCCGGGCATAGTGGCGGAAAACAGCATCGTGTGGCGATTGGCGGGGGTGCGCGAAAGGAGTACCTCTACGTCGGGAAGGAATCCCAAATCTAGCATTTCATCGGCTTCATCTAGCACCATAGTGCGCACTGACGACAAGCTCAAATGCCCTTGTTTCATGAGGTCAATCAGGCGACCGGGGGTGCCGACTACAATTTCGACTCCTCGTTTCAGATCCGCTATTTGGGGCTCGAAAGCCCGTCCCCCATAGATTTCGCAAATACGCACTTTGCGGCGGGCAGCTGCCTGCGCGGTTTCCCTCGCTACCTGGATGGCGAGCTCCCGGGTGGGCAAGACGATTAAGGCTTGCGGATGGCCAGGGTCTAGCAGGTCTTCGTAGCCGTCCTCATCTGGAGCCACCACGTCCTCCAAAACCGGGAGCGCAAACCCCAAAGTTTTACCAGTACCGGTCTTAGCTTGGCCGATAATATCGTGGCGCCCGAGCGCTACCGGCAAAGTGAGGGCTTGAATCGGGAAGGGGTGGATGATTCCGGCATCTTCAAGAGCCTGGCATTGCGGAGCAGAGACCCCGAAATCAGCAAAAGTTTTTTCGGAAAGATCTATAGAGGAATCGCCCACTACATCGGCTTGCGCCTGCTCAATCTGTGGCTCGTGTGCTGCGGAAGTGTCAGCAATTCCACTGGTTGCTTGTGTATTTTCTTCAGTTGTCAATCGAATACCTTTCACGGGGATTGTCCCCTGGAACTATGGAGGTAGCCGATCGCAAAAAATCTTGGCTCTGCACATGAGAGGCCGGGGCGAGATGCCCTATTAAAAATACTTCGTTTACGAAAACGATCGGTCAACCCGTCTTCTTCTCTTCCATCCTAACCCACCGTCTGGGAGGGGAAACAATATGGGTAACGCAACTTACAGTTATTTAGAAGCAACTTTGAACGCTAGAAGCGACTGGAGCCTGTTCAAAAGCGAGAATCAAACCCCAAGGCGCGTTAGTCTAAGAGGGTGAGTGACGCACAGAGACTGGGACTTATCGGATACTTCACCCTGGCTATGCAGCAGCGGCTAGCAAAAGACGCTTCGCTATGCCCCACGGTGGATCAAGAAATCGCCTTAGGGGGCATGTCGGCTCGGGCTTGGGAAAACTATCAAAAAGTAGCCCAGGTTAGCCAAAACCTCGGGGTTGATCTACCAGAAGAGATGAAGCAATATATGGGACTGACCGTCCAGCTAGAGGAACGTTTGCGTCCTACTGACTGGTATGAACGCCTCGTCAAAAGTTACGTAACGATTGGAGCCATGTCCGATTTCAACCGTAGCTTAACTGCGGGACTCTCCTCGCCAGCACAAGCAGAGCTTTCCGAGGTCTCCTGGGACTGCGGGCAAGAAGCTTGGGCGGCGCCGGTAATCACTCAGGCGTGTGCTACTCAGGTGACGGTACCGGCCAGGCTGTCCCTGTGGGGACGGCGGGTGCTCGGAGATGTGCGTTCTACTTTCCGTCAGGCCATTGTGGGCTATCCCGAATTAACGGCTGAGGACGGGGAAGATATTCCCGAGGCGATCAAGGAACATCACCGGGCTCGAATGGAGCGTACCGGACTGAAGGCTTGATAGCTGCAGAAATATAACGCCCGGGTAGGCCGGGTGTTTAGCCGATTCCGAAACCCACCCGCTGCGGTTGTGTTTCGCTTATCTGGCAATAGGCGATTAGACGCGGGTTGATCAGTACCTGCTGACCCTGCTTATTAGTTAGCGATAGCAACTCTTCGGGCTTATCTAAAGCTGCCTGTAAAGTGGTTTTAATCTGGTCAGCATCCATAGCTACTTCCAGCTCTAAAGTTTTAGCTACACCTTTAAGTCCCAGTGAGATATTCACGTTTTCCTCCGTTTTACAATCGTCTAGCCTTATCCTACCTGCTTGCCACCGGGCGCTGCCCGCTTGCTAGCTAATAGCTAAAGCTTTGGATACGCTTTCCAATCCTAGCTGCCACCTACTACGCAAAATCCTGCCTGCGTGTTGGGAGTTGAGGGCGAGTTTCCGGGGTACCTGCAGTGGATCCGAATCGGGTAGCGGGAAATCGCGCCAGAGCAACCAACCCACTACCGGAACTGAAGTTTTTCCTATAATTATTTGTATGTCTTTTAGTCTGCACGCCGTTCCTTTCCCTGCCGAATTGGAGATTCCGAAGCTAGGAGAAAAGGAAAAGCAGTTACTTGAACAGCTGCAATCGCCTAGTTCGCTAATAGTGCGGGGGCCAGCTGGCAGCGGGAAAACCATTTTGGCTCTGGCAGCTATGGAGTTACTTCACCGCCACCACAAACAGATAATAGGAATAGCTCCTTCCCGCGCGCGAGCAGAATACTTAAATACCGCGCGGGCGAGTCGAAAACTTCCTATCTCTCGTCCATTCATTACCCCTACTGCCTTGGCTTTCCAGGTACTTACAGATTTTGCTAGCGCGCGGCGCGAACAACTCCCCGAACCGGTATTGCTGACCGGATCACAAGAAGACGCCCGGATTCAGGAACTATTAAAGCAGGTAGATGCGCCTTGGCCGGAATATATCACCCCTGAGGTCAGGCAAACTGATTATTTCTGTTCAGAAATGCGTGCCCTGTTTGCCACCTGTGCCCATTGGGGAATCAGCGCGCAACGTCTAGATGAGTTAGGTAGCGAACTCGCGGTTGCCGAGTGGCAGGCGGCGGCGGTATTGCTTAGTCAATACGAGCCCTCTTATAAAGACAACAGCTGGGATGCGGCGCGGATGCAAGATCGCGCTGGTCAAGTCTTAAACGGCTGGGAACGCGACGCCGCATTACTATCACCGCCCCAGCTTCCTGACTGGGTGGTAGTTGACGACCTGCAAGATTGCCCGGCCTCTACTGTGCGTCTGCTAACAGAAATGGGAAAGAGAGGCACGAAAGTTTTTGCCCTCTACAATCCGGAGGTGGCGGTGGAAACCTTCCGTGGGGGTTACCCCCACGGCGGTAGTTACCTGGCCGAGCAGCTGAAATGCCCTCTGGTCACGCTAGAAGAGTCTTTCCGGGAAACTTCGGGAGGGTTGCAGCTTTTAGATCCCCTCAGCGCTAAGGCGGACTGCGATAGTAAGCGCGAACAAAAATTTGCGGAGTTTTCTACCGTTTCCTCCCAAGCTCGGGCGATCGCGGAATATCTCCGCTATCAGCACCTAATTCGGCAAGTCCCGTGGGCAGATATGGCGATTATTGCGCGGAACCGCTCCCAGCTAGACGAAATAGTTTCGCTTTTACGGGGCCTGGAGATTCCCGTAAATGAGCGGCAAAGGCCGATACTTTTCAAAGCGAACCAAGTTACGGGCGCCATATTGTCACTTTTTACTCTGCCGGGACAAAGCGAGCTCGCAAAACAGAGGAGTAAATATAGCCCCACTCCTTCCAGCTCAGATAATACTTCTTGGTCTACCTCGCAGTATCTACTTGATGACAAGCTAGTTTCTCCGCGAGGTAAAGCAATTCGACACCTGTTGCGCTCTCCGCTTTTCGCTTTGGATTCCCTGCAGATGCTGCGCTTGGAACGCGCGTTAGTGGGCGCCGATATCGCTGTAGAAGCAAAAATAGAAGACTTTTATGCTTCCATCGGCACCCCCCGTTTCCCACTTACCCAGGTGGAAATGGTAGGGGGCGGACAGATCTTTATTCTCTGTCACCAAGTTTTAACTGCAGCATTATCCAAGTTGGAAGAGCCTCCGCTAGTGGTTCTAGAAAAAATTTGGGATTTGCTGAATCTTGAAGATTCTTGGTGTCAGCGCGCCCTTTCTGGAGACGAGTTTGCTGATCAAGCCTTAGATGCGGTTATTGCCTTGGTTCGCCACGCCGAGATTTGGTCACAGCGCCACTTAAATGCCGATATGCGGGCATACTGCCAGGTGCTCTTGCGACAAACCCAAGCCGAGGACGTGCTAACCGGCACTCATGGGATAGGTTCGGCGGTAGCTTTGGAAACCGTGTTTTCTGCGGCCGGACGCACCTGGGATACCTGCGCAATCATTGGAATGCAGGACGGGCAATGGCCGGCTATTTCCGAGCGCGGTTCCCTACTGCGCTCTGGGGAAATCTCGGATCTGCTCCATGCCACCGCTCTGCTTAGTCCCACTGGAAAGCTACAGTTTGCTCCTGGGGAATCTCGCAGTCGTGCCTTAGAGAGGGAACGATGCCTGGCAAGATCCGCCCTCAGTCGAGCTCGCAGCAAAATGTTGGTTACCGTGTGCAGCGACGCTGAGGAAAACCCTTCAATATTTTTTGATAATCTGCATGCCCGCTTGGAAACTAGCAATTTTTCTGTCGCGCAATACCTGGGCAGTGATTGGGATCAACAGCTGGGAGCCGGCGAGAATCTGCAAACCGAAAACCGCGGTGATCATCAGTTATTCCCTTCATTGCGTTCCCTGGTGGGACACCTAAGGGGAGTGCTCGCCAGTAACACGGATGGGGAAACTCGCCAAAAAGCAGTGGAAACTTTAGCGTTTCTAGCTTCTAAAGGAGCTCGGTTCGCCAATCCTGATACTTGGCGTCAGGTAGGAATAGATAGTGACTGGTGGACGAATCCCGCCGGACTAAAATCTACTGGTAGCCGGGCAGTAATATCGCCCTCTGCTTTAGAAAATCTGAACGAATGCGAATTCCGCTGGCTGCTCTCACGGCGGGGAGGGGAAAAAGTCGAGGCTACCGGTCACGCCGCTTGGGGAACTCTCGTGCACCAGATTGCTGAAGAAATGACTAACAGTAGCTTGTCAGAGCGTTTGGCGTTCTTCTACGCCCACTGGCCACAAGAAACAGAAGCCTTCTTTTCGCGCCAAGACGGGAAAAAACGAGAAGAAATGGTGCGCCGCCTCAGCCGCTATCTAGATGATCATAAAATGCCGGCGGTAACCGAAATTAGCTCCTATGCGGTGGTATCCGACGCAGCGATGGTGGCCGCCCGACTAGATCGTTTAGAAGCTGGCGAGGACGGGATAAGAATAGTCGATTTTAAGACGGGCAAGACGGTTCCTAGCGAAAAGGAACTAGCGGAACATTTGCAGCTTGCCTGCTACCAATTGGTTTTAGAAGCTGCGCTGCTAGGAGGAGATAGCCGGTCCCGCCAGATGCTGGCACCAGTGCTAGCCAGGTCACCAGAACAGATTCAAAGCGCAAGTTTGATCTATCTTTCCAAGCATAAACGGAAAGCTAGGGGAGAAACTGACTATGAAGAAATCGCGAAAGAAATGGTGCAAGCGCCGTTAACTGATGAGCAAAAAGGATTATTGCTCGACAATATTATCCAGGCGGCAAAAGTGGTTTCCGGGTCGGTATTTCGGGCGGTGGAAAACCCGCGATGTGACCGTTGTTCCCTGCGTTCTAGTTGTCCCCTAAAAGCTGAAGGAGAACAAGTGCTATGAATGATACCCCAAATATTCGCTACTCTCCAGCGCAGATTGCGGCAGCCATTGGACAGTATTCGCCGAATGAAGATCAAGAAAAAGTTATTACTGCCCCTGTTGATCAACCAATGATGGCTATTGCTGGTGCCGGTGCCGGAAAAACTGCCACCATGGCGTTTCGAGTAGTATATCTGGTGGCCAACGGCTTAGTCGCTCCCGATCGGGTGCTGGGGCTTACCTTTTCAAATAAGGCGGATGCAGAACTGGCTAGCCGCCTGCGAGATAACCTGCAGGTCTTAGCAGCTAACCCCGACTTTTCTGAGGTAGCAGAGGTATTAACCGATCCGGAGACCGGCGGGACGATCCTGCCGGTAACCTCTACCTATAATGCTTTTGCAAACCAGATTGTGCACCAATATGGTTCGCGTTTGGGGATTTCTCCGGCAAGCATGCTATTAGATGAGGCGCGTCGCTGGCAGATTATGTACGAAATTGTCAGTACCTGGCCGGGAGATTTAACTACTGATAAAACTGTGGCTACTACGGCAGGTAGGGCTCTAGCTATCGGTTCCCAGGTACGCGACCAGCTATTAGACATCGCAAAGGTGCGAGCCGGGTTAGAGCAGATGCGGGAACTTTATAGCTTAGGCAAGCCGAAAGGAAGGTCGCAGAAACCGAATGCTAAGATGCAAGAATTCTTGGATTCATTAACTCATCGCAGTGAGCTACTAAATATTTTTGAAAGCTACGAGGAATACAAAAAAGAAAATGGTTACCTCGAATATGCTGATCAAATCTACTATGCGGCTATGCTAGTTTCCCGTTTCCCCGATATACGGGGTGCGCTGCGCCAACGCTATGACGTGATATTGCTGGACGAGTTTCAAGATACTTCCGTAGCGCAGCTAAAACTATTTTCTACTATTTTTACTGGTAAAGGCGCGATGGCAGTAGGTGACCCCAACCAGGCTATCTACGACTGGCGGGGTGCCTCTGAGCTTTCGATGCAAAATTTCTTAACCGAATTCGGGGTTGCCCCTCAAGAAATGACCAATCATATCCAGGATATGCCGGTCACCTATCGCAACCGGGAAGAGGTTTTAAAGGTAGCAAATCAGGTGGTATTGCCTTTAAGTAAACTTGCGGACGGAGAAAGCGCCCAGCAGGTTGAGCAGCAAATTCGCTTCTTGACTCAGGTTCCTAACCCGGAATATAAGCTAGATCCCGCTCCTGCTCCCGATGTTTTTGCCGCTCCCGCGTCCTCGGTAAAAGCTAAAGAACTGATTACCTGTCCGCAAAAGCGGGACGAGGCCGGAAAAGTCCATTTCTACTTTGCAAAAGACTGCGAAGAAGAAGCCGAACTGGTGGCGGATTTTTTTGCTGAGCGCTGGAGGAAACGCGACGAGATAGCTCTCAAAAATAAGCAGCTTCCACCGCAAAAGCAGGAAAGCCTGCCTACGGGGGCAGTGTTACTGCGCAAGCATTCCCAAGGTCCGCTAATCACTCAGGCGCTACGCCGACGGGGACTTCCAGTAGAGGTCACCGGGGTGGCAGGACTCATCTATGATCCGGCAGTTGCCGACGTGATTGCGGCACTGCAAGTATCCGCAGATGCCGGACAAGGGGATTACCTGATGCGGCTAATTACCGGGTGCGGCATAAGCCCGGCAGATATTGACCTGCTGTGGAGATGGGCAAGGTATTTGGCCAATCCTGATGAAAACCCCGATATTAATCCCCAAGCCTTCCTAATGGATGCGCTAGATAAACTCCCGGAAGTGGGATGGACGTGCCCGGGAGCTGGCAGCGCCTTTAGCGCCGAAGCGCATCGGCGCCTGAGTATTCTCCGCACCCAGTTGGCTACTGTGCGTCGTCATATCCATGACCCCCTCGGTTTGCTAGTACAACGCACGATTTTTGCTTTACGTCTGGACTTGGATGTAAAAATCCGCCCAGACGGGGGAGTGTCCGAGCGTTGCCTAGAAAGCTTTGTCAAAATCGCCCGCGAATATGAATCCAGTGGAGTCAGCGCGAATCTGCACAGCTTTTTAGACTGGCTCCGGCTCGCGGATGAACAAGGCTCTGGCCTCGACATGCCCTTACAGGAGCCTGATCCGAACGCTATTCAACTAATGACTATTCACGCCGCCAAAGGCCTGGAATGGACTTGGGTCGCAATTCCGGGCCTAGATGAAAGCCGCACCCACCAGGGAAACCTTCCCAAAGCTCCCTTTAAAGCGGGGAACGGTAAATGCAGTGAATCATCTTGGATTACCGATGTCGCGATGATTCCCTATGACTTACGCCCAGATAAGGAAGTACTACCAACTATCGAGCGCGGCCTGGAAAAAAGCGGTTATGACTTTGCAGAACAGGCCTATTCCGATAATCCCAAAGTTATAGAAAGCTATAAATGTGCTTTGGGATTTACCTCGCAGTTAGCTGACCGGCGCCTGGCCTATGTGGCTTTTACTCGCGCGGAGTCGGAACTATTAATTGGCGGCAGCGCGCACACCGCTACCACCAGCACTGAACGGGTACCCTCCCAGTTCTTAGTGGAGATAGATCCCAGTGGGAAAATGCGGGAATTGCGAAACCGGAAACCGGCGGAAGAAGATGACTGGATGCCACTACCCAGCGAAGTCCTCTGGCCGACGCCTCCATCTGTACAGCTATCGCGGCTTTCCAGTGCCGCCAATGAACTGAGGACGCTAATAGCAGGCGCGCAAGATGATCGCTGGCTCCATAGTTTATTGTCTGCCGAAGATCCCGAAGAACTATTAACTATCGCAGCTAAACATTCCGATTGGATGCTTCAAGCAGTACAGCTAACTCGGGATGAACAAGCGGAAAAGGAAAAGCAGGGTCAAGTGGAGCTTCCGGTTTCAAGTGGGGTTACGCGGGCGCGCAAATTACAGGAGGATCCGGAGGGGTTTGCGTTGAGCCAACGGCGTCCACTGCCAGCATTTCCTTCCGGAGGCGCTACGGTAGGTACCTTGTTCCACCAGTGGGTTGATCAAGAACTGCGCGGTTGTGTGTATTCGGTTCCCCAGGATCTAGATAAAGGGCTGCTTAAATCGCTGCAGAGACTACAGCAAAAATGGAAATCTGGAATCGTGCACCCTGATCGCGGTTGGGAGTATCTGGAGTCCGAGATTGAATTCGCGGCGCCGATGGCGACCAAATTAGTGGCACGCATCGATGCGATTATGCGCAATCCCGCTACCGGCAAGCCTACGATTATTGACTGGAAAACCGATGCCTTAACCTTTGATAGTTCCGGCAATATAAGCGCAGAAAACGAAGATGCGGTAGCGAACTATATGCGCCAAATCAATACTTATCGCCTGGTTTACGCCGATTCGCTGGGACTGAACTTGGAAGAGGTAGAGGCGGCACTTTATTTTGTGCGCTATGACTTAGTATGCAATCTGGACGAATGGAGTGAGCGCTTAAGCCTTCCCCAAAAACTCGAAGAGCTATTCCCACATCTGGTCTAGGTACTTTTGATACCTATGCGTTCTCGTTAGCTACTGAGTTATCAGTGACTATCCCGTCCTCGTCCTCGGCTACGGATTCTTCCCTAGTCGCTAGTGGCTCGCTGGCAGAGGAATCTCCCGGATTAGCGGTGGCGTCTTCTTCGCGGGAGTCATGATGCTTCTGGGTAGAGTCATCGCGGAGGGCGGGTAGCAGCCCGGTACTATCTAGGGTGTCTGCTAACTGGGTAATTAACTCGCGAGCATCAGTGATGATTTCTTTACTGTTTTGGTGCACCCCGTGCATAAGCCATTCCAAGAGTACTAACTCCGAATTAAGCTCAATTCGCGTGTTAAGTTCCGGGTCTTCGTAAAGCCGGAGTTTTCGATACTGCTCTAGGACTGCTTTGGCGAACTCATCGGAGGATGAGGAAACCACCCAGGCTAAGTCACGGGCAGGATCACCAAATCGAGCCTGTCCGAACCCGGTGATGCCACTGATAGTTTCTTTATCTATATATAGGTAGCTTTCTTGCAAATCTGCGTGGATAAAGGCACTAGCGAAACGCCAGAGGGAAATATCTTCTAAGCGTTCCTCCCAACGTTGCCACAGCCGGGGCGGTACGGCCTGGGTAGGGGCAGCTTCATCAAGTAGGCTTAGCCAAGGCCGGCGAATCTGGTCGGCAGAAAAGGTGGGACGCTCACTGGCTTGCAAAACCCGGGCGGGTAGCTCGTGCAGCGCAGCTAGCGCTTCCCCTAGGGAGGCAGCAAGCTTATCGGAAACCGTAAAATCTTCTGATTGAGCAGGCCTTCCGGGGAAAGCGGGATGGACGAGGGCATGTTTTCCTCCCACTATTCGCACTGTGTGGGATGGCCAGGGGAGGTGGAAGGGCAGGCGCGCGCCGTCGTGGGAGAGCTCCTGCATAATCTGGGTTTGGGTTAGTAGCTGCTTGTCCGCGTGTTCAGTGGTAGGACAGTTCACTAGCCACTTGCGTTCAGCGGTATCTTTGACTGCGCATACGCGCAGATCTTCGGTTTCAAATCGAGGCGAGCATAGCGAAACGAAGTCAGTTTCGGGTAGCGCGGCAGCGGCCATTGCAGCTAAGGGAAGGAAATTATCCATGTCATTCACGGTTTTAGATTATCAACTATGCCGCGCTTGTGGGTTGAAGTAGCCGGGCAAGCTCGGTTTTCTGCGCACTCTATATATACGTAGAGAGCGAATCCCGAGAGGATGTACTTAGGTGCCTGGGCGAGGGTAGCTCTTCTGGTGGAAGTAATGCGGTAGGTGCATAGAACACTTTATGTGAGCGCGGGCACTAAAAGATTTGAAGTGATGAAAAAGTTATTAAATCTAGGTCACAGTTCAATGGTTTTTAGGGAGAAAACCCTAAAAATTGCCAATACTTACCGGATGGTAAGTATTGGCGTTATCAGTTTGTTACAATCCATAAAGTGTCTATAATGGCTGATAGAGGCATTAATTCTAAAACTGGCCTACTTTCCACTACATAAGTTTTTGCGAATCGTGACGTAGATCACGCATAAATTAGAGCAATTAGCTTGCTTTCATTTGACCGGGTGGTAATATTAATACCAACAAGAAAGAATTCAGGTCGTGAGGGAGACTGAAATGAACAAGGGAACTTCGATCAAGAAGATGGCCGCTTGCGGAATCGCTGCGGCAGCGTTGATTCCTGCTGGCGTGCTGACCGCACAGGCTGCCGAGGGGCTGTCCAATGAGGGCGTTCAGACCACCGTTCAGATTCAGGCTCGTACGACCGAAGTTAGCGGCAACCTAACCGCTAACGATGTTGATGCTACGGCTTATGCGGCCAACAATCTCTCCGCGATTGACCGCATGGGCGGCGCCGGTTCCCTCGCCGGAATCGTTATCTTGGGTGGCATCGGTGCAGCCGGTGCTATCAGCCTTACACGTTCCTTTATGATCGGGTAGATCCTCTTACTACCTGAAAAAACCCCGGGCATCCCTCAACTGCCCGGGGTTTTTTGTGCCCAAAAATGTGTTCAAAATAAGCAAACACTAAAAAGGACAGTAGTCCTTAACAAATGGGCAATAGCCTGGCGCTATCTATAGGTCTTCTGCGAGGGCAAGCGTCAAAGGGGCGCTGGCTCCGTGTCAATGGGAGAGATTAATGCCCCCGCTCTGAGTGCTGAGAATGGTGCTGATAGGATAAAAGCAAAAAAGGACATTAGATGGTTTCCTCTCAGTTAGATCCATTCGCACCGGCAGGGGTGAAGTTTCGTCCGGTTTCCCTGGAACTTATTAAGGTACGTTTGGCAGCAGTAGCATTTTTTCTACTTTGCTTCGCAGCAGTAGCGATAATTCTATTTTTAGCCCTCCCCGAAAAATGGATCGGTCTGGGGGTGATCGCACTGGTGCTGGGAATAGCTCTTTGGCTGCTATGGCTAATTCCGCGACAAGTGCGCGCTATGGGCTGGGCAGTTACCGGAACGGACTTGCAGATTCGCAAGGGGATAATGTTCAAATCCTTAACTGTGGTTCCCTTGGGCAGGCTGCAATATGTGGACGTAGAAGAAGGACCGGTTGCTCGTCATTTCGGGATTGCACAGGTAAAACTGCATACCGCTTCGGCAACTACCGATGCACAGCTGCCGGGAATTCCTCGCGAAGAGGCCGCGCAATTGCGGGAAGAAATTTCGGAACTTGCTGAAACCAATCTTGAGGGTATTTAGATGGGCGATCAATACCACGAAGTAACAAATGAAAACTCTTCGGGATATTCCGAGGAGACCGCTGCCACAACTGCTGACAGACAGCATTCCCTGACCGTGGCCGATTCTGTTAGTGCCCCCGCTGGTCGGGTAGCAGAATCTGCTTGGCGACGAGTACACTGGCTCACCCCGCTGCTACAAGTGTGGCAGGCTCTGGTGATCATAGTGGTAGTCGTCCTAACCCAGTCGCTTAATAACGTGATCATGCTGATCAAGAACCTCCGGGAAAACGTACCGGGACATCCGGGAATATTGCTGCTAGTGATTGCGGTACCGCTGGCGATGCTAACGCTGTTAATCATCTACCTGTATTTCGCCTGGCGAGCGACCTCTTGGATAGTAACCGCTACCGATGTGCAGTATCGCCGCGGGATTTTCTTTAAAAAACACCGGAAGATTCCCCTAGATCGCGTGCAATCAGTAGATGTCTATCGACCCTTAGCTGCTCGTATATTTGGATTGGGAGCCTTGCGTGTGGAGTCGGCAGGTGGGCAAGGCTCGCGGGTAGAAATCCAGTTTCTGGCCAATAAATATTTAGATCAAGCCCGCCGGGAAGTAGTAGCCCGGATAGCGGGGCGCCCCCTCCCTAGTGAGCATTCCCCACAGCAGCGTGGCCAAGGTTTGGCGGGGACTGCGCTTTTTGCCGAGGACGATTACCACTTAGCTGCAGACGAATACGAAGTTTATCGGGTTTCCCCAGGACGCCTGATCGCCTCTGTGCTGTTGACTTCCCAAACAGTCTGGTTGCTACTAATGGCGCTGATCGTGGCGGTTGGCGCCATCGTACTGTTCATCATGGCGGATCTAACTGTGCAGGGGATAGTCGCGGGAAGCATCATCCCCACCATTATTTCCATTGGAATTATTCCCCTGATGATACTGTCTTATGCCTGGTCGCGTTTTAACTCCGGTTTCAATTTCAGTGCCAATATTACGCACGACGGTATCCGGGTCACCTCGGGTCTGCTTGCGCTCAAATCCCAGACCTTGCCGCCGGGACGGATTCACGCAATTCGCTTTCTGCAACCTTTATTGTGGCGACCTTTTGGATGGTGGCAAGCAGAAGTTACCCTCGCCGGGCATGGGGTGGAAACCAGTGGCGACCAAAAGAAGCAAGCTGCCGATAACCTGCTTTTACCAGTAGGAACTTTGGAGCAAGCAAAAATTATTTTAGACATGGCGATTCGAGATTTAGGGATTAACGAGGGCGCAGAAAGTGAAAAACTGCTACAGACGGCTTTCAACGGTAAGAACTCGGATTCGGTGGGTTCTTTCATTTCCATTGGTAAAAAAGCCAAGTTGCTAGATCCCTTTGCCCGTTTGCGCCGCGCCTTTGCTGCTACCGATACCGTGCTTATCTATCGTGATGGGTGGCTTAGACGCAAAGTTACCTTTGCGCCTCATGAGCGAGCCCAATCGGTGACTACCAGTGCCGGTCCCCTGCAGCGGCATCTGGGACTGGCCGGGGTGCGCCTGGATTTGGTACCCGGCACTGCCACCATGAAGGTTCCGCACCTAGATGCACAGGTAGCAGCTCAGCTCGCCAGTGATGAACTGGCGGCCTCGAAAGTGCGCTCTAAAGTGGAGCCGAATGCCCAGTGGGCAGAGCGCATGCTGCAAACCCTGCGTCCTAGCATGTAGCAAGTTTGGCAAATGTGGGCAGGGAGGCTAGGTTTTTCCTCTCTCTCCGCCCAGCACGGGAATAAGTTTTTCCTCCTGCCCAAAATCCGAAAAGGCGTTGCCTTTTCGGATTTAACGCCCGCCTAACCGACTCGGATAAAACTTATTCCCGTGCATAGTGGTGGGGCGGGCAAGTTTTGCAGGAACCGATCTTATTTCGCGTTTATTACCTGCGCGCCGAGCGCTGACAGTGACATCGCGGGGAGGCTGGGTTTTATCCGAGTGGGTGCGGTGGGCATAAGAATTCGGAAAACGTCGCTACGTTTTCCGAATTTCTTGGGCGGGAGGAAAAACCCAGCCTTCCCGCACACCGGACTAGCCTAGGCAGGAGGAAAAACTTATCCCCCGCCCCCAGGCAGGTGAGAGGCGGAAACCAGCCTGCGTGGACTCACGGGGTCTCCGGAGTGCTTTCATAGCCCGTCTCGTATCGTCAGTTACTGGTAGTGACAGTCGGGAGGCTAGGTTTGACCGGTTGTTGGGGGCGCTAAAGTTCCCGGAATCAGGTACTATGGCAAGCCGTATGATTGTTTTTGGGGTGAGACGGTATGGAACAGTTTGAGAATAATGTCTTTGACACTGCATTGCTGCTCGAAGGTGGGGGAATGCGGGGTAGCTACACTGCGGGGGCAATAAATATGCTCTTGGAGTCAGGAATCTACTTGAATTATGTCGCCGGAATTTCCGCAGGTGCTACCAACTTGGTGAACTATTTGGCGCGTCTTCCACAGCGTTCTAAACGCTGCTTCATTGATATTAGCACCGACCCCGATTTTGGCGGATGGAAAACAGCAGTAAAAGGTAAAGGGGTTTTCGACACTCACCACATGTACTACGACCTGACCGAACCTGGGGGAATGCTCGAGCTGGACTACGGGCGTTTTACAGCAAATCCCGCCGAATGGCGGGTAGGGGTATATAACGCGCAGCGTGGAGAGGAACTATATTTCTCACGCAATCAGGTGGATTCGGAGCAAAAGCTGACCCACGTATGCAAGGCCTCGGGATCGATGCCTATAGCTACCCGAGTCACTTATATTGCCGGTGAGGCCTGCATGGACGGGGCAATAGGTCCCAGTGGCGGAATTCCTTTGGACGTGGCGCAGGCAGATGGATACGAAAAGTTCCTGGTTCTGCTGACCCGTCCGCGGGAATATGTTAAAGAAAACCGCTTACCTGATTTGGCATACCGCTGCTTGCTAACTCGTTACCCGAAGGCTGCTAAGGCGGTCATTGAACGCCCTATCAATTACAACCGGACCCGAGCCGAACTAGAGAGGTTGGAATCGGAAGGTAAAGCTTATGTGTTTTATCCGCAGCATATGGGGGTGGCGAATTTTGAAGATAATCCCGCCAAGCTGGAAGAGAATTTTTCCGCTGGCTACCAGCAGATGCAAAGTGAACTCCCAAAGGTCAAAGAGTTTTTAGGACTCTAAAATCGGGCAGGTTTACTGACCTAAATCTGGTGGTGAACGCGCAAAACTCTGTGGCACCGGGATTCTTCCAGGGGCGAATACTAAGGGGCGCAGCGGGAACTGTCAGAATTCTAACGTGAGGTTATGATTAGACGGTGAGAGATAGTTGGCGGGTGTTCACTCGGGACTTGAAGCGGATTATTGCGGTTCCGCTTTCCCTAATTATCGTATTCGGTATCTTGGTTACCCCAGCCCTTTATACCTGGCTGAACATTTTGGCTTTTTGGAACCCCTATGTGGAAACGGGAAATCTGCCTATTGCGGTAGTGAATAACGATGCGGGAGCCTCCTCTGCGCTGACCGGTAAGCTCAATGTTGGTGACCTCGTAGTCGAACAATTATCAGACAATGACCAGCTCGGCTGGCAGTTTACCGATCAAGACACTGCCGATCACAAAATCAGAACCGGGGAAGTGTATGCAACTTTAGTTATCCCGAAAACCTTTAGCGAAGACTTAGTCGATATTTTTAGCGGCAAACGTAAACAGCCGACTGTTGAATACTGCGTCAATGAAAAGAAAGGCGCTATTGCGCCCAAAATTACCGATGCCGGAGCAAATGAACTCGATATTCAAATCACCTCAGCTTTCCGGGGAAAAGTCGGTGAAGCCATTGCGCAGGCTCTGCGTGAGGGTGGTTTAGAGATCGACGCGAGTATTCTTGGCGCTGAAGGAAGCACTCTGGATGCCTTGGGCGGTATCAACCGGGATCTCAATGATGCGCAAGGTGCCTTGGACTCCGCCAATACCTCTTTGGCGGGTTCCTTACAGACTATGAAAAAAGTCCGGTCTGCGCTTTCTGCAGCTGATCCGGCATTGGCTGATGTTTCGGCGGCTTTGCAGGATGCCCAAGGCATTCTAGGAACGGTGGTATCCGATGCTTCCGAATTTGCTGTTAAGGCGGGACAAGCCAGTATTAACGCTCAAAAGGCGCTAAATGAGTCCTCGGCGGCGGCTAATTCAGCGGTGTCTAATGCAGCGAATAAACTCACCGAAATGGATTCGCAGCTGCAGTCAGGAATTAAGAGGGCGAATGATTCAATAACGAAAATGCGTGATCAGATTGCGGTTTTGGAAAGATTCCCGCAGACGCAAAAGCTTGCTACCAAGCTGAAAACCCAGCTGGATGAGATGGAGAATCTGCTCGCTGTGGTCGGGAAAACCGGGTCAGACGCGGCAAAGACCGCCGAGGATTTAAAAACGCTGATGAAATCCTTTGACCAGTCTCTATCCGATGCGCAACGCAACGCCACTGGTCTACGTGAACAGTCCGCTAAGGCTGCCTCTGCGCTAAATGCCCGGGTGACGCAGCTGTCACAACAGCTGGGAGCCATTAAATCCGCGGTGAGTGTTGCGCGGATTTCTCTTAGAGAGATTTCGGCGCTGACCCGCGGCGTTGATGAGCAGATTGTTAACACGCAAAATGTGCTTGACCAGGTGCAGGGGGACCTAAACGGGTTGTCTACTACGGCTCGCGGAGCGCAAACCGATGTGGCCGCGCTGGCAACCGCCCTCCGGACAGGCACTTTGAAAACAGTTATAGGCCTGGATTCAACTAATATTGGGCGCTACCTGACCGCGCCGGTGAAATTCGACCAAAAGACACTGTTCCCCATCAACTCTTATGGCTCGGGAATGGCAGCTATGTTCATCAATCTTTCTATGTGGATTGGTGCACTTATTCTGGTCATTATTTTCCGAGTAGAAGTCGATAAAGACGGCTTTGACTGGTTGAGTTTGCGCTCGGCTTATCTGGGACGATTTATGCTCTCCGGTGCGTTGTCTATCGGGCAGGGGTTGATCGTTAGCGTGGGCAGTTTACTGTTGGGAGTGAAAGCGGCCAGCGCTCCCGCTTTCATTGCTACCTCCATGCTGATTGGGCCGTGTTATTTGGCAATTATCTATGCCTTGGCCGCTGCATTCAGTCACGTGGGGCGAGCGCTGGCAATCTTGCTGGTAGTGTTGCAGATTCCCGGTGCCTCGGGTATTTATCCGATCGAGCTCATGCCCAGATTCTTCCGCCAGCTTTCCCCGATACTCCCATTTTCTTACGGCATTGATGCAATCCGAGAAACTATCGGCGGGTTCTATCACGGGCGTTACTGGCATGTTATATCCGTTCTATTACTCATGAGCGTCACGATGTTCCTCCTGGGGTATTTGGGCAGGCGGCGTTTCGGTTACTTCACCCAATTGTTCTACGACGATTTGGCTCGCACTGAACTGGTAGTGAATGAAGACGTTCAGCTGCAAAGTCGCGGTTACCGTTTGAGTAACATCATTGCGCTTCTGGCTAACCGGAAAGAGTTTTCCACCCGGATTAAGCTGCGTCAAGAGGGGTTCAATGCCCGTTATCCCGCTTTGATTAATGGGCTGAGTATCGTGGGGATATTAGGACTGGTAGTACTAGGGATGATTTCCTGGATAACCTCCGCCAGTAAGTCCGTGCTCCTGGGAATACTAGCTATTTGGGGAGTCGCTATTATTGGAACCTTAGTTGGCGTAGCCGTGCTGAAAAGCTCCATAGAACGAGCAGAGAGGCTGTCGCATTTGACGCAAGATGAACTGTTCGAATCTCTGGCTCGCCAGCGACAAGTAAACGCAAGCAAAACTGCGGGTAGCTCCAAGGGTCTGAGCGGCGGAAAAAACTGGGGTAGCGGGGAACATCGCCTCACAAGAGCAACACCAGCGGCAGAGACGACGGATCAAAGCGGAGACAGGTCGGTGAGCGAAACCGATGCCTCGGCAAGTAGCGAGGAGACACGATGAACGAAATATTTTTTATCATTCGTGACGACTTCCGTCAGATTCGCAGCAGTATCATGGTTCGGATTTCCATAGTTCTATTGATTGCCGTGCCTTTGTTCTTCACCTGGTTCAACGTGCTGGCCACCTGGAATCCCTTCTCAAACTCGGGAAGATTGCAGATTGCCGTTGCCAGCACCGATGAGGGTTACACCAGCAAAATCCTGAACGTAAAAGTCAATGTGGGAGACACCGTACTCAAGGAACTGGCGGTAAATGACCAGTTTGATTGGGTATTAACCAGCGAAGATAAGGCATTGGAAGGGGCGCGCTCGGGAGAGTATTACGCGGCAATTGTATTGCCCAAGGATTTTTCTCACTCCATGTTCACGTTCTATGCTGGCGGGGCTGCCCCCGCAAATATCACGCTGTACACCAACGAAAAGAAGAACCCGCTTTCAGCAAATCTCACCAACCAAGGCGCGCAAGGCGTCACCGCGAAAATTAACACAACTTTTTCGCAAACCTTGGCTGAAGTAACCGTAGGAATCGCTGAGGACGTGTCCGATTACCTAGACACTGCCGACACTCAGGTAGCTCTGGATCGGTTGAGCAACCACCTCGAAACCCTTTCTGCACAGTTAAATTCGGGGGCGAACACATTCAGTTCTTTGTCTACCTTGATAGGTTCGGCAGTGCCGCTAGCTACCGGAGCCAAACAACTGGCTGCAGGGGTACAAGACTCTTTCGAGGGGGCAATAGGGTCCACCCTCGATTCCGGGGGCAAAAGTGCCCAGGGCAGCGCCAATCCCTTCGCGGCCATCTCCTCTGAGCTGGATGATGCGGTGAAGTTGGCAGGAAGTAATCTTGCCAATCTGCAAAAACAGTTGGATAAATTGCTGGATTCCGCCAATAGCACCACCCAAAGCAGTGCTGCCACCATCGAAGAGTTGCAGACTCTGCTAGATAAACAAATCGCTGGCTTCCAACGTACGCGGGACGCCCTTGAGCAGGTACTGAGGCCAGGAGGGGCAGATTGGCAGGGGGACAAGCCTGCGGTTGACCGGTTGCTGGCAGATATGGACGCGGCGATTGCGCGCCAACAAGTACTTTCGGAACAGCTGGGCGCTATAGCCGCTGACCTGCGTCGAGGAGGAACTCGCGATTGGGAGCTGAGGCAGACGGCTAAACGTTCCATAGCAGAAGCAAAACAGGCTATTGACACCGCTCGATCCAATTATGAGAAAAACTTGCAGCCAAAAATAAAAAGCCTACGGGAGAACCTAGAATCTGCCGGAGAGAATGTGGAGGTTTTCCGTTCGCATCTGCAGGCGGTGCAAGCCGACCTGTCGGAAAGTTCAGGTGGGATGATCGAGACTATGCGCCGCTCTCAAAAAACCTTGGACAATACCGCTAAAAAGATGCGGGACGGTGCCAGTCGCTTGAACCAAGCGCATGAGCAGATTACGTCCGCCCGGGCAAAAGGAGGCTTGAACCAAATTGCCACCACCTTGGGAGCTGACCCCGAAGGTTTTGCCCGTTTGATTTCTTCCCCCGTAGCGGTAGAACGTAAGGCGGTGTTCCCAGTCGCCACTTTTGGGGTAGGTATGACTCCACTCTTTACCGTGATCGCCCTGTGGGTTGGGGCGCTCCTAGCCGGGGTTTTTCTGCGCACTGACGTTTCTGCGAATGTAGGTAAACGCTACCTGGACACGATTGCAGCCCGAAAACCTGCAGATACTTCCGATGATCCAGAAACGGATGAGGGCGAATCGTCTCGCTCAGAAGAGGCAGACACGAAACCTGACGAACCAGAACCGACTTCGGGTGCGAAAGCGACCACGAAAGCCACCGCAAGAAAACCTCTATTCACCGGAGCTCAAGAGTACTTGGGACGTTACTTTATGTTCTGGATGATTGGGATGGCTCAATCCACATTGCTTATGCTCGGGCTGATTGTATTCGTGGAAATCGAACCAGCGCACCCCTTCCTGCTGATTATGGCGGGATGGGTAATTTCTACCGTCTTTACCAATATCGTTTATACCCTGGTGGTAGCACTTGCCAATGCCGGTAAAGCCTTAGCAGTCTTACTGTTGGTACTACAGATTTCTGCAGCTGGCGGAGCCTATCCGCTGGAACTTTTGCCGCAATGGTTTCAAAACATCAGCCCCTTGCTGCCCGCCACTTATGCGATTAACCTGATGCGTTCGGCTATCGCTGGGATTTATGCAGGGGACTTTGCCTATAACCTGCTGATAATCCTGATATTCCTAATTCCGAACCTGGCTCTCGGGGTGGTTTCGCGGCATACGATTGCGGGACGGATCCACGACACCGCCCAGAAAATCGAAAAAACGAAAGTCATGTAACCGGTGCAAAGCGCGCGGAGAGGCTAAGTTTTTCCTCCCGCTTCGCAAGCACGGGAATAAGTTTTTCCTCCTGCCCAAAATCCGAAAAGGCGTTGCCTTTTCGGATTTAACGCCCGCCTAACCGACTCGGATAAAACTTAGTCCCGCGCATAGGGGTGGGGTGGGCAAGTTGTACAGGAACCGGTCTTTTGTCCCGCTTAATACCTAAGCGCCCAGCGCGCTCGGCTAGCTATAGAACCGTGTGAAAGGTATAGCTGAAGCGAGATGATGTGCCAGGTGGGAGCGGGGCGCGGCTGGGCACTGGCGGTAACATCGCGGGGAGGCTGGGTTTTATCCGAGTGGGTGCGGTGGGCATAAGAATTCGGAAAACGTCGCTACGTTTT
>NZ_JAKNHJ010000018.1 GCF_022133705.1 Varibaculum cambriense
ACACTAAACCAACCCGACACGCCCGAAAAATACACACAATTTGGGTATTAACCCAAAAATCGGGTGGGTGGCATTGTTCATGCCACCCACCCGAAATGCTTAGGCGAACCCGTTAAATCGGGCTACTTAAATGTTCCGCCAAGCAATACCACTACCAGGAAGATCGAAGCTTTCCTCGCGACCTCCCGGCAAATAAACTACCGTTGATTGCGGATTCTCGGTGTTGTTGATGACGCAGTACTTGCCGGCCTTAACGAACTCTGCCACCTCACAATGAGGATTAGAAGAACTCCAGGCAGCATATTTTTCCTCGTTATGAGAAGCGAAGAACAAGACCCGCTCCAACAAACGAGCATTAGCAGCCGAATAGGGAAGACCGGAAATATAAACCCCGCGACCTTTACCGTACTCGTTAGCTGCCAACTGTACCTGCCCGTCCTCAGCGCAAATCAAAGTGGTGTCTTCGCTGATGGGGAAAGTATTTTGAACCGGTTCGCCAAAATCAATCGCCGCCCCCTTATCCAAATCAGCGGTCACGAAATGCTCAGAAACGACCTCGGGGAAATACTTATCGACCGAAAGAGTGTGGTAGCGTTCCTCGTCAATGCCGAGCACATCCGCTAACTGGAAGAAGCGGCCGGGACGGTCACTAGAAGTTGGCTGACCAACCCCCACAAAAGCGCCCCCCTGGCGTACCCAGGAGCGAATAATGGAAACCAGGCGACCATCATTCCACACGTCCCCGCCAGTAAACGCAGTATTGTAAGGGCCGGCGTTAATTAGCACGTCAATATCGCTGGCAATCCCATCACTCAACACGTCCTCGAAACTGATAAAACGCACATTAACCCGCATCCCGGATAGTGCTTCCAAAATGCCGTAATAGGAATGGTTGTATTTATTAGGTAGGGCGTGTGCCACCGTAAATGCTTGCCAAGATCGCATCTTGCCCCAGGCATTCACAATCGCCACGTTCAAAATCCCTTGAGCAGGTTCACTGTCGGTTTGCTCGTGAATATCGCGGAACTCGTTAGCAATATCGGTTACCGTGTCCACAAACTTCGGGAATTTGGCGGCCAAGCTCAAATAACCGCCATAACCCATGCGGGCAATCGGGCTACGCAAAATCGCGCGCCGTGCCTTCCGCCAGTTATCCAAGGCTTCAATACTAGGGTCATTACCCTCGTAGAAAGTATCGGGGAAGAAATAGGGGAGGAAACGACCCTCGGTGTATTTAACCCCGGGAATATCAGAAATCATGCGGGTGGTAGTGCCATCTCCAATCGAACCCACCACTGCGTCTAAACCAAGCTTTTCAAAACCATCACGATAGGGCTCGGTGCCCAGCCACTGATCCCCCAAGAACATCATGGCCTCTTTACCGGCATCATGAGTGTCCTTGACCATGGTTTTCACGTTTTCATGGACGAAATCAGAGACGAAATCAATCCAATCTAACTGCGCCTTGCTGGGGATACAGAAAGTCGAATTATAGGTTCCGCCATTTACGAAATCTTCAGGGCGAATCTGGTATCCCTTGGCTTTTTCAAACTCGGCCAGAGCTTCCGGTGACACGGTTGCCGCATAGCCAAACCAGTCCACAATTTTTTCCCGATGTTTCTCATCAAAAACCAGGGTGAACTGGTAAAAGAAAGTGGTAAACCGTACCACATCGGTTTGGGGATTATCCTTTAGCCACTTACGGAAAGTGTCCATCACGAACTGGTGGGTTTCGGGGTTACGAATATCGAAAGGAATCTCGTGTTCCTTGTCCCCCCAATCATTAGTCAGGTGGTTATACATTTCCACCGGATCCCAAATGATATAAGCCAGGAAAGTCACTGTGTATTCGTGCATCGGCTTGGCATCAGAAATCTTCACTACCTGCAAGGTGAAATCAACATCCCAGTTGCCAGGATCAACAACCTCACCAGTGGTACGGTCAATAACTTCCCAGTATTTCTTGGGATCTGCGTCTTGGTTAGCCTGCAACTGTTCGCTATAGAAACGTTGCATATAGGGAATAGACACTGAATCAGCTTCCGCTAGTACCCGCTGAGATAGCAGGTAAATCTGCGGGGTCTGCTCCATATGTTTACTGATGAACTCGTTATGTCCACGGGTGGGGAAATATGCCGAATAGACTTTTTTCCCGAGCTTCAGCACGTCCTCGTCAAGGTGAGTACCATCTGCGTTACGGATGGCGTCAGCGCCCCAAAGTTCGCCGATACGTGCGGTTTCTTCTGCAAAGTTTTCTTCACTGGGAAGAGTAAAACGACCGGTTGTCATCTTTTTCTTTCTGGTAGTAACTGGAAAATAAACGATTGGTATAGGTAGCTAGCAAAGCACTTAATTATAAGATTTGATAGCCGTGATATACCCCAAAAATGCAGGGAAAAATTACATCACTACCAGGCGGTATCCCATGCCACGGACGGTTACGATGCGTTCCGAACCAATCTTGCGGCGCAGGTAACGTACATATACATCCACCACATTCGAGCCGGGGTCGAAATCGTATCCCCAAACCATATCTAGTAGTTGGGAACGAGAAAGAACCTGGTCAGGGTGTTCCATGAAGGCTTGTAGCATCGTGAACTCGCGGGCTGAGAGCTCTACCGGTTCCCCGTCAATGGTGGCGCAGCGGGTACGCAAATCCAGGTGCAGACCCCCCACATTGATTTGCACCATATTGGTGGGATCTTCAGAATTGGCGGTCTTCAGCCGCAGCCGGATCCTCGCTAGCAGCTCCTCGAAACGGAAAGGCTTCGACATATAATCGTCAGCACCCTGTTCCAGACCGGAAACAGTGTCCTCTACCGATGAACGGGCGGTCAATACAATAATCGGTAAAGTGGCTCCCTGACCGCGAATCTGCTCTAGTACTTCGAAACCGTCCATATCGGGAAGGCCGATATCGAGGACGATTAGGGAATAATCGCCGCCTAGAGCCCCCGAGATCGCGTCTGCACCTTTGTCGACTACAGTCACGTTGTATCCGGCGGAAGTTAGTCCTTTAGCGACAAAAGAGGAGATGCCGGGCTCGTCCTCTACCACCAAAATACTGGTCATGTTTTATTCTCCTTGTAATTCATCTTTGCAATCATCATTTGAAATCGGCAGGCTGATATTAAAGACCGAACCAACTGAAAGCGCGGATCGGACTTGCAGAATTCCCCCATGGGCTTGCGCTATGGCGTTTACGATGGAAAGCCCCAGACCGGATCCCGCATAGGAGTGATTGACCCGCATGAAACGGCTAAAGACTTGCTCTTGATCTTTGGGGTCAATACCGATTCCCTGGTCACGTACCCACAGGTTGAGGCGGTGGGTGCCTTCCACCGGGGGAACTTGCGAGAGCATCTGCAGGCTGGGAGCGGTGATAGTGTCGGCGGGCACCGGATTACCTTGCTGATCCAGTAGGGGTTGCTGATAATCAATCCCCGCCCCCAGAGCAATTACGGTGCCGGCGGTAGCAAACTTAGAAGCATTTTGGGCGAGGGCGAGTAATGCTTGCTGCAGGCGTTGGGGATCAGCGGTGGTGGGGACGATGGTGAGGTTATCGATTCGCCAGTTGAAATTGCCTAATTGGGTGGCATTTTCGAAGACATCCATCAGTAAATCGCCGATATCTACCCGTTCGGGACGGATAAAGTCGGGGCGATCACTCTTGGCAACGGTAATCAGGTCTTCGGTTAGCCGGTGCATTCGCGAGAGTTCTTCTAAAGCCAGTTCGCGGGTGCGGGCAGTATCTTGAGGGTCGCCAGGGTTTAGCAGTTCTAGATGCCCGCGAACCACGGTTATGGGGGTGCGCAGCTCATGCCCCACATCATTTAGCAGATCGCGTTGCTCGTCGAAACTGGACTGCAGGCGGGCAATCATCGAGTTCATCTGCCGGGTAACATCTGCTAGGTCATCATCACCTTCTACCGGCAAACGCTTAGTTAGATCCTGTTCGCTGGTAATAGACGCCATCAAATTTCGCAACCTGCCAATAGGGGCAAGCAGTGACTGGGAAGCGCGTACATTTACCAAACCCACCAGGGCTAAGACCAAGAAGGAAATGCCAGCAAACAATAACAGTTGGGTTTGAGTCGGGGTAATATCAGCCGAATAGTTAGAGACGATCGCCAGCAGGGCATCATCGGTATCGGCTGCGCTAATCGGCACCATTCCCACCGCATAGGTGGCCTGATCGGTGCGGAGCATAAACATTCTGGCCGAGTTGATATCGGAATAGCTGGCTAGTTCTGCCAAAAGTTGCGCATCTTGATGGGCGGCGGAATCGCGCGCACCTTTTTGCCCAATTAATTGCCCGGCCGAAAATCCCAACAGACTACCGTTGTAGGGCGCATCTTCGGCAGCAATGAACTTACTTAAGGCATCTTTGGCTGAAACTATTCCTCCGTTTGATTTGCCACTTTCGGCTTTTACGAAATTGCGCAGATCATTGGTGATTAGCTCGGTTTGAGAACGCTCGGCGTGGGAGATTTGAAACATTCCACTGACCAACATAATCAGCCCTACGATGGTGAGTGCGAATCCGGAAATCAATACCGAATGCACCAGCATCCGGTTACGCAGGTTAGTAATCCGCAACTTGGGGGTATTGCTTTGAGGCTTGATAGTTTTTTCCACTACCCGCCGGGGACGACTTTGATAGGCGGCGCGTTCCCCAGAGGGCGGCGGGGTGGTTGCTACGGGCGGTAGGGAGGGGGAAAGAGGGGAAGGTGGGGCAGCGTTGGCAGGGTTGAGGATCTGCGGCAAGGGCTGATCCCCAGGTAATTGCACGGCAGGACGAGGCTGACTAGCCGCCAGCGTAGGGGGAGCCGGAACTGGGGAACCGCTAGAGCCTCCGGGATAGCTATTGCCCGGGTAGCTGAGTTTCTCACTCATGGCTGTCCCCCTTATTGGGAGCGGGAGCACTGGGGGGAAGCTGCGGAGCTTGCTGGGTAGCAACCGGAATCTGGGGTTCAAAGTTGACTGCCGGGCCCAAATCATAGACTCCGTTTAGCACCATAGCCCGCGTTCCGATTAAAACCGCAAGACAAAGGGCGGTACAGACAATTGCCACTGCTGCAAACTTGCGCACTTCGCCGCCCTCTCTGGTGATAGCCGTTCGGTTGGGGCGTTCAGGCGCCCCTCTCTCTAATCATTATAGATTAAAGAGAGGGTAGTAAGGACAACCTATTTTACTTGATTAAGAAAATCGACTATGCGGCCGACGCCTTCTTCTAGATCTTCATCGCTTAACGCGTAGGAAAGCCGGAAGAAACCGGAAGGGCCAAAGGCCTCGCCAGGAACGACCGCCACTTCGACTTTGCGGAGCATTAGATCAGCCAATTCGGCGGAAGTCTGTGGGGTTTCGCCCGCGATTTCGCGTCCCAAAATACGTTCTACACTGGGGTAACAGTAAAAAGCGCCATGCGGCATAGGGACTTCGAGGTCTGGGACCTGGCGTAGTAGCTCCACCATCCGCTGACGCCGCCGATCGAAGACCTCTCGCATCTGCTGAACTTTGTCGAGCGGACCGCTCACGGCCGCCAATGCCGCCCGCTGCGCAATATTCGAGACGTTCCCGGTGGTGTGGGATTGGAAAGCGGCGCAGGCTTTGATTACATCCGGCGGAGCTATCATCCAACCGACTCTCCAGCCGGTCATGGCATAAGTTTTGGCTACCCCGTTTAGCACCAGAGTTTGTTTTGCCAGTTCCGGAACCAGTTTCACAATATGTTCGGCATGAATCCCGTCATAGATTAGGTGTTCGTAGATCTCGTCCGTGATCACCCAGATCCCGTTGTCTAATGCCCACTGGCCAATAGCTTTTAGTTCATTCGCGTCATAGACCGCGCCGGTGGGGTTAGAGGGGCTGACTATTAAAAGAGCTTTAGTCTTCTCAGTTTTAGCGGCGTCTAGTTGTTCGACCGTCACCTTATAGTGTTGATCTGCTCCAGCCATTACCGAAACCGGAACCCCGCCGGCGATCTTGATAACTTCCGGGTAAGTCGTCCAATAGGGGGCGGGCATTAGGACTTCGTCGCCGACCTCTACTATGGCCGAGAAAGCCTCGAAAACTGCCTGTTTGCCACCGTTAGTAACAATGATTTCGGTATTGGGGTCAACTTCGTAACCAGAATCCCGCAGGGTCTTCTTCGCGATCGCTTCCCGCAACTGGGGCAGGCCTTTCCCCGGGCTGTAATGATGCATAACGGGATCCGCGCAAGCAGCCTGTGCGGCCTCAACAATATAGTCAGGGGTAGAAAAGTTGGGTTCCCCGGCGCCAAATCCGATTACCGGGCGTCCCTGAGCTTTGAGTTCTTTCGCGGCCGCATCCACTGCCAGAGTGGCAGAAGGAGATATTTGCGCAAGACGATTCGAGATTCTGTGTTCTAGCTGTTTGTGCATATCCCCATTTTGCCACGTCTGGCGATTGTTTACCTGCTACGACCAAAATGTGTAGTTGATTGTGTCCGGTGTGGTTGTCAGTAGTAGCCGCTAGCTTGCCGAGGGGAGTCAGAATATGCGTTTTTCCCCACTATGTGCCCGTAGGTTGGACGTGACCAGTAAAACCCCATAAACTTATTTAGCACCGTATTCGGTCAGCCTGATGGCTGGAAGGGCAGTGGCGCAATTGGTAGCGCAACGGTCTCCAAAACCGTAGGTTGTGGGTTCGAGTCCCGCCTGCCCTGCAAATTTGAAACCTGTGCCGGGCCCGGTACAGGACGAAATAGGGGCTTCGACGGGAGCTCCAAGACAGCAAGTGAGGAAACGATCTTGGCACCTAACGAGGGCGCAGCCTCCGTAGAGGCAGACGCAAAAGCGACAAAAAATGGTTTTTGGGGTCGCATCGTGCAGTTCGTGCGACAGGTCATTGCCGAGTTAAAAAAAGTTGTTTGGCCCACCCGCGATGAACTCACCACTTTCTTTGTGGTTGTGATTGTGTTTGTGCTGGCAATGATGGCTTTTTCAGGAGTTGTCGACGTCATCACCGCCTGGCTAGTAACCAAGGTATTTGGCGGTTAATTAAGGAGCAAGAATTGCAAACAGGCAATAAGGAGCAGGAAGAAAACACTGTGAGCAACGATCCCGTATTCTCCTCAGAGGCAGGTGCCTCCGCTGAAGTGAGTGCACAGGCTGCTGATAATGAGCAACCGGTGGCAGCAGAAACCGAGGCCAGGGTAGAAAACACCCCAGAAGAGCCGGCCGCTCCCGCTGAAGAAGCTTATGCCGAACCAGCAACCGTTCCCGCACAGATAGAACTCACGGATACCCCCCAAGATCAAGAGCTCGCCCCCTCGGCTACTGCGGAAGAGCTTTCTAAGGCTGAACAAGACAAGTTGCGCGAGGAACTTGAGTTTCTGCCCGGCTACTGGTACGTTCTGCATACCTATTCCGGATATGAGCGGCGGGTGAAAGCCAATCTGGAACAGCGAATCGTTACTTTCAATATGGAAGATCAGATCTACCAGATTGAAGTACCGATGGAAAAAGTCGTCCAGGTGAAATCCACTGAACGTAAAGTGGTGGATCGGGTACGGATTCCCGGTTACGCCCTCGTGCGGATGGAAGCAGTCGAGGACGCCCCCGATGCTTGGCGGGTAGTTAAGGACACGCCCGCGGTCACCGGATTCGTGGGTGATTCGCAGCATCCGATGCCTTTGACCGAGGACGAAGTAGTTTCCATGTTGGCGCCTACTCCTGCCTCCATTAAGGCTGCGGAACTGCAAGATGAGCGCGCCAGCCAGGCCAAGCAGCCGGAACAGCCAGTTATTGAGGTTGATTTCGAGGTCGGAGAGAACGTAACTGTTACCGACGGCCCGTTTGCGACTATGCCGGCTACCATTTCAGAGATCATGCCTGACCAGCAGAAACTTAAAGTTCTGGTGGTTATCTTTGATCGCGAAACTCCGGTAGAGCTTGGATTTAACCAGGTAGCAAAGATTTAATTGCTCACAGTGAGCAGTCCTAATTGGTTGTAAGGACGGGTGCGCCCTTAGAATGGACGACTGTGCTGGTAGTTTTTCTACGGAAAAATTGCCAGACCGCAAAGAGTTTCCGGCAACCGCCGGGAAAGTAAAATCAAGAAATTATATTGAGAAGGACCCTATATGCCTGCCAAGAATAAAAAGGTAATCGGCCTGATCAAGTTACAGATCGAGGCCGGTGCTGCAAACCCGGCGCCTCCAGTAGGCCCCGCGCTTTCGCAGCACCAGGTAAATATCATGGAGTTCTGCAAGGCCTACAATGCGGCTACGCAGGATCAACGCGGGAACGTGATCCCGGTAGAAATCAGTGTCTACGAAGATCACTCCTTTGACTTTGTTCTCAAGTCCCCGCCGGCTGCCCAGTTGATTAAGAAAGCTGCTGGGATCGCTAAGGGCTCTGGTACTCCGAACACCAATAAGGTGGCAAAGCTGACCATGGCCCAGGTTAAAGAGATTGCCGAGCAAAAGAAGGATGACCTGAACGCGAATGATATCGATGCGGCCGCAAAGATTATCGCGGGAACGGCTCGTTCAATGGGAGTTGTCGTCGAGGGCTAGCCTGGCGAACAGCTAAAAAAGACTATAAACCGTGGAGGGGAATGTGCGCCCTCACCACAACCTGCAAGGAGAAAAGCAGATGAAAAAGCACTCGAAAGCCTTTAACCAGGCTGCTGAGAAAGTTCATAAGGATCGTCTCTACCAACCGCTAGAGGCTTTCCGCTTGGCCAAGGAAATTTCTTCCACCAAGTTCGATTCCACCGTTGACGCGGTTTTCCGGCTCACGGTTGATCCGCGTAAATCGGATCAGATGATCCGGGGCACCGTTTCTTTGCCTAATGGCACTGGTAAGACCGTTAGGGTCCTGGTTTTTGCCAATAGCCCCAAGGACAAGGAAGCGTTAGAGGCTGGAGCCGACGAAGCCGGCGGCGATGAACTGATCGAAAAAGTGCAAGGTGGATACTTGGACTTTGATGTGGCGGTAGCTACCCCGGACATGATGGGTAAAGTGGGACGCCTCGGTCGCGTTCTCGGCCCGCGTGGCTTGATGCCGAACCCTCGTACCGGCACCGTCACTATGGATGTTGCTAAGGCAGTTAAAGAGATCAAGGGTGGTCGTATCGACTTTCGGGTTGATAAGCACGCCAACCTACACGTAGTGCTGGGTAAGAGCTCTTTCGATGCCGAGAAGCTGGCAGAGAACTATCAGGCAGTTCTGGATGAGATCCTGCGTCTGCGTCCGGCAGCCCTAAAGGGTCTGTACATCAAGAAGATCGCCGTTTCTACTTCGATGGGGCCGTCCATCCCCTTGGATAGCTCGCTGACGAAAGATCTAGCGACTGACGATCCTCGCTAAGGATTGCATGCCCGCCTTAGGGCAAAGGCACAATAGCTGAAAATCAAAGGGATCCCGCCGGTGGAAAAATCCACCGGCGGAACCCCTTTTTTTGCTGTCCACGGATTAGCGCTAGATGTGAGGCTGGCTCGGTAAAAGCGCTCGGGGGACCCCGGTGACCCTCGCTTCGCTCGGCTCAAGCCCCCTCTCGCATCTTTTACCGGCCACGCCCCCAGGTAGGAAAATCGGCCGAAGTAGCAGTTATCAAAGGTGCTCTGCCGGCGCGCTAAATCATAATGGCTGCGGCAATTTGATTATCGATACTGTAGCGGCTGTCTTTGATCACCACGATGCACATTTTCCGTTTACGGGAAATAACCGTGATTTCTTGGCCACTGTAGCATCCTAAGCGAAACAGGAAACTATCCATCTCGGGGTCATCGGTAGCTATATCTTTGACGATATAGGTTTGACCTTCGATAGCTTCCAGAAGATTCATTCTTTCCTTAGTCTGGCAGGCCTCTTTTGTCTGGCACGCTAGTGACAGTGACATTTCGGTTCACCTGCTTGGTTAGTGATACCTACTATTTGCAGATTATGACGGTTTCCGGAGCTGGGTGCAACCTCGGGATTGAAAGTGCAGGAGGAGGAAATCGGGCAACCGATACATTTGGTGCCTTTGCGCTTCTCTTTGACGATATAGGTGATGGCTCCACTGACAATCGCCACTAGTGCCAGGCTGGCAATAATTGTACTCAATTCGCTTCCTCTTTCTTAGGCGGCTTTCTCAACTTGTTGGTGCAGGTTGTATTGAGCGGAGAAATTGGCGTGAATCTGCCGGGAGATTAGGGTAATCACCCCGGCCATTATGGCTACTGCCAGTAGCCCCGGGAGGAATCCGGCCGCCAGGTGCCCGTACACCACCAGCGTTCCCACTTGATTGACCAGGAAGGCAATGGTGTAACCGGTGCAGAACTGCAATCCGATGGCGCTCCACAACCAGCGACGATCGCGCATCTCGGAGTTCATGGCGCCGATAGCGGCGAAGCAGGGCGGGGTGTACAGGTTAAAGAACAGGTAGGCGAGGGCGCTTACCGAGGTAAGCCCCATAGTGGCAGCAACGGTGTTGGCTCCACCAGTCATTGCTAGTTCATCGGTATCGATAAAGCGGGTTAGACCATATACCACCGCCAAGGTGCCGACTACGTTTTCTTTGGCGATAAACCCAGTGACCGCAGCCGCTGCCAGCTGCCAGGTGCCAAAACCTAGTGGAATGAGCAAGAAGGAGAAGGGGGTAGCAATAGAAGCCAGGATCGAAGTGTTTTCCGCACCCTCTTCGACTACTTGGAAACTCCAATTGAAGGTTTGCATAAGTTGGACTACCAGGTTACACACCAAAATGATGGTAGCGGCCTTAATAATGTAAGCCTTCGCCCTTTCTAGCATCGACAAGGTGGCATTCCACAGGGAAGGAACCCGGTAACGAGGTAGTTCCATGATGAAGAAAGTTTTCCGGAACTTGTGTCCGGTGACCATCTTTACCAGTAGTGCCCCCAGGAAAATCAGGCACAGCCCTACAAAGTAGCTGACCCAACTCACCCAAGCAGACCCGGCAAAGAAGGCTCCACCAAATAGCGCAATCACCGGGATTTTTGCTCCACAGGGTATGAAGGAAGCTAGCATCGCGGTGGCGCGACGTTCGCGTTCATCGCGGATGGTCCGGCAGCTCATAATCCCGGGAATGGCGCAACCGGTGCTGATGACGATGGGGATTACAGATTTACCGGATAGCCCCACCCGCTTGAAGATGGGATCTAGAACGGCACTTACCCGTGCCATATATCCGGATTCCTCTAATAGTGCCAGCAGGAAGTACATCACCATCACTAACGGGAGGAATCCGATTACCGCACCTACCCCGCCAATGAGACCGTCGGCAATGATGGTGCGTAACAGGGCAGGAGAATCCGCCATTTGTTCGCTGACCCAGTCTTGGAAGGCTTCGATCCAGCCGACTAACCAGTCGGCGATAAGGGGGCCAAGATAAGTTTGAGAAATCGCAAATACCGCCCACATAATCGCCGCGAAGATTGCTATCCCCGCAAATTTGTTGGTTAGTACCGCGTCTAGGGTGTCTTGACGAGTGTGAGCGGCAACTTTCACTTTCCGGGTTTCGACCGCGTCCACTACCGAGTCTACGAACTGGTAGCGGCGCCGGTCTTCTATATCGACTGCCTGCTTATCGGTAAGATCAATATCTGCTTGCAGGTAGGGGGCTTTTTGTTTTTTCCCTTCCTGAGTAAAAACTGCGCGCAGAACCTGATCTAGGCCGTTGTTCTCTTTTGCGGTGGAAACCGTAGGTATTACCGGGCATCCCAGTTCACGTTGCAGCTTCTGGGCGTCAATCTGGGTCTGTTCCTTATCGTTAATATCGCTCTTATTGAGGGCGACTACGATAGGAACCCCTAACTCCAGCAGTTGGGTAGTAAAGAATAGCGAGCGGCGCAGATTGGTGGCATCAACGATATTGACAATAGCGTCCGGGGCCGCGTCATGAACGTATTTACTGGTGATGGATTCTTCCGGGGTAAAGGGGGACATGGAGTACGCACCGGGCAAATCCACGGCCGTGGCATCGCGATTACCGCTGAGCTCATTTCTTAGTTTAGCCTCAGCTTGTCCGACGGTAACCCCACCCCAGTTGCCTACCTTGGCCTTTTTCCCGGTTAATGCATTAAACATAGTGGTCTTGCCGCTATTAGGATTGCCAGCAAAGGCGATTCTCATAACCCAGTCCTCTCGTGAATTCGTAATATTAATTCGGGAACTTATGTTCACCTAACGAATTACGACAATAGTCATTGTAAGGTAAACCTTACTAGGACGTAAAGCCCGGAATATACCTGAGGCAGCAATAAAACAGCACCGCCAAGGGGAGAGGGATTCTAATAAATTACTATCCTGAATCCTTTAAGGAACCTTTTTGCTCTGGCAAGCTCAATGCCACGCAGGTAAGTTTGCGTTCGCTCTTATCCTGCCAAGTAGTTTCGGTAGGGGTTAGTGGATACAAATCCCACTTGGAATCGCGATAACTAATCCCCACAAAACCTTCGAACTCTCGGGCGCATTCTTTAAGCGCCAGGTCGTAAAGCTGCTTTTGTCCCGGGTAGCTATTGCCCGATAGCTTCTTTATGCCCACCACTTGTGAGTTATGGGAGTGTTGGCAATCTACCCGTTCCACCTGTCCAGCGGGTTGCGCACCGGTGAGCACTTCCTCTGCCATGTTAAAACAGTCGCCCACTTTAAGATCAGAAGTGGCAACTGGTTGCGAAGCGCATCCGCTCAAGAATCCGCAGTTTGCTAGAGCCAGGGCACAAAAAAGGGTAAGGTACCGTTTCAACTGGGCAAACGGATAGGCACTCATCACTTACAGATTATCCCTTAATAGGGGAAAACTGCGTGGATCAGGAAATAACTGATAGCGCCAATGAGTGCGGCGCCGGGCAAAGTCAGCACCCAGGCAATCGCAATATTGCCGGCAACTCCCCAACGTACTGCAGAAAGGCGCTTAGTGGCTCCCACCCCCATGATGGCGGAGGAAACCGACTGCGTAGTGGAAATCGGAGCGTGCCAAACGAATGCGGTCAAATAGAGAATGGTAGCGGAAGTAGTTTCTGCCACGAAGCCGTGGGCGGGAGTAACGTCAATAACCTTCGATCCTAAGGTGTGCATGATTCGCCCACCGCCGAAGTAGGTGCCCAGAGAAATCGCACCGGCGGCAGCCAGTTTTACCCAAAAAGGAATCTGCATGGAGCCATTGGCGTCGGTAGCATGATAGCCGGCAGCTAGTAGCGCCATAGTAATAATTCCCATGGTTTTTTGGGCGTCCTGCAAACCGTGACCAAGCGCCATCGCTGCCGCGGAAAAGCGTTGCAGGAAACGGAAGTTGTTCATAGTGCGGTGATAGCTGGCTCGTTGGAGCGCCGAAAGTAAAAACCGCATGACGAAATAAGCCGTGAAAAACCCGATTAGAGGCGAAACTACCATAGGAATTAGTACGTGATTGACTATCCCCATCCATTTCACAGTGATAGTCGCGGCCAGTCCCACTCCCGCCATGCCTCCGATCAGGGCGTGGGAAGACGAAGATGGCAGCCCGAAATACCAGGTGATGATATTCCAGGCGATTGCCCCGACCAGCGCCGCCAGAATTACCACCAGCCCATGGTGGCGGTCAGCCAGCGAAGTGGATTCGGTGAAATGGGAAATATCAATAATCCCGTTACCGATGGTTTGGGCTACGCCGGTGCCTAGCATCGCCCCGATAATGTTCATGATTGCCGCCATTAAAAGAGCGGCTTTAGGGCGCATTGAGCGGGTAGAAACACAGGTAGCGATGGCATTAGCGGCGTCATGGAAGCCATTGGTGAAATCGAAGATTAAGGCAATGGCGACGACCGCGATCACCAACCCCAAGGTGATATCCACGGTTTAAGACTCCTTGATGTAGATAGCCTCAACCGCGTTGGCTAAGGTTTCAAAGGAATCACACGCGGTTTCTAGCGACTCGATTACGTCCTTAATCTTGATTACGTATATAGGGTCAGTTTCGGAAGCAAATACTTCTGCCAGCATCTTCCGGTACTGTTTGTCGCCCTTGTTCTCTAGGCTGTTAATGTGCACCGTGAAATCTTTAAGGTCGCGTCCTCCCCGCAGCTTGGGAATGGCGAGAGCTGTTTCCTGGGCGCATTCACGCAAAATATTTGCCTGCTTTTCTAGCCTGCGAGGAATATCCTGAATCTCGTAGAGGACGATTAAGTCTCCGGCCTCATCGATTCCGTCCATGCAATCATCCAAGGCGCCGGTTAGCAGGGAGATATCTTCCCGATCCATGGGAGTAACGAAAGTTGCATTCAGCATGCTCATGGTGCGGTGAGTAATCACGTCTGAGTCATGCTCTAGATCGTGGAGTTGGGAGCGTAGCTCCTTGCGTTCCTCGAAAGAATCAACCTGGGTGATTTTCAACAATAGTTCGGATGCGGCATCTAAGTTTTGTGCCGCTTTCGTGAATAGGTCGAAGAAATCTTCTTCTTTCTGCTTCTTCTTGAACAGCATTCGTGCCTCCTTGGCGAAGAACCATCCGCCTTTAGAGTATCCAACTTTTGTTCGTAATCTAAAATTCTACTTCCGTTAACTTTTTGGGGAAATAAATCTGGATTTAACTGCAAAAATACTAACGAGAGGTGGTAGTGTATCTGGGGTTTTGCTGGCCAAGGGGCGGTAATCAAATGGGAGTTTAAGCACCGGATAACCGGCGATGTTGGTAGGGAGCTAGAAACTGAAGGAAAAATGCGGACTAACGGCCTAAAAAGGGTATCTTCCCAAATTTGTTTACTTGCGAAAATGGGGAAGTAAGGTCAGGGTAATAGGACAGGAAAGCCCCGGTAGGCTTTATCCTGCATTATGACTTTTTATTAGAGAACGGCAATGCTAAATTGGTTGATATATAACGACACATAGTTAGATAAAATGATGCTAGTTTTCCCTCCGACTATGTGATGAGGTAGCCGTGAAACGCACAGGAAGTAACATGAACGGTAAAAATGCTGATTTGAACACTGCGGATAATGACATTCAGCCTAGTCAGCTAGCTGCTGATCATGGAAACACCGGCACTGCTACTAGCGAAAGCGGCAAAGTTTCGGTTCTTAATAGACGTACCCTAGGGGTGGCTTCGGTTCTGGGGCTACTGTTCGCGTCCTTGTTGGCGGGCACTTTATTTTTTACTTCCGCAGATGATTCCGCTTCCCCGGCTCCCAAGGTTGACGCTAATACTGTTTCCGACAATACCGTGTCTGCGCATGCTCAGATAAAACCGGCGGAGTTCTCTACCGCTAACAGCTTTTACCATTCAGTTCTAGACCCTGTTAATGTTTCCGCTAGCCCGAAGGCAGGGAGGGCATTGGCAGCTTCCCGCAATCAGGGAGCTGCTGAAACTTCCGCGGCTCAAAGTACCTCTGCGAATAGCGCGCGCTCGCAATGCTCGGGCGCTGCTTGCCTATCCCCCAGGCGCGCCCCGGTAGCTACCGGAGTGAAGTTGAAGTTGTTTAAGTTGGGGGTTGCGGATTCTGCGACTGTGACTAGGTGTACGCGTAGTAGGCTTTGTACTGCTGCTGATGGTGAGATTGTTGGTGGTGCTAGGTTTGCCTTGTATGAGGGTAGGACTGTTGATGAGACTAAACTGATAGATACGTATACCGTTGGTGAGGGCGGGTTTGAGCTTCCTGGTTTGCAGGCGGGTAAGAATTATACGTTGAAAGAGGTTGCGGCTCCTGCGGGGTATATTTTAAATCCTAATTCTTATACGCTTATGGTTGGTGCTGATGGTCGTGTTGGTTATCGGACAGGTAAAATAATTAGGTATCCCAATGGTGAGTTCTACATCCCGAACCTGAAGGCTCCGGTTCCTGAGGTTTGGTTGTTTAAGTTGGGGGTTGCGGATTTAGCGGTTTGTTCGTGGGGTTCTTGTTCTGCCGATGTTGCTGGTAGTGAGATTTTGGGTGGCGCTACGTTTGCCTTGTATGAGGGGACTGCGGCTGATGAGGCTCATAAGGTTGGGGAGACTTTTACTGTTGGTCAGGATGGTTTGAAGATTCCTGGTTTGCAGGTGGGTAAGACTTACACGTTGAAAGAGGTTGCGGCTCCCGAGAATTATGACATTAATCCTGCTACGTACACGTTTGAGGTTGATGCTGATGGTAAGGCTAAGTATCAAACGGATAATGGTTCGGAGTTTTTTGTAGATAATAAGATTTATTTCCCTAATAAGAAAGCTGCGCCTCCTGCGGTGAAGTTGAAGTTGTTTAAGTTGGGGGTTGCAGATTCTGCGCTTGTGAGGAAGTGTATGACTCCTAGAACGTGGTGTTCTGCTGGCGATGGTGAGCTGGTTGCGGGTGCTAAGTTTGCCTTGTATAAGGGTTCAGTGAGTGAGGCTAATAAGGTTGGGGAGTATACCGTTGGTAAGGACGGTCTTGAGCTTTCTGGTTTGCAGCAGGGTGCTAATTATACGTTGAAAGAGGTTGAGGCTCCGGCGGGTTATGAGCTGAATCCTGATACTACAGTCTTTAAAGTCTTTGCTGATGGTAAAGTCGGGGGCCTGAATGGTAAAAGGTATAAATACTTCGATAATAACGAGTTCTACTTCCCGAACCTGAAGGCTCCGGTTCCTGAGGTTTGGTTGTTTAAGTTGGGGGTTGCGGATTTAGCGGTTTGTTCGTGGGGTTCTTGTTCTGCCGATGTTGCTGGTAGTGAGATTTTGGGTGGCGCTACGTTTGCCTTGTATGAGGGGACTGCGGCTGATGAGGCTCATAAGGTTGGGGAGACTTTTACTGTTGGTCAGGATGGTTTGAAGATTCCTGGTTTGCAGGTGGGTAAGACTTACACGTTGAAAGAGGTTGCGGCTCCCGAGAATTATGACATTAATCCTGCTACGTACACGTTTGAGGTTGATGCTGATGGTAAGGCTAAGTATCAAACGGATAATGGTTCGGAGTTTTTTGTAGATAATAAGATTTATTTCCCTAACCAGAAGAAAGCTGCGCCTCCTGCGGTGAAGCTTAGGTTGTTTAAGTTGGGGGTTGCGGATTCTGCGACTGTGACTAGGTGTACGCGTAGTAGGCTTTGTACTGCTGCTGATGGTGAGATTGTTGGTGGTGCTAGGTTTGCCTTGTATGAGGGTAGGACTGTTGATGAGACTAAACTGATAGATACGTATACCGTTGGTGAGGGCGGGTTTGAGCTTCCTGGTTTGCAGGCGGGTAAGAATTATACGTTGAAAGAGGTTGCGGCTCCTGCGGGGTATATTTTAAATCCTAATTCTTATACGCTTATGGTTGGTGCTGATGGTCGTGTTGGTTATCGGACAGGTAAAATAATTAGGTATCCCAATGGTGAGTTCTACATCCCGAACCTGAAAGTACAGACAATCGATATTTCTCTAAACAAAGTATCCGATAAAGATACCCCCCTAGAGAACGTAAAATTCGATCTATACGAAGCCGATAACCCGGACAAACCATTACAAAACATAACCACCGGAAACGACGGGAAAGCCAACTTAACAGTTATGCCCGGAGGTAAATATCGGTTAGTAGAAACCGCAACCGCCCCCGGATACGCCCTCCTGCCACAGGCAATAGAATTCCAGGTGGATGCGAACGGCACGGTAACAATAGATAAACAAAACGGAAACGTAAACACCGTAACCGGGGGAGACAAAACCCTGAAAGTGGTCAACTATCCCGAAGGAAAACTGCCCTTATCAGGGCAGTCCGGATTCCTGGTTGTATTGCTTAGCGGATTATCCTTATTGTTGGTGGGCGTGGCCATATCCCTCGTGGGAAGAAAACGAAACTAAAACGGCAACGTAGTATTGCCAAACGCGACCCTGTTGGCGGTTTTGGGTAGTAGCTGAGGATCGCGAGGTGAGGGTACTCTGCCCGGGGCTAATAGTTATTTGAGCAATAGTCCTGCGACGCTTCCCTTCCAATTCTCGCTTAACCTAAACCTTGTAAAACTACTTCTCAGCGAACACCGAGCCATGCACGTTCCATAACCATGCCCGGAACTGGTAACAACCACGGTTAGGGGAAAATCTGGTGGCTCAAAAACAGGGCAGTAGGCCGTCATTAGCCCCAAAATAAGCATTTACGGGTTAGTCCCTCCCATTGAGGTATTAATACTATTAACCCGTTTTTGCCCCCCCACGAATGAATCTGGGGTTGGTAAGCGGAGATTCCGCTTACCAACCCCAGATTAATGATTAGCTACTCTAGAGACGTCGGCGCTTAATCGCCACTGCCCCTGCGGCTATCAATACCAAGGCTGCAGCTAGCGCGATTGCCGCATTCGAACCGGTGCCTTCCAAAGCAGGACTGCTGCCTTGAGCATTTGCGTTCCCAGTGGACGCACCGCCGGGCGCTTTCCCTTTACCGTCACCACCGGCGTTTCCATCCGGGGCAGGCTTATCGGAAGTACCCGGTTTACCAGTATCACCCGGCTTATCGCTACCGCCTGGCTTGTCAGTATCCCCAGGAGTATTTTCCTCGGTAACCGTAATCGTGAAAGCTGCGGTCACTGCTTCTTCATCCGGGTTCTCCGCGATAACCTGTACCGAGTATTTTCCAGCTTTAGCCGGTTTCCCGCTAATCACCCCAGTTTGCTTGTCAAAGACTACTCCCGCCGGAAGACCTTTAACTTCCCGAACTGTGCCGTTAGCTACCTTCACCGGTATATCTTTAATCGCCGCGCCTAGCTGCAGACTCTGGTCAGCTATGGGCGCGATTGACGCAGCCGGAGCTGCCGGATCAGCAGTTGGCCACGGATTAGCTGGGGCGCTTTGAACTTTAACTGCTGGCGAAACCGAAATTGGGTTCTCGGGTTGGGCTGGCGCAGTCAAGGTGACAGGCGGCATCTGTGAAGATACACAGATAGCAGCCGCGGACGCGAACTGGTCTTCCCTACCTGCAACCTCATCCCACACGTCGGTAATCAGCAGTTTCACATATTTAGCTTTTACCGGATTGTCATAGTAGGCACGCTGCCAATCGGTTCCATTTTCCCACTGACCCTCTTTTTGCAGCGTCCAACCCGTGATCGCATTGCCGTCTTTCGTGGTGTCAGAGGTGTAAATCTGGTAACTCTTGATGCGACCGTTCACTTTCCCTTGCCGTGAAAGGTACTCGACCGAGAGCATATTGTTAATAGTGCCATCGGGATTAGTTAGTGCCTGTTGCGGACTAAATACCAGCCAGTGAGGCAAACGATCTACTCCGCCAGCCCATTTACTGTGCCAGAAAGTATTGGATTTACCTGATTCGTCTACGCCATCAAATGCGGCTTGTACGCGACCATTATTAGGGCCTTCACCGGTTTTTTCTTCCGAGTCTGCGCTTAAATCGGTAAATCCATCACATACGCGAGGTCCGAGCATTCCGCTCAAATTAACAGTAGTGCTTAGCTCCTCATCCCCCATCTTCCAGGTAAAGGTAGCTCTACCAGTCGTTCCGGTGGTATTTACCAGCTTAAATTTAGCAGTTCCAGTGCCACGCGCAGGTAGCTCAGCCATTTGAACTGTTTCCGGCAGAACCTTCCAGCCTTCACTCACGGTGGCTTTAATTTCTGAGGGCGCGACTTTGGCATTATCGGCAGCTGAGACTGTTACCGTAACTTCCCGCGGTTCAGAGGGATTCACGTCCTTAATCTCTGGCTGATCAACGGTAATCGATTTTTCACGTACCAGGGAGAACAGAGCTTTATCAGCCAGTTTTCCTTTGGTGGCCACCAAATCTTTCGGGAATTGCGCAACCTTGCCGGCGGCTAGATTATTTCCACTCCCAGATAATGATTTTTCCAGCAAAGTGGCGTCAGCCTTTACTTCCGCAGCCGAAACTCCCTGAATATCTACATGTTTCTCGCTGCCGTCAGCTACTGCCAGGTACTGGATTGAAACCGCGTTCCGCAAAGAAACCTTATTATCGGCTTCTACCACTACCTGCCATTTCTGTTGGTTTCTTTCCCGACCGCTAGCAAAAGCATTCTTATAGGTTTCACTGAGCGGGCGGCAAGATACCAAGGTAGGCTGGGCACCAACTTCGCTGACCGCACCTAAATGCTTTGCACCTTCGCTCATCGTCAAGCATTGGCCGGTAGCAGCATTGGAAATCTGATAGTAACCATCATAGGTTTTTGCCAGCTTCCAAGGTCCCTTGGCTACCGGATCCAATTCTGGCAGACCGTATACCCCATCGGGAACCATAGCCGCCTGAACCTTAGAACGGGTAGTAGGATCGCCCAGAGAGTCGATGGTAGCTTTCATACCGTCAGCGCCCTCCCATTTAGGCCAAGGACGAGAAGCTGACCAGGTCATTTGGGCTAAGAACCGCAGAGAATCAGCCGTTATCATCTGGACTTCGTTCTCGGTTTCATTGATGTTATCGGGCCATAGCGATACCCGCGCCCCCAGGAGTTTGTCGTAGTTAGGGTCTATCTGGGCGCCACCATCAAAAGTGCCCACGTTCCAATTTTTATTGTTATACAGGTTATTTGGCTTCATGGCATAGGTGTAACCAGCCGGATCAAAGGCGCGAGACCAATACATTGCTTGGGGAACATTTGTTAGTTGATATCCCCGTTCCGCGAGCTGTTGCGGAGTTAGCGTACCGCCCTTTTTGAACCAATAGTCAATAACAATATCTTTATCCAGCTGGACGTTTGCGGTGTCATAAAGACCATCATTGAAAATCCGCAGATTCTTGCCTTTACCTTTTACATAGGTGTTAATTTCGTTGATAAAGGCGGTAAAAGCATCATTGGCGTTGGCGCTGGGGCCAAAAGCGTCTTGCGCATACTTCGTTAACTGGGGATATAGCTGGTAGCCACCAGTCATGGTGTATTCGTCAGCGCCCATGTGCCAGAATTTCGAGTCGAAAGCCCCGTCATATTCATCGATTAGCTTCTTGATGAAAGCCCGGGCTTTAGGGTTGGAAATATCTAGCTGATCGGGGTGATATCCGCCGTTCTTATCTACCAGTTGGTACTGGGGAGCGTTCTCCAACCAGATATTCATATGGCCTGGTGAGTTGATTTCGGGAATAACGTCAATATTTAGACTCTTCGCTTTAGCGACAAACTTTTTAACGTCCTCGGGGGTGTAGTATGACCAGGTCTGAGTGTCAGGATAGGCATCAGACTTTAGTTTCATCTCTAGGACAATGTTATTGATATGCAAGTCAGCAGCATCATCCAAGAAACGCTCAATCCATTCGGTTGAGATATTGAGCTGGCAGGCACACAGAGTTACCCCCCGTTCTTTATATTTAGGTACTGATACTACCGAGCCTGCCGGTAAGGTTAGCTGTTTTTGACGCATCAACTGGGAAAAGGAACGAGTCCCATAAAACACGCCCGCATCAGTCGCGCCGATGATTTGCACGCCCGAGGAGCCAATCTTTAGCTCAAAGCCTTCTGCCCCTAAATCTTTGCGCATCCTATCTTGCAGTAATTGCACATCAAATTCGGTAGTGCGCTTACCTATTTTCGCGGGAACCGACGAACCTAAATAGGCGCTGAGCTCTGTAGCTAATGCTTTAGCCCGCGCGTTAAGCGCCTGGGTGGAAACTACCCGCGCGCCCTCGGCTAACGTCCAGGTTCCGCCACTAGTTTTCCAAGCATCCAGACTGGGAATAGTTTTCGGTAGGGTAGCGGAGCCGTCAGCTTTATAGGCTCCGAGAGGTTCGGCCGCAGCCGTGGGAGCTGGAAGCGATATCGACAGAGCCAACGCCCCACTTACTAGGGCTACCCCTAAAGGTTTCAATAGTTTTGAGCCTATTCGCTGCCGGCGCTTACTGGCCTTATCAGCTTTGACCCAGGAACATAAAGATGGATTTTTTCGTTTTTGAAGCAACACTGCTACACCTGCTCTGACTTAGATAACTAGCATGAGGAATTATCAGATTTCACAATAGCATATCTCAACAGCTAAAACGTTAAGATTTATTAAGATAATGTCCGCGGGCGGGGTGCTCACTTTGGGGAGCACCCCGCCCGCGATTTACTGTTTGTAATCGGTCTAGTTTGTGCGACGTCGAAGAGCTACCGCCAAACCTGCTGCCACAAATCCTAGCCCTAGTAGTGCAATCATTCCTGCTTGCGAACCAGTGCTAGCGGTTTGCTGATTTGAGCTTCCAGGAGTTTTCTTCCCGCCAACAGCAGGCTGACCCGAGTTATCTTTACCGGGTTTAGTCTCACCAGTTCCGGGTTTAGGTTTATCAACGCCAGGTTTACCGGGTTTATCCGTACCGGGTTTGTCACCCGGCTGTTGCGGATTGTCCCCCGGTTCCTGCGGATTCACTACCGGAGGCTGCTGGTTAGCTTTAAACACGTGAGTGAAAGGAGTAGCTACCCCTGCTTCGTATCCCTCACAGGTGGAAGCCACGCTTACTTGTACCGTCACGTCCTTGTCCGAATCGGCAACCGTTACCTTACCAGCTTTAGCGACTTTTGCCTCTTGATCGTCTACTTTCACCGAATATTCCAGGCAAGTAGGGGCATCAGGCACGGTATAGGAACGGTCATTATCATCGAACGTTACCGCAGGAGCAGTCAGTTTCTTTTTAACGACCGTCATCGTAACCATAGTGGTCTCCCGTTTCCCGTCGCCACTGTCAGCGACTAGCTGAACTTGTTGCGCGCCCAACTGTAAAGAGTTGGGATGCGGATATCCCCAGGAGTATTCCACTGCGTCCTGCGGCTTTACTACTTTGCTTTTTGCCTCAGGTACCGCGTCAGAATACTCAACGGTAAAATCTGTGCCACTAAGCTGTGGTTTTTCCGCAGCTGGAGCATTCGGATCGTAAACTGGCTGCCCAGCAGGGTTATATTCAGTCTCCACATATTTGATTACTGGGCTGATGTGAACCGAGTTCGCCTTGAGACTACCCTCATTGTGGGATACTACCCGCAAATAATCGCCAGCTTTCAAAGCAATCTGCTCATTGAAAACAAAGTCGCCTTTCTGCCTGGAAATTTTTAAATCCACGCTCTTGAGCACTTTGTTATTGAGCATCAGGGACACAGTTACCGTGGCATTTGGGTCATGATTATTTTGACGCAGATACGGTTCATCGTCCTTAATCTTGAAAGTTACTTTTCCGCTAGCAGGAGCCTTAAAAGCCATCGCAGTATCGGGAGTTTCACTGGAGAGTAGACCGTGAATATTTCCGCGCTGATCTGGAGCTTTCAAAGCGCCCTGGTTGTGATCTAGACCAGGACCGTAATACTGGTTATACGCCCAGTTATGCCAACCGTCATTATCATAGGTGGTCATATTTGCCCAGGTGTTACCCTGTTTAATCTGTGCAAACCAATATGGTCCTTGCACGCCCATCCATTTATTATTTCCAGCCGGAGTCTCCCGATAGTCTCGCACCCAGTCAAAATCGGAAACTACCTTGACAGTATATTCACTGGCTTGCGCGCCCTCTCCGATAATGACTTTCGCGCCCTCGGTAATCGGATCATCCATACCTAGCTGAGTGTTACCGGACATAACTTTGGCTTTAACCCCTGCTGGCAACCCTAATTGGGCGAGGAAATTCTTTACCAGCGGAGCTTTGTTACTACCTGCCGCTGCAATCGCCACGGTTATCGTCTTCGCTTTATTATCAATTTGATAGGGCGAAGCAGTCGGATTCGGAGCAGGTACTGGTATTTCCGCTGCTCCTATAGTAGGTAGACCAGAAATAGCCGTCCCAAAGAAGTCGTGTTCTACCGTATAACCATTCGCGTCAGTAATGGTTTTGCCGTTCCCGATAGCGGCGGATCCCGCTACCGGCTTGAATCCATCAAAAACGGTGGTGGCAGTAGAACCATCATGGATGCGAGCCTGGTGATTACTCGCCATCTCAACCGCAGCTGGGTTCTGCAGAACCGGTGTACCTTTAGCTACTACCTGCTTATTGGCATCTTGAGGGGTAGTAGCAAAGTTGTAATACAGGTTATGGTCATAAATCTGGTTTCCGGGCTTCCAGTTCTCTTCAACTTTAGTAACCCCATCTGGTTTATAGAAGATATTGTTTTCTATTCTGGTGGGGGCATGACCACGGGTAATAATTTTGGATCCTTCACCCATAATGAAGGTGTTGTTGTAGACGTGAGCATCTTTCTGATCGGGGATATCTAAAGCTCCCCGGACATCACTGTGGGCTATGTTGTAGCGGAACGTGTTATGCAAAGAACCGTTATTACAGAACATAATGGTAGCGCCAGTATTGGCATAGGAATAGTTGTATTGATATACAGTGCCATCCCCAAAGTCGGCATCCCAGGGCTGACCGTCGCCATTACCGGTAAAAGCGTGACGGGTGTTGAAGGCCTCGTTGTATTGGAAGATGGCATTCTTGCAGCGCCAAGGCCAGATGCCCGCGGCTACCCGCCCCCAGCCAGAACCGGCTGGGCCATTAATGTTATGGGGATGCAGGTAATCCGTGGTATTCATGTGACGTGCCGCCCCATCGGAAACGTTATATTCAATTAAGGGACGGTCACAATACATAGTGGTGATGGAATCGCCACCCGCGTCCTTAATATAGTTGCCGCGAATGACCACTTTACTAGAACCGTATTTAGCGATTATTTCATCAGAGATAGGTCCGTTTTGCGGACGGTCGATAATGTTTTGGTAAGCGGTATAGCCAGCTGCAATCCCCCAGCGGCTAACGGTTTCAACCCGGTTATTTAGAATCTGTAAATCATCGAAGCGAGCAATTTTATCTGCTTCGGTGGCGGGCTTACCACTTTCTGGGTAATGGGCCATGAAATAGATGCCCCCATTAGCCAGATGCTTATCGTAGATATTGCCGTCAATATCGTGGATATACATATCAGCCACTACAATATGGCGCATCGGCCCATTCTCGGCAATCCCGGCTACCCCGGTACGTTCCAAAGCTAAACCGTCATTGTACGCTTTAGGGTCAGCCTCCGGATTCATTTCCCGGTCATTTGTTACTTCCAACCCCGAGATTTCCAAATAATTAACGTCTTTAAGTAAAACCGCACTGGAAATCTCTGCCTTATTGCGGTGAGATTCGATTCGGGCGTGGTAATCCTGATTCCAGCGTCCCGCACCATTGGTGTTAATCACCGGACGAGCACTACCATCCCCATAGGGTTTGATTTGAATCGGGGCATCTTTAGAGCCACTAGAACCTGTCGTTACGTGTATTGCTTGACCATTCCAGGTGTCACCACGTTTAAGCAAGACCTTATCGCCCGGCCCTAACTTTATTTCATTTATTTTTGCCAGAGATTTGAACGGCTTATCCTGGCTGGTACCGGAATTTTGGTCGTTTCCAGCACTGCTGGATACGTAGTAGCTGGTGCCTCTTACCTTATCCATATTAGCCCCCCCATCTGCTGCAAAGGAGCTGGCGGAACTGAGAACCAGACCCGCCGTTAACGCCATGGAAGAACCGAGGATAGTTGCTCGCCGTAGAGCTTTCAACATTACCTTCCCCTTTTTTGCTTTATTGTTATTTTCTATTCACTTTTTCAAACTATGGTTATTACTAAAATCGTTACTTAAACTCTTTTTCAATCAATTTAGCTGCTCCTTCAATCGAAAAATCTTGTACTAGCAGTTTTTCTACCCGCTCAGTAATCAGCTTGGTTAGCTTTTCTTCGCGAAGTGTTTTAACAGCTTGCGGGCGCACTTGTTCAAAACCAGCTTTTCGCCCTTGCTTATCCGTCCACTGCCGGGAAGCATAAAAGCTACGCAACTCGTCCTCGGAAAATTCCATACCAGGATTCTTGGGATTGATGACATATTGCTGAGTCAAGGATGAAATCCGATAACTAATAAAAGTGGCCAGGTCATAGCTTTGCAAGCCATAGACTGGCTGCCCTAAGTCAATCTTTTGCTTATTTTCCTGGTTGGTTCGCTCAAGATCGCGCTGTAATCCCGTAAAAGACGCATCCTTGATCAAACCAGCTTCTTGGAAAAGAGAGAATGCTGCCCGCCAGTTTTTAAGCTGCGCTAAAGCGGAAGTTGCCGCTTCTCTGCTCGGAATATGTCCCTGATAGCTCCGAGACCAAAAGTCCTCGTCCTCAAGGCGAGCACCATATTTACTCACGCATTCCCCCTGTACCTGTTGCTTCACCGCCCGAGCAGCCTGAAGATACTCGGCGTTACTAACTGGGTCGCCGGAGAGCTTAAACATAGTTGCTTCCCCGGTGGAGGAGGTAGTTTTTGCAAAGGAAGAGTGCATATATTTCCAAATTCCGATGCCGATTCCTAACGCCGCCACCAGTGCCGTAACCACTGCTATTACCCATTTACGTGCCGAAAACTTTGCGGGGTGGTGCTGGTTTCTCGTCTTAGCACAGTTCTTCATAGGGACACCTAAAGACTGAAATGCCGAATGGGAAACAGAGGACGTTGGGCAAGACCCGAAATAGTTCGCCGTCGTCTGCTGAGTGGTAGGAACAAGGCAGGATACAGAATGAGACCTCTTCTTTGAAGTAGAAACGATAACTAGCTTGACTTTATAAAAGAAAACCCACACATTCAAGATTGAGAATTATTCCTTATGTAAAGACTCCGGCAATTTCTCCAAAACCAAAACATTAGAGTATTACAAGCTATTGCTGCTGGTAAAACTATTTCATTATTGTTAATCTAAATTTTATGAGCGCAAAGAAGCACCCCATTTTAAAACCAGTAATCAGTATCTTGTTTGCCCTAGCCCTAGCAATTGGGGCAGGCCTAGCCACCCCCTTAAGTGCCTATGCGGCAGAGCCTACTTTAGTAGCTACCAAGGACACTCCGCAGGCGAAAATAGAGCTATACCTAGTATCCGGAAATCCTAAAGCAGCCGGTCAGACCGTTGAATACCGGGTAAAACTAACCAATAAAACCGCCAAAGCTGCCTCCTTTGAGTCAGTGAACTACAACTTAGCAAATGCGGAAGGTTGCAAATGGCGCAACGCTGCCCCCAATCAAGTGCAGGAATGTTATATAGCGGGAATCACGAAAAAACTAACCCACGTAGTTACCCCAGCTGAGGCTACGGCAGGCGGATTTGTCCCCTACGTTACTTTCCGGATGTATTCCGAGGTGGAATATGGCGGTGAAAAAACCAGTCTGGGCGGAATCAACGAAAATAAAATTCCGACCACCCTTACCGTTACCAACCCGAAACCAGCCGGTCAAAAATGGACGTTAGGAGAACGCATCAACTTCAAAGCCACTTTGATTAACCAGACTGGCAAAGCACGGGCACTGTCCGCTAAAAGCTCCAACCTGACAAATTGGGAAGGCTGCAAATGGTCAAATATGCCAGTTAATCGAGAAATGGATTGCGCTGCCCCCTACCATGTAGTCACGGAAGCTGACGTTAAAGCCGGTAAATTCACCCCCGAAATAGTTTGGCAGTATTACCCCAATGCCGGATACACGGGGACAGCCACCTATTATGCGACCACCGAAGCCGAGGCGCTGCCGGTTGCCAACAACTATCTAAAGTTGGATAAGTTTGAGCTGGCTCCCGAGTCGCAAAAAGCTCACTACCAGGTGGGGGAGGTTCTGAAATTCGCGGTAGAAGTTAACGCTAACGGGGACGATGCTTTGAAAGTAGCACCCGTAACCGACACCGCCCTAACTAACCTGACTGACAGCGCCGCCAGCAGCTGCGAGCGTGAAAGTCTGGCAGTCGGGACAGTTCACCGCTGCCAACTGACCTACACCATCACTGAAGCGGATTTAACCCGCGGTGAAGTGGAAGCCAAGTTAGCTATTGACGGGAAAATGGAGCAGCAACTACTTAATCGCATTACTGCCACAACTTTTGTATATACCCAAAAGCAATATCCGCAGGCAGACACGGGCACTAAAGCTAAAGACGCAGATCCGGCAGCGGAAGCTAAAATCAGTGAATTGCACACTGTAGCTACCAGCTCCAAACAGGCGAATATCCGTATTCCGGCAATCGCCGTTGCCCCGAATGGAGATATATTAGCCTCTTACGATTACCGCCCGAAGAACGGCAGCATGAATGGAGGAGACTCCCCGAACGAAAACTCGATTATGCAGCGCCGTTCTACCGATAATGGCAAGACTTGGCAGCCAGAAACAGTGATTGCCCGCGGAATCGTGGGCAGCAACATTGCCGCCCCAAGAGGCTACTCCGACCCGTCGTACGTAGTAGACCATGAAAGTGGCACTATTTTTAACTTCCACGTGTACAGCCAGGTATCGGGAGTATTCGCCAAGAATCCTGCCTATACTTTCACTCCAGACGGCAAAATTGATGAAACTAGCGAACACGCCATGAACTTAGGGCTGTCTGTATCTACCGACAATGGTCACTCTTGGACGCAACGAGTAATCACTGACCAGGTGTTAGGGGAAAAAGCGCGGGAATTGCAATCTTGCTTTGCTACCTCCGGTGCCGGTACCCAAAAAATGACTGCTCCTAACAAAGGACGGCTGCTACAGCAGATGGCCTGCGTCCCGAAGAGCGGAGGGATTGTTGCCTACACGATTTATTCGGATGACCATGGTAAAACCTGGAAATCTGGTAACCCCACCCCAGCAGTAGTTGCGGGTAAAAAGTTTGACGAGAACAAAGTTACTGAACTAAGCGATGGGAGCCTAATCCTGATTTCGCGCTCCCAAGCTGGTGGAGGCCGCATTATCTGTAGCTCTATCGATTCCGGGGAAAACTGGAAAGATTGCCACGTTAGCAATGATTTAGCTGATGAGAACAATAATGCGCAAGTGATTCGAGCTTTTCCAAATGCGAAACCCGGCACTTTACGTTCACAGGTGCTGCTGTTCTCGGGAACCGATAATGGGCGTAAGAATGGATATGTTTGGGTCTCATTTGATGACGGTAAAACCTGGCCGGTAAAGAAACAGTTCAAGACGGGCGGCACGGGCTATACCACTATGACCGTGCAGAAAGATGGCAATATCGGGTTATTGATGGAGCCCAATGGGGGCGGATGGGCAGACATTGCCCACCTCAGTTTTAATCTACGCTGGTTAGAGGACGATTTCCGCACCGAACTTAAAGGGAAAGATGCCGCTGCTAGCGGGCAGGTTGGCAAAGAAATCACCCCGATTTCAGTGACCGATTTATTTGAATGCAACGATCCGGTGCTAGCAGACACTTTCGAGGTAACTGGACTGCCCGAGGGCCTGGTATTCGATAAAGAAACCGGTCAGATTAGTGGCACTCCCGTTGGAAAACTTGAGGCAGACAAAGATTACGAAGTAACCGTTAGCCTCAAGGAAGCCGAAGACGGAACTGGATACCCCAGAGCCGCGCAGGCTAAGCTCGCCCTCAAGATTTCCCCGCGAGATGCCGCCACTCCAGCGCCTACCCCGCAGATCAGTCCGATAGCCGACCAAACCGTAACCGCGGACTCGATGATTACTCCTATTAAGTTAGAGGTTAAAGACGGGGCTATTGGAGCAGTTACCGGACTGCCTGAAGGAGTTAGTTTTGACGCCGCTACTGCAACCATCTTAGGGACTCCCAAGAAAGCGGGCTCCTATGAAGTCACGGTTACGGCTTTGAACGTGGATGGGGAGGAGAAAGCTACTGCTACCTTCACCATCACCGTTGAGGAAGCAACGCCGACCCCCGGAGGCGATCCGGAACCGGGCACGAATCCAGATCCCGGTACAGATCCAGGAACTACCCCTGATCCAGGTACTTCCCCCGGCGATTCCACCCAACAGCCAGGTCAAAGCGGTAAAGACCATAAGAACCTGAAGCCCCAAGCGAGGGGCAAAGCGGCAAACCAGAAAGCTCAAACCGCTACCCCGCAGCGAAAGGGACTAGCGAGAACCGGCGCAAATATGGGAGCCGAGTTGTTGGCGGTCTCGCTATTAATGTGCGGACTGGGTATCGCCACGCTTCAGCGCAGGAGGCGTGGATAGAATCCAGTAACTAAGTAAAGGTTTTGTCTGGTGATGGATTGGTTTCCATCACCGGACAAAACAATTCTAGGCAATGGGATTAATGGGGATTAAGCACTCACGGAGCCTATTAGATCACGTGGGCGATTGGGGAACGCCGGACCGAGAAGCGCCAGTCGGCGCTAAGGCCGCTCGTAGCGGCAATTTTTGGAGCCCGGGGCTAAACGGCCCGACGCCCTTATAGTCTAGCGAAAGCCCTCCACCTGTGCATCTGACCTGGTAGAAGCCGATGATCGCAGATTTAGCCCGGAAAGGGTTTATTATTCTCTTTGCCCTGCGAACCTAAATCTAGCGATAATGGGAAGGTGATTAATACTGCCCGAAAATATCGTTTGCGCCGTCTAGCAGCGCTTTTGATATTGGTTGTTCTGGTGGCAGTAATCGCCCTGGTGGTGAACCTGATTTATGGGTTTATCCGGCAAGAAGAATCCGCTGATTCCATTCCCGAACCCACTATGCCTCCGGTTAGTGCTCAGGGTTTTAATGCTACCGATTTAATCAGCGAAACAGAGTTTACGCGCTGGGATTCCCTGTCCGCCTCCCAGATTCAAGATTTTATTACGGACTGGGGATACGGATGCCGCACAGGTAAAGCTAAGGCCATGCCAGAAAGCACCGGAATGACGCAGGCGAATGATGACAGCAAAAAGCAAGAGGTGGAAGTTCCCTGTTTGAAAGATTTTCGCGCTAGCCTGCCTCCTCATGATCCTGACCGGTTTTGCCCGCAAGCGGTACCGGGTGGAGATAATCTTAACGCCGGTGAGGTTATCGCCCAGGTTTCTCGCAGCTGCCAGATTAACCCGAAAGCAATTCTGGTGACCCTACAAAAAGAACAGGGGCTGATCACCGTTTCTTCTTCCCGGCTTACCCCACGGAGATACGAAATAGCGATGGGCTATGGATGCCCCGATCATACCCAATGTGACCCCCAGTTCTACGGGTTTGGCACACAGGTGTACTACGCGGCGCGCCAGTGGCGACGTTACCAGGTTGATTCCGGTTTATACGATGTGCAAGCTGGCAAACCGGTTACGTTAGGTTACGGCCCGGATTCACGCTGCGGCAGTAAAGAAATAGTTCCGAAAAATTGGCCGACCGCCGCCCTCTACAACTACACCCCCTACTTGGCTTCAGCCGATGCCCTCGCCGGACTCAGCGACGATTGCGCCCAGCCGGGGAATCTGAATTTCTATCAATTTTATAAAGCCTGGTTTGGTGATCCCCGCCAGGGCGGGGGAGAAGTGCTGACCCGCAAAGCTTTGGCTGGGCGGCAAGATCAGCAAAAAGCAAAGCAGTAATAATAAAAAATAGGATTTTGATTGACAATAATCCTTCATTGTTTACGCAGGAAGATGCTAAAATTACGGGGAGCGTTTGCAAGTTGACGCTCTGGCGAAGGATGTTATGGGAGGTATCCTCCGCCTAGGGGAGAATGCCAGGTATTTTCCCCTGACTCGGATCCCTACCGAGGACTGTTAGGGACTTGGGGGCTCAGGTAGGAAGCCTGAGCCCCCAAGCAATTCCTTTCCTTACCCCTGAATGCCTGTTGTCGGTGTGCTTACCTGTTCCCAGCTAACGCTGCCTCCCGCGCGTGCGGGCGGATTTTACCTCGCGCCCCGAAATCCGGAAAATGCTCTGGCATTTTCACGGATTTAGTGCCCGAAGCCTACCCCTCGGCATAAATCCGCCCACACACGCTCACCCTAGCCCCGCGCTTGGAGGTATCGCGCGCAAAGGTCGCGATTTCGAGATGCGGGGAAAAGTTTTATCCGAGTGGGTGCGGTGGGCATAAGAATTCGGAAAACGCCGCTACGTTTTCCGAATTCTTGGGCGGGAGGAAAAACTTTTCCCCGCATATACCGTGTGCAGCAGAAACAATCGGAACCTCGGGATACTCACTTAGATGCAATTAGTCAGCGGGGTCGGGGTTTTTTAGGGCGCTCAGAGGAGAATCTAAAACCAGTGCTTGCAGGTAAAGAACAAACCCGATGCCGAAAAGAGGCATTATGATCAGGGCGCTCCAGAAAAGGCTGGGACGCAAGTAAAGCCCAGCTAGCGGTAAGATCGCGAAAAGTAGGGCGCTCAAGGTGCGCGGCAGGCGTCCGATGGCCAGCAACGCAGCGTTGCGCAAAGTTTGCTTAAACGAGGCCGAGAATTGGGAACTATAGGCAAAGAACCAGATTCCAATGGCGGTTATTACTGCCATGCCGAACAGTACCCCGGCGCGCATTACTAGATGCCAGGTAGGAGAAGCTGGCAGATATTTAACTAGCTGAAGTTGGTAGGCTCCCACTAGTAGCAGAGCGACTAGCAATACTCCTCCGCCGAAGGCTGAACGAAAATCGCTGCGAAAGTGACGCCAGAAAGTAAAACCGGGTCGCGCGCCCTCTTCCCGTACTATCTGTAATAAGACGTAGTAGCCTGCGCTAAGAGCAGGCCCGATCGTGATCACCGGCAGCGATGCTATACAGATAAAAAGGCTGATCATTGCGACATCAGCAATCAAGGTTAGCAGCGCGGCCAAGAAGCCGTAGTGAGAGAAAAATCGGTTCATAATTCCTCAGTTATTTCGTCAGCAGATAGGGGTAGCTAATCCGTGGGTGCCGGACCGGTAGAGTCTCCTATCAACAGACTGCCTCGCAATAATCTTTGCGGGCTTTCTAGTGGTTCCTTATTTATCTGGGCAAATAGTAGACGACAGGAAGTTTCTGCCAGTTGCTCAATGGGCTGCTCAACGGTGGTTAGAGCGGGGTTAGTGTAGCGGGAAAATTCGATTCCATCGAAACCAGTAATTGAAACATCTTCCGGTATTTTCAGTCCTGCATCTATCAAAGCCTTTTGGGCACCGAGAGCAATCACGTCACTAATCGCCACTACTGCCGTAAAAGGAATCTTACGGGCAAGCAGACGGGAAGCCATTTGGTATCCGTAACTAAAGGAGTAGGGATCATCGCCATCTCCCCCTCTTACAATCAGCTTTTCCTCAGCCGTGATTCCCTGTGCGTTTAATGCAGAAACAAAAGCCTTTTCCCGGATTGCTCCCACAGAGCGTTCGCTTTGATCAGGGCCGAGAAAGGCAATCCGATGATGCCCGAGACCAGTGAGGTGAGAGATGATCAGGGAGATTCCGTGTGCCTCGTCAACGCTAACCGCAGCCACGGAATTATCCCAGGCAGGTGCCGGTGGCACAGTGCAAAGGGTGAAGGGGAGGGGAAAGTTATTAAAAATCGCCGTTGATTCGCGCGCTTCTCCTCCTAAGAAAAGCACTCCGGCGGCCTCGGAATCTTGATAGGCACCGCGTCCAATGTTTACCTCATCCGCTTCGTGGGGAACTCGTAATAGCGACATTTGGTAGCCGTGGGCACGGATTGCTTTTTCCAGGGGGTCAATTAGTGAAAGGAAGAAAGGATTGGATGGTCCTTTCATTACTACTGCAATGTTATTGATATTTTGGCATCTTAGGTTCTGTGCGTGCCGATTGGGCTGGTAATGAAGATCTTGTGTAACTTGGAGGATTCGCGCACGAGTAGCCGGGGATATTCCACTCTGATTGTTGAGGGCGCGAGATACCGTAGTAATCCCCACCTGTGCGGCAGCGGCGACATCCCTGATAGTCACGGCGGGTGGCGGTTGTGACATGGGAATAAATCCTTGATTCTATAAGTGTTTGACAGTAGTTAAAGATAACAGGGATTGGGATGGAAGTGTTTTTCCTTCCGCCCCAATCCCTGCTTGATTTAAGGTTCTTAGCCTTTAACGGCGCCGGCGGCCACACCCTCGATAATGTACTTCTGCATGAAAATGTAGAAGATAACAATCGGGATGATCGCCAGCACTAGCATTGCCATGAGGGCACCCATATCCCGGTTGCCGTTAGAGCCCAGCAGGAACTGAACCACGATCGGGATAGTGCGATATTCGCTGCCTGGCCCCAAAACCAGGTTGGGGAGTAGGAAGTCATTCCAGACCCACATGGTATTGAGGATGGCTACGGTAATCGCAGTGGGTTTTAGCATCGGCAGTACTACCCGGAAGTAAGTTTGTACCGGGTTGCAGCCGTCAATAGTGGCGGCCTCTTCAATATCAATCGGAATCGATTTAACGAATCCGGCAAACATGAAGACGCTAAGGCCGGCACCAAATCCCAGATAGAGAACCATCATTCCCACAGGATTATCTAGGCCCAGGATGCTGGATACCTGCACCGTGGGGAACATAACCATCTGGAAGGGGATCACCATCGAGAATACAAAAATGTAATACAGGGCGCTGGTCCACCAACGCTTTACTCGAGTTATGTAGTAAGCAGTCATCGCACATAGCATGACGATAATTGCTACCGATCCGATAGTGATTACGAACGACCACAATATCGAACTAAAGAAGTTCGATAGTTGCAGACCGGTTACGTAGTTCTCAAGCCCAACGAAGGTATCTCCCATAGGAAGAGCGAAAGGATTGTTTGACAGCTCGAACTTCGACTTGAACGAGTTCATAAGAACGAACAGGATTGGCCCTAAGAATATACAGGTCAAAGCAATCAAGACGATATAAATAATAACTTTGCCAATCGGGTTAATCCCGGACTTGCCGGTGTCTTTAACGGGTTTTTGCTTGGCAACAGGCTGCCCGGGGGCAGTAACGGTAGTGGTGCTCATGCTTCAATCTCCCTTGAACGAGTTGCCCGTAGCTGGAACATGGCGATAGCCACCACGACTACTACGAAGATCACTGCTTTGGCTTGTCCAACGCCTTCCATGCCTACCTGGTTAAACATCGAGTTAACGATATTGAGGGCGACCATTTCAGTTTTACCCGAAGGGGCGCCGGCGGTTAACGCCAAGTTCTGGTCGAACATTTTGAATGTGTTCGACAAGGTTAGGAACAGGCAGATAGTGATAGAGGGCATCACCATGGGAATGGTGACGTTGCGCAAAACCTGCCAGCGACCGGCTCCATCAATTTCTGCCGCTTCGGTGAGTTCTGGAGGAACGTTTTGCAGGCCGGCGATGTAGATAATCATCATGTAACCGATTAACTGCCAGTTAATCAGAATAATTAGTCCTGCATAGCCGTATTTCCAGTCTGTAACTAGGGTCGCGCCGTAGTTCTGCAAAAAAGCGTTGATAATAATCTGCCAGGTATAACCTAAGACGATTCCGCCAATCAGGTTAGGCATAAAGAACACGGTTCGGAAGAAGTTAGTTCCACGTAGTTTGCGAGTTAATATCCAAGCGATCGCAAAAGCAAACAGGTTCACGGTAATTATCGAGACTACTACCACCAATATGGTGAATAGGAAAGCAGAGGTAAAAGTATCTCGAGAATCAAAAACTTCTATATAGTTCTGAATTCCGACGAAGGTCGCATCGGTGATAGTGGTGAATTCGCAAAACGACAGGAAAAAACCAACGATGAACGGTATCAGAAAAGCGATCAGAAAGGCTGCCAGAGTGGGCAGCACAAAAAGTGGAAAATAATATTTTAAATTCGACCTCATTGTCTATCCATTTCCTTTGGCCGGTGGATAAAAGAACAAACAAGAACTGGGTTTACTGCTTTAAATCGAGCTTTAACCTAGTTGGTTTATGTCTTTGAAGACGGGGAATGTATTACTTAAGGTCAGGTGGCAGATAAGAACCGGGCGGTTCCTATCTGCCACCTTGTCCCTGCTTGGGCATTCGCCCTCTTTTATCTAACCGAGGTTATATCTCAGTTATCTCTTTTCGGCGGCCCAGCCGTCTTGGAAATTCTTAACTACCTTGTCCCAGTCCAGGTTGCCAATGGCGTACTGTCCTAGATCCTGGCCAAAGTCATCTTTAAACTTTTGGGACGGGTAAGTGGTGAATATCCACGGCACCGTAGTCAGCTTGTCGCTGCTAAGGGAAGCGGCAACTTCCTTGGCCAACGGGTCATTAGGAATCTCGTCAGCAGAGAAAGCCTTGAACGGGGCAATAAAGCCAAGGTCTTCCACCACAGCCTTCTTGCCCTGGGGATCGGAGAAGAGCCAGTTGATGAAATCAATGGTGGCCTTCTGATCCGCTTCCGAGGCCTTGGCATTAACTGCCATGAAAGCTTCGGTACCTACTGCCAGACCCTGCTTTTCTTCACCCTTGTGACCGGTGTAGATAGGCAGCATCTTAATCTTGTCTTCCTTTACTACGTTGCCTTTCTCTTCGGCGACCTGGCTCCAAGCCCAGTTGCCGTTTTGCACCATAGCTGCTTTACCCTGTGCAAACTCAGCCATAGAGTCGGCTACGTTCTTGTTAGGAGTTAGCTTGCGGTCAACAGTCGAGTTATCCAAGTAGAGATCAAAAATATTCTTGAATTCTTTATTGAACTTGAATTTCGCCTTGTCGGTATCGGTAACCTTATCCGCCTGATACTCGTAGTACATGGGGATATTCGATAGGTGGGTCTGCCAACGCCAATCTTCACCTTTAGCCAGCGAAGTGGAGGCAAACACGCCCTCAATTCCGAGGTCGGCTTTGTGAGCTTGCATATCCTCAACAACTTCTTTCAGTTTGGCGAAGTTATTGATTTCATCTACCTTAGTGGCTTTGGCGCCCGGCATTGCGAAATACTTGTCCAGAATCTCTTGGTTGTAGACAATGCCGTAACCTTCTACTGCCAATGGCACCCCGTAAATCTTGCCGTCCTCGCCCTTCAGTGCCAAGTTGGGATCATTGAGATCCTTGGCAAACTTAGTGTCGGTGAGATCCGCAGTGTATTTTTGCCAGCTCTTCAAGCCGACCGGACCGTTCACGTTGAACAGGGTAGGAGCATCAGATTTAGCGATTTCAGACTTTAGCTGCTGTTCGTAGTTTCCGGAACCTACGGTTTGGACTTTGACCTCTACTCCCTTGTCTTTGGTGTAGGTCTCAGCAATTTTCTTAAAGGCTTTTTCCTGCTCCGGTTTCCAGTTCAACATATAAACTTTGCCTTTACCGTCGCCCGCATCAGAGCCTGAAGAGCAGGCTGCCAAGCCGGTCAACGCAAAAGCGCTGGCAACAAAGGTTGCCAAAATACGAGTTTTCCTTGACATTAACGTCCCCCCTTGGACCGTCGATCAGTAGGTGCGGGGTAGCCCCCGCCCTTCGTCGGAAACGTTTCCGATGAACATCTCTACAGTACCAGTTAGTGCCTTAGAAAGGAAGAGCAAAATTAATAATTGTTATCTTTTTGTTAACTTTTGAGGATGAAATATCTGGATCCGCTGATAAACGGCGGCGGCGCGGGGATTATCCTTCCGCGCCGCCGCCTGGCATTTTAATTTTTAGTTAATTACCGCGAGGTATCGATTTAGAGCACTCGCACGTATACGGGATTTCCATAAACCCGGGCGATCTTGACCCGATCTCCCGGTTTAGGAGCGTGGATCATATAGCCATTACCTAGGTAGATCCCAACGTGACTGGAGTAGTTCACCATATCGCCCGGTAGGGCTTGCGACTTAGAAACAAATCTTCCGGCTCCACGTTGGTGTTTTGCCCGCCGCGGCAGCGTGATCCCGGCAGCGTTCTTATATACGTAGGAGGTCAGTCCCGAGCAATCAAAGCCTTTGGGGGTGGAACCGCCCCATACGTAGGGAACCCCGATGAACTTCTTCGCATAAGAAATAATTTCGGAGCGAGAGGCGCTACCGCGCGAAGTCGATTTCTGATTAGTCGCCTTGTTTGCAGGCTTGTTGGTAGCTTTCGACTGGCTCTTTTTGGCGGGTTTGCTAGTAGAAGTTTGTTTCGGAGCCGGAGAACTATTATTGGTTTCCTTTTGCTCCTGGGCTTGCTTCTTAGCTGCTTCCTCCCGGGCTTTTTGTTGCTCTGCCTCTTTACGGGCTTTTTCTTCCGCAGCTTTCAGGGCAGCCTGGGCAGCAGCCTCTTCACGCGCCTTCCGCTCCGCTTCGATCTGCGCTTGGCGTTCTTTCTCAGCCTGCTCAGTCACTCCGCGCGCGGCCGCTAACTGCTTAATTAGCTCCTCACGCTGCGCACCCAAATCGGCAAGCTGTTTCTCAGAGGCAGCCTTAAGTTGGTCGGCTGCGTCCTTTTGAGTTTTAAGTTCGTTAGCCGCCTGCTCTCGATCCTGTTTCGCCTGGCTGGCACGTTCTTGCAGGACGCTGGCAACTTTGGCAATCGAATCAAAAGTCCGCATCTGGGAATCCGCCTTCGAGCCGAAGAGCTCGACGGAGACCTTCCTCATTTCCACAGTCTGCAGACCATCAGCGTTCAGGTAGGGAGTGAGCGAAGAAAGTGATCCTTGCGTGGTGTAAACAGTGCGTGCTAGGCCGGCTAAAGCCTTGCGAGCTTGCTCCACTTTTTCTTGTGCCTCTTGAGAATCCTGGGCAGTCTTATCTGCTGCCTGCTTGGCGACTACCAGGTTAGAGATGGCATCGTTGTAGCCGGCTTCAGCTTCCTCGGCTAGATCGCGGGCGTCCTGAGTCTGGGCACTGACCTGAGCAAGTTGTGCCTCGATAGCGGCTACCGAGTTAGCGGCATCAGTTTCTGCAGCCTTAGCTGCTTCCACCTTGTCATCTGCAGGTGAAGCAAATGCTACGGGTGCAAAAATTGAAGCGGAAGCTGTTAGAGCGAAACTGGCCGCAATGACCAATGCCCTTTTACCAGCTTTTTGTCCCGCAAAATTGTGGGGCTTCATAGCTTTCCTCCTAGAGCGACTTTGGGAGTTATAAGTCGGACTAACTGCCACAATACCGCGCTTTCGTACCTCTAACAACAAAATTCACATTAACAACAGGTGCAACAAGGGCTAGATCGGAGGAGATTTAGATTAAAAGTGCTACTTTTCAAGGAGGTATAGTTAATTTACAAAAAGAAACACGCGGAAAATGCCGTAAAGTGAAATATATCACTATCTGAGGTTATCGGCGTTTTCCGCGTGTCTGGCAGGCAGGAAATTACTCGGTTATCTGTCCGTCGAAGAAATCAGCGACTAGGCCAAAATACTTCTTTCCATTTTCTGCTTCCCACTGCTTCATTCGCTCACGCGAACGCCGGATTTCTTCCTCAGCTTCTTTACGTCCTACCCAATGGGCGCCCTCAACAGATTTACCTGGTTCCAAATCTTTATAAACCTCAAAGAAGTGCTGAATTTCTAGGCGGTGAAACTCAGAAATATCTTCAATCTCGGTGCGCCAAGAGGCGCGCTGATCAGCAGCAGGAACACATAAAACCTTATCGTCACCACCGTTCTCATCGCGCATCCGGAACATCCCCAGTGGCCGGCAACGGATCACGCAACCGGGGAAAGTGGATTCTTCTAAGACCACCAGGGCATCCAAAGGATCTCCGTCCTCGCCCAAGGTTCCATCAATAAAGCCATAGTCATCGGGGTAGCGAGTGGAAGTAAAAAGCATACGATCCAGACGGATGCGGCCTGTACCGTGATCAACCTCGTATTTATTACGGTTTCCTTTCGGAATCTCAATGGTCACATCAAATTCCATGTGTCTTTCCCCTTCCCGCCCAAATAGGCTAAGTGTGCGACAATCGGGGCAAAAGTATTACCGCCGAAGTCGTGGCATCTGCTTTATATTTAAGAATACGTGGAAAATTCATAAACGAGGGGAAGAATGCGAAAATCTGTACTTTTACCGCTAATTCTCCTGGTAGCAATGGTGGCAAGCGGCGTCGGTTATGGCGTTTTGGACGCCTACAACCTAGTGCCAGGGATTCTAACCTTAGAAAATGAATCGGTAGACATGCCCGAAACCGTGGAGATTAGTCTTACGGATGCCGGCAATAAGGAAGTAATAGGAATAAATGAACACGCTGCGAAAATTACCGCGGCGCAAGTTCAGCCTCTAATGCAACAGCTGGTCGCCCAAGCGCAAAACGGTTTGCCCCCAAATCCTGATAGCAACGACCCGGCCGCCAATATGCCGGTGGCGACGGGAAGCAGAGTCGGCGCGATAGTAATAGACACCGCCAGCGGGAAAACTCTTGGCCAAGTAAACGCCGACCAGCTAATGACCCCCGCCTCTTCCAGTAAAATCGTGGCAGCGGCAACTGCCTTGAAAACTCTCGGACCCGATTACCGTTTCACTACTTCGACGCACTTGGCAGGCGAAAAACTATTCTTACGAGGAAACGGGGATCAGCTATTATCGGCAGGTTCTGGAAATCCCGCTGCCACTGCCGGACATGCCGGACTAGCAGACTTGGCGGCCCAAACCACGCAAAAACTCAAAGACAAGAAAACTACTACGGTGCAGTTATTCTTGGACGAGAGTGCTTTCGGGGATCAAAATCCGCTTGCGAACTGGCAAGCCCAAGGCAATGACAATTACGAAACTAAGCCCACCCCCATCGCGATCAACAACGGATTAGCTAACCCCGAGCTGTCATACGGATACTTGCCCGACCCCGGACTTTCGGCAGCGGAACAGTTCGCGGCACGACTAAAAGACCAGGGTATTAAGGTGGGACAGATCCAGCGTGGTGCTACCCCCAACGATGCCCGCAAAATTGGGGAAGTAAAAAGCGCTCCCTTGCATGAAGTTATGCATGAAACCCTTAAAGAATCGAACAATATGCTGGCAGAAGTGCTGTGCAGAGCTTCGGCAGCGAAAGCCGGAACCGGTACGAACTTTTCCGGGGAAATAAAAATTGCCCAAAAGGTCTTAAATGATCTAAAACTCGAGGGTGCAGCTTTTGCCAATCATGATTGCTCGGGACTATCCACTGAAAACCAGATCAAACCGCAATTATTAGCCGCGCTAATGCAACAAGCTGCTCGCGGCGACGATCCCCAGCTGCGGCCGCTGGTCGCCTCCCTTCCTGTTGGAGCCCTAGATGGCACCTTGCACGATCGATATTTGCAAGCAAACGGCGCCGGTAATGTACGAGCAAAAACCGGGTCTTTGCAGAACTCGCGGGCGCTCACTGGTCTCGTGACCACTAAATCCGGTAGAACTCTCACTTTCTGTGTGATTGTTGATTCCTTCAAAGAGGGAACCGGCACAATCGCGCGCGGCGCCATCGATAACTTCGTAAACGGACTGGCAGGTCTGTGACCCGGCAACCGCAAGGCGCGCGAGGACGGATAGAAAGAGCCGTCCTCGCGCAGCTAAAACATCTAGAAAAACACCATGCGCGGGCAACCTTAGTAGTGGCTTGTTCGGGCGGCGCCGATTCCCTCGCCCTCGCTGATGCTATTATTCGTCTGGCACCTTCGAGGGAATTTAAACCAGTAGCAGTCACCGTTGATCATGGTTGGCGCGCAGAATCGGGTGCGCAAGCACGAAAAGTGCAAGAAATACTGACGGGCTTAGGGTATAGACAAGTGGAGCTACTCACCCTTCCTGATGCGCAAATAGCCGGTAAAGGCAAAGAAGGTGATGCCCGCAAAAGGCGCTACCAGGCTCTAGAAGAAGCCGCCAGCAGGTACGGTTCTTTGGGTGAAAATGTTTTTATCCTTTTGGGGCATACCCGTGACGATCAAGCAGAAACTGTGCTTTTGGGGCTGATACGTGGCAGTGGCGCGCGCTCGATTGCGGGAATGCGTAGCTGGGATGAGGGCGCCGGAGAACACAGTGCTAGACGCGCCGGCTATCTGCGACCACTCCTGGCGCTGCCCCGCCGCGACACCGTAGCTGCTTGCCACGAAGGGGGACTGTCTTTTATCGACGACCCTTCCAACTATCCCGAAGGACCAGTTAGAGCTGCAGATGGTACGGCTCTGCGGCGGTCAGCCCTGCGGTACCACGCCTTACCCGCCCTCGAAAAAGCCCTCGGGGTAGATCCGCGCCCCGCCCTCGCCCGCACTGCCGCCCTGTTGCAAGCAGACTTGGATGCCTTAGACAGCCTAGCTGCCGATTGGTTTGCCAAGACTCAGCGGGGTGAGGGAGAGAATGTAACGCTGGAAACCAAGGGGCTACTTGCGCAACCAGCGGCGATCCGCAAGCGGGTGTGGCGCCTGGCGGCGCTAAAGGCCGGGGCGCGAGCCTCAGACCTGCGGAAAGTTCAACTAGATGCCGTGGATTTTATGGCTACCCACCGCCGAGGTACCGGCCCGATCCAACTGCCTGGGAAAGTGACCTGCACCCGAGTGACAGGAACCTACGAACTTTACTTTCACGCGCAATCGAGAGGATAGACTGGGAAAATGGACGCAAATGATATGGGCGATGCGCTGGAGCGGATATTGATCAGCGAGCAGCAAATCGCGGACAAACTGCAAGAAATGGCCACCCAAATCGATCGCGACTATCGCGGCCGAGAAATCTTATTAGTCGGGGTGCTCAAAGGAGCCACGATGGTGATGGCGGATCTGGCTCGCCTCATTCACACCCCCCTAGAAATTGATTGGATGGCGGTTTCCTCCTATGGGGCTTCTACCAAATCCTCTGGAGTGGTGCGGATTCTCAAAGACTTAGATTCCGACCTGGGGGGACGGGATGTGTTGATAGTAGAGGACGTGATTGATTCCGGCTTAACTTTGGATTGGCTCACCCGCAACCTTTCTTCGCGGGGCGCGGCCTCGGTAGAAATTGCTGCCCTGCTGCGCAAACCGGAGGCGGCGAAAGTTGCAGTTGACGTGAAATACGTGGGATTTGATATTCCCAATGATTTCGTGGTGGGGTACGGCCTGGATTACGCGGAAAAGTACCGGAATCTCCCGTTCGTGGGAACCCTCGCCCCGCATGTTTACCAATAGTGGGTCAAGCAGGTTCACTGAACCGCGCACTGGGAAGAAACGGTACCTCGCGAGGGTAAAATTCGGCTGAGGGTGACCAAAATAAGCAATTGGAGCCCAAAGCGTTTAGGCTTGTCTCTATGAAATAACGCCGCCTGGCGGCACCGGATAATAGGGTATGAAACCGATAAATGGCGAAGAAGAAAAAAGAAAATAAGAAATTTTGGCTGAAATGGGGGATCCCGGCGATAGTAATAATCGCTGTATTTTGGGTGATCTCCCTGGTAATGGCGCCTACCGTTATTGACACCTCCGAGGGGATAGCGCTACTAAAAGGCAAAACCGTTGAGCGGGCGATAGTCAATGACGGCACTCAGCAGGTAAAGCTAGAATTATCGAAGAAGTACACCCCCAAAAACTTGGGGAAAGATGCCCAGATGATTCCGCAAGGCGCCACGAAAGAGGTCACTTTTACCTTTGTGCAATCCCAGGCGGAACAGGTAAATGAACTAATCCAGGACGGGAACCTGAAGAAGGGATATAACTCGATTTTCCCGACCGGTTCTTGGTGGTCAGCGCTTTTACAGATGATGATTCCGCTGCTACTGTTCTTTGCCCTGATCTGGTGGGCGATGTCCCGAATGCAGGGCGGCGGCATGATGGGATTTGGGAAATCCAAATTCAAAAAGTTTGACGCCTCCGCTCCCAAGATTACTTTCGCCGATGTAGCGGGAGCCGATGAAGCGGTAGAGGAGCTCCGCGAAATTCAAGAGTTCCTGGCCAATCCCGCGAAGTTCCATAACCTGGGGGCGCGGATCCCTAAAGGCGTATTGCTGTGTGGTCCGCCCGGAACCGGTAAAACTTTGCTGGCCAAGGCGGTAGCCGGGGAAGCGAAAGTTCCCTTCTTCACCCTCTCCGGCTCGGAATTCGTAGAAATGTTCGTGGGCGTGGGCGCCTCGCGGGTGCGCGACCTATTTAGCCAGGCTAAAGAGTCCGCCCCGGCGATCGTGTTCGTTGACGAAATCGATGCGGTGGGGCGTCACCGCGGCACCGGTATGGGCGGTGGCAATGATGAACGCGAACAAACCCTAAACCAGTTGCTGGTAGAGATGGACGGGTTTGACGAAAACACCAACGTCATTTTGATCGCCGCCACCAACCGTCCCGATGTACTCGATCCGGCGTTGCTGCGACCGGGACGTTTTGACCGGCAGATAAACGTAGATGCCCCCGATATCAAGGGGCGGAAAGCAATTCTGCAGGTACACGCCAAAGGCAAGCCGATGACTACCGATGTGGATCTAGAACAGATCGCGAAACGTACTCCCGGCTTTACCGGTGCTGACCTGGAAAATGTGCTTAACGAAGCTGCTTTGCTAACCGCTCGTTCTAATGCGGATCTGATCGATATGCGGGCAGTTGATGAGGCTATCGACCGGGTAATTGCCGGGCCACAAAGACGCACTCGGGTTATGAATGACCACGACAAATTGGTTACCGCCTATCATGAGGGCGGACATGCGCTTTGTGCGGCTGCCTTGCGATATACCGATCCGGTTACCAAGGTTACGATTCTGCCGCGTGGGCGCGCCCTGGGGTACACCATGGTGATGCCGGTTGAGGATCGCTATTCGCGCACCCGTAACCAGCTGTTAGATGAACTGGTTTACGCCATGGGAGGGCGAGTAGCTGAAGAGCTAGTATTCCTGGATCCTTCCACCGGTGCCTCTAACGATATTGAAAAGGCCACCGCTACTGCTCGCCGCCTCGTAACCGATTTCGGTATGTCCGACAAGGTAGGGCCGGTGAAGCTCGGTAAAGATGATAGCGAACCTTTCTTGGGACGCGATGGTATCTCCAGTAGAAACTATTCCGAGGCAGTGGCCAGCACTATCGATGAAGAAGTACGCAGCTTCCTAGATACTGCCAATCGTGAAGCCTGGGAGATCCTTACTCGCAATCGCGGGATTCTCGATGATTTAGCTGCCCGACTAATTGACAAGGAAACCCTGCTAGAAGAAGAACTAGAAGAGATCTTCTCTCCGGTTCAAAAACAGGCAGAACGCACCGTTTGGTCCTATGGTCAAGAAGGGGCAGTCCCCGGAGCGGTTTTTGGTAAACCGATTGCTGGTTCCCAAACTCCGGCTACGGCTCCGATTCCGGAAAATCTAGCGGTAGAGGGCGAGTAACTCGTGGGTTACAACCAGGATGGAGTAGAAAAGGCGATTCGCGATTTGCTGATCGCGATCGGTGAGAACCCCGATCGGGAGGGACTGCAGGAAACCCCGGCACGGATGGGTAGAGCCTGGAAAGAAGTAATTTCTGGGATGCACTCAGATCCGGCAGCGCCCCTCGAAAAACAGTTTCACGTGGACGATGAGGAAATGGTGATGGTGCGGGGGATCCCTTTCTACTCCCTGTGTGAACATCATCTGTTGCCCTTCTTCGGGGTAGCGCACGTGGCCTATATTCCCCGTGAAGGCCGGATTACGGGACTATCGAAACTAGCGCGAGTAGTAGAGGGATTCTCTCATCGTCTGCAGGTACAAGAAAGACTCACAGCACAGGTCGCCGATGCTTTAATGGAGAAACTGGATCCGCGGGGCGCCGCGGTAGTTATCGAGGGAGAGCATCTTTGCATGTCCATGCGCGGAATCAAGAAGCCGGGGGCGCGTACCACCACCTCAGCGCTGCGCGGGGTCATGCGTTCTGACCCGCGCTCGCGGGCGGAAGTGCTTTCCCTAATACGCTCAAACTAGTTAGTCTAGGCGTTTTATCGGGTTGAAGAATGGAGAAATGCTACTTTTGCCCGCCTCCAGACCAAAAGCACGTTTAATGCCAGGTAGGCTAGAATCATGACAATCCGCCAGATTCCTGACTTTTTAACGCCCGGACGCACCAGAGTTATGGGGATCATTAACGTCACTCCAGATTCTTTTTCTGACGGTGGCGATTGGTTCAATCCTGAAAAAGCGATTGCCCACGCCCTCGAGTTGGAAGCCGCGGGTGCCGATATCCTCGATATTGGGGGCGAATCCACCCGGCCGGGAGCCGAGTCTTTAAGTCCCGCGCAAGAACAACGTCGAGTGCTGCCGGTGATTGCCGGTTACTTAAAAGCATCTCGCAACCCGCTGCCAATTTCTTTAGATACTGTCAATGCGGAAACCGCTGCCGCTGGCATAGCTGCCGGAGTACAGGTCATTAATGATATTTCTGGGGGAACCCTAGATCCGGGGATGCTTAAGGTGGTAGCCGAAACCGATGCCTACTATATTTGCCAACATATGCGCGGTAACCCCAAAACTATGGATAGCCTGTGTGACTATGGCGGGGACGTGACCGGCGGGGTTTGTCAAGGGCTGAAAGAACGCATTGAGGCCTGCGAAAGTGCCGGAGTTAATCTGACGCGTCTGATTTTAGATCCTGGTTTAGGGTTCGCAAAAAGCGCTGAGCAGTCTTGGGAGCTGTTGGGTAACCTAGAGCAACTGGCAAAGCTGGGATATCCCTTGCTCATTGGGGCTTCCAGAAAACGGTTCTTAGAAATGGCAGTTCCCACCGGCTGGGACAATGCTTTGCCCGCGGGGATTAAGGCGGGAGCCAGACGGCGGGAGGACGCTACCACCGCGGTGAGTGCGCTTTGCGCCGAGAGTGGAGTTTGGGCAGTTCGGGTACACAATGTTGCGGCTTCAGCTAGTGCGGTCGCAGTGGGGCAACTGTGGAGGGAAGCAGCATGTCGCTAACTCAAGAAGAAATCAGTGAACGTTTGCAATACCTCGACCACATTAGTCTGGTGGGGATTGAGGAACGCGGACGGCATGGGATGCTCGATCATGAACGCCAAGACGGTCAACTATTTCTAGTTGACGCCGATATTTACTTAGATCTGCAGGGTGCCGGGGCTAGCGACCGGATCGAAGATACCGTCGACTATTCGCAGATATCGGCGCTGATTAGCCGGATTATTACTGGCCCCCCCTGCGACCTGTTAGAAAAAGTTGCTACCCAGATTGCCGAAGAAACTCTGGAACTGGAAAACGTCCAGGCAGTGCGGATCTGTTTACATAAACCTGAGGCGCCTTTGGGTCTAGAAAAACAAGACGTAAAGGTAACCATTTGGCGGGGTCTGGAGAATCTACTTCCCGAGGAAGAAGAACCTTTGGAAGAGACCGCTCCCTTATCCCTGGCAGAGATCGCGGCGGAGGGTGCCGCCGAACCGGGAGACACTTCCCCCGAGGAAGCAGATAATCCTTTAGAACAGGCTCCCACCTCCCCTAGGCAAGTGGTTGTGGCCATGGGAGGAAACCTAGGGGAAGTTTCTGCTACCTTCCGAGAAGTAGTTGCGCAATTGTCGCAAACTAGTGGGATCGGGGTAGTTGAAGTTTCTCCTCTGGTGAGGACGGCTCCGGTACTTAGCGAACACCAGGAAGAGCAACCAGATTACTTAAATGCGGTAGTAATCCTCTCCACTATGCTTTCTCCTTTAGCGCTTTTGCAGGTATTGCAAAATCTTGAGGACGAGCACGGCCGGGTGCGAAGCGAGCGCTGGGGGGCACGCACTCTGGATTTAGACATCATTGATTATCAGGGCGTTACCAGCAAGGATGAGCGTTTGATTCTGCCGCATCCGCGGGCTAGTCAGCGCGCTTTTGTGCTCTTACCCTGGTCGCTGGTAGCCCCGGCAGCCGAACTTACCGGGGTAGGCGAAGTGGTAGTTTTGGCAGACTATGCCCCGGATCGGGATGGAATAAAAGAGATCTACCCCGATTGGATAGACAATAACCATCCGCTAACCGAAGCGGGGACGGGATCAATCCCCTTACCGCGTTGGTCGGCAATTTCTCGTCCTGCGGTTCCGCCGCGAGTATTAGACGATGCTCGAGAGTTGCATCCTACTGGAGAAGTATCGCAGGTGGATAAGCTTAGTTCGCCGCTTCCTGCAGCTGCCGAGGAGGCGCCTTCTGCGCAGGATCCCCCGCTTCCACTTCCTCCTACCTCCTCCGCGCAGCCCACTCCTCCCGCCCCCTCTTTACCCCTGCCGCACCTGGGTAATGATCGCCCCCAAGCAACAGTGATCTTAGATGAGGAACCAGAAGAAGTATTTGAGAAGCAAGAAAGGATAGCGCCAAAGCCTAAGAAAAAGAGCTGGTGGCAGCGGATTAAAGCTTTCTTTGTAGGGGAGAAAGCAGATCCCGAGCAATTTATGCCGGACTTTGAGCAAGCCGACCACCTGACGGAAATTGCAGTCGGATCTGAGCATTCCTGGCAAGCGCTGCCTAATCCTCCCGTACCCGCTCCGCCCTCCTCGCCAACGCAGACTGAAAGCGCCAAGACGGGCGCCGACGAGGAAAAAAATCCGGCTGCAGCGCAGAATACCGTCCCAGAAGCGGGAACTACTAGCGAAACTAGGGAAGCTAATGACAGTCAGCAAGAAGATGCTGGTGACGCCTCCCAAGTTATGGAGGCAACCGAGGGAGCGAGCAACGAACAGCCAACTGAAACCATGAAGCGGGGCAGTGGCCGTCACGCCGGCAGGCTGGTTACCGGTCCGATTCCAGCTCCGGAGGACTCCCCGCAGCCGCTCCCGCTAGATATTGAGGCGGGTAAAGTTAACGATAGTAGCGATGCTCGCGGGGAAGACGAATCTAGAGTGGAACGCAAATCGATTCTGCGTCCGACTACTACCGGAGCGATCCCGGTGGTTAAGCCGGAAACAGACCGAACTGCACAACCTACTGCAGTTTTCGATCCGCTAGCGGATTCCAAGTAATAATATGCGGCCACTGCGAAAAGTTAGCCTGTTAGCCCTGGGGGCAACGGCGTTATTGGCGGGATTCTTCCTCAGTGATTTGGCAGTGAAAATGGGGGGCACGCCTTTGCAATTCAGCCCCATTCTCACGGTGCTGATCTTTTGCGGGGCGGTGGTACTCGCAATTTTTGGGCAGGCCGTCAAGCGTTTGCGTGACGGGAAACCCTCCTGGATGCAGCTAGCGAAAGCCCCGATTGTAGCGCTGGTAGCCCAAGCCTCCGCGGTGTGGTCAGCTTTGTTCTTGGGGTACTTACTGTCCCAGTTGATCTTGGCGTTCCAGTTGCGTCATGCGGAAATAGCGGGTTCGTTTGCGGGAAACACTATTGCTTTAGCGCTGGTGAATCTGGCGCTACTAGTGGTCGCGCTGCTAGTTGAATCCTGGTGCATTATCGATGACGGCGATGACGGCTCACCGGGGGCAAATGTTGCTCCCGGTGGCGTTAATCCGGCTTCCCCCTAGCGGCTTGGGGTAACCTAAGGGCATGAGTCCAGACCAACGCCGACGCTCTCCCGAGCGGGTACGCCCTTCGCAAGCAACTTTTTGGGTACGCCGGCTAGTAGCAGTGCTAATTTTGGCGGTGTTGATTGCTCTAGTGGCATTAATTGTTCGTTTCGCCTGGTCGTGGATGCAGGCTGCCGATGATAGCAAGCAGCGTGCGCAAGCCGAACAAGCCAAAAAAGAGGTCGTAACGCAACCCACTACCTGTAAGCTGGCAAATATTAGCTACAAATTGGAGCCGGAAAAGACTGAAAACCAGGTGGGAGCGGGCGTTAACTTCAAAATAGTTTTACATAACACCAAAGGTAATCAGCCTTGCACTATGAATGGGGCTATAGACAAGGTGGGCGTAAAAGTTATTACCGGTGAAGACACGGTGTGGGAATCTTGGAAATGTCAGGGGAAGGTTCAAGAACAGCCACTGCTGCTGGGAACCGGCATGGAATATGACACCACCCTCAAGTGGGATGGGAAAACTTCAAACGGTTGCGAGAAGGGCGATATGGCGCAGGCCGGCACTTACCGGGCTATTCCTGTTCTCTATGGGAAAGAAATCACCGACGCGAAAGCCGTCTTTACTTTGAAGTAGCCTCCCCCTCGGGCAGGGCGATCATTACTGCTTCTGCCAGGTTAGTTACCGGATGTAGTTTCATCCCTTTGGGGGCAGTAACTTCATCGGCTCCCAAGCGAGGTATCAGAGCGTGACGAAAACCTAGCCGCGCGGCCTCGGATAGGCGCTGCCCCACGCCCACGGTAGCGCGGATTTCGCCGGTTAAGGATACCTCCCCGATAGCCACCATTTTTTCTAGGGGAGGACGTGACTGGGTAGCGCTGGTAATGGCTAACGCCACCGCCAGATCTACTGCCGGTTCGCTGGTTTTGGCGCCTCCCACGGTGGAAACATAAACGTCACATTGGGAAAGGGCGAGGCGCAGGCGGGCTTGCAATACCGCTAGGGTCATTGCCACCCGCGAATAATCCAGTCCCGAGGTGGTGCGCCGCGCTGACCCCCCAGACACCAGTGGAGACACTAAAGCCTGGATTTCGGTAGGCATCGGGCGTCGTCCCTCGAGGGTTACGGTTACGCAAGTCCCGGGTACCCGCGAGGAAGTCTGTGACAGGAATAGTCCCGAAGGGTCTGCTAACCCGATAATTCCTTTCTCTACCAGTTCAAAACAACCAACTTCATCGGTGGCGCCATAACGGTTCTTGACTGCCCGCAGCAGCCGCAAGCGGGTATGACGATCCCCCTCGAATTGGGTAACTACGTCAACTAGGTGTTCCAGGACGCGCGGGCCGGCAATCCCGCCCGATTTGGTTACGTGCCCGACTAGCAGAATCGGGATTCCGCGGCTTTTGGCAACCTCGATTAAAGCCGAGCAGACCGCGCGTACCTGGGTGACATTCCCGGCTTGCCCGCTGACCTGTCCGGAGGCAATAGTTTGTACCGAATCTGCAATCACCAGTGAAGGGGAGCATTGATCGATGTGCCCCAGGACACTTTCCAATTCGGTTTCCGCAGCCAGTAAGAGATTATCGGTCAGGGCGCCGATCCGCTCTGCTCGCAGACGCACCTGTGCGGCAGATTCCTCTCCGGTTATATACAGTACCGATTTGTTTGACCAGGTGGACGCCACTTTTCCGGCAACATCCAATAAGAGGGTAGATTTGCCGACTCCCGGTTCGCCCGCCAATAAAACCACTGATCCTGCCACTAGGCCGCCGCCGAGAACCCGGTCTAGTTCCCCGATCCCCGTGGGGATGAATCTAGCGTCAGCAATATCGACTTCACTGATGGGCAGAGCCTTATTTCGAGGAGTTTTGCCTGCGATCTTATTGCGAGAGGGTGCGGATTCCTCAGCCGGGACGCTTTCCTCTAGCGTTCCCCAAGCTTTACAGTTACGGCATTGCCCCAGCCACTTGCTAGATTGCCAGCCGCATTCGGAACATTGATAGCTTGTCTTTACCTTGGCCATGCCCTAACTTTAGCGCGCCAAGCCTAGGAAGTATTCGAGCGGGGTAGGCTGGAAGCAGAACGCTTGATTATCTACAGTTGGGGATAAAAGGAGGACGCAGATGGCGAAACGGGATACTGGCGCATCTGGAGTGCTAGTTATCGGTTTGGGGCGTTTCGGTTCGGCGGTTGCCGCCTCATTAGAGAGCCTAGAGCGTGAAGTGTTGGCGGTAGAAAAGTCTCCGCGGATCGTTACCCAATGGCAGTCGCGCCTACCGGTGGTGCAGGCCGATGCTACCAGCGCTGAAGCCTTAGAGCAGCTGGGCGCCACCGATTTTCAAGCCGCCGTAGTGGGAGTTGGGACTGCCCTAGAAGCATCGGTACTGATCACCGCGAACTTGGTGGATCTGGGGATCGGGTCGATCTGGGCTAAAGCCACTTCCTTAGAACATGGATCGATCCTAAAACGAATCGGTGCTCACCACGTGGTTTACCCGGAATATGATGCCGGGGTGCGCACCGCGCACCTGGTAGGGGGCAAGATGCTGGACTATATCGAGATGGATCGTAAGGGCTTCTCGGTAGTGAAAATGCGTCCGCCCAAGGCCTGTCACGGCTTTACTTTGGCGGAACTAGATACTCGCTCCAAATATGGGGTCACGGTGATTGGGGTGCTCTCTCCGGGCGAGCCTTTTGAATATGCTTCTCCCCAAACCCGGGTAGATGCTAACGACATCATTATTGTTTCTGGGGACGCCGAACTTTTGGAGCAGTTTGCGCAAATGCCTTAACCGGCTTTTGGGGTCAAAATCGAGTTTCGAGGTCTTTAGACGATTGCAGAGGGCGCGGGGCGGCTAATCCCGCGCGGGTTTCTAGCGTTTCTGCTACCCGGATTAGGAAGGTAAATCTTACGATCGGTGTAGTTAGGTTCTGACGCCAGAACTATCCGATGATGGGGCGTTCTTCGGGCATTCTGATTACCCGGCGGGGGGGGGGGGGGGGGGGGGGGGGGGGGG
>NZ_JAKNHJ010000019.1 GCF_022133705.1 Varibaculum cambriense
ACAATCCTCTCAAAAAATCAAAAAAACCTAGGAACAAAACCTGGGACGCTTCAAAGGGTTATGGAGGCAGCGGTAAGTAGCCTAAATAACCTAAGTAACCTGGGTAGGGTACCAGCCACGAACCGGTGGTTTACTGGGTGGGAGGGCGAACTAGACTTCGTCAGGGTAGAGCTGGTGAATAGCTACCGCTAGATCGATAACTTCCTGTTTACTCATCTCGATCACGAGGCGTCCGCCCCCTAAAGCAGGTAGACGTAACACGACTTCCCGTCCGGCTTCGGTGCGAACTCCGTCCTCGGCTACTTCTAACGGACCATCTCCGGTTCGTGGTTTCATTGCGGCCATGCTAACCCCCAGAGAGCTAAATCAAAACGGCTGAAACAGCAATTACCTAGCTAATTATAGCAGATTAAGACCTTTACCCGCCTTGCGGCTCGATTAACGCTTGGTGATCCCGGTTAGGGCAGCACAGGGAAGCTGGCAGTAAAAGTGGGCGCTAGGGAGCAGAATTACCGATCTTGAGGAGCTTTACCGATAATCTCAAGAGCTTCGGCGGGGGTATCAACCAGCTGTATGGAAGCGAATTCCTTCTCCGTAATCATTCCCAACCCGATTGCCTGCTCCTTTATCCAAGCAAGTAAACCACTCCAATAGCTGCGTCCTACTAGCACGATGGGGAAGGACTGGATCTTGCCGGTTTCTGCCAAGGTGACGGCTTCAAATAGCTCATCTAAAGTGCCGAATCCTCCCGGTAAAACCATAAAACCTTGCGCATATTTCACAAACATGGTTTTGCGAGCGAAAAAGTACCGGAAATAGATCCCCAGCGAAACCCAATCATTGAATACTTGCTCGTGCGGCAGCTCGATTCCTAGCCCCACCGCAATGCCTCCCGCCTCGGTGCAGCCTTTGCAAGTGGCCTCCATTTGTCCCGGTCCGCCCCCAGTAATCACTGCCCAGCCCGACTGAGCTAGGAGTCGGCCAGTTTCTTCCCCCAAAGCATATTCGGGGGCATCCTGGGAAGTACGCGCGGACCCAAAGACCGAAATAGCCGGTCCCAGTTCTGCTAAGGCCCCGAAGCCCTCGATAAACTCGCTCTGAATTCTAAGAACTCGCCAAGTGTCGTTGTGAAGCCAGTCAGTATCCTTTTGGGGGCTAAGCAGCCGCTGCTCCGAAGTCTCGGTAGGCATTAGGGCGTTACGCATTTGAATGGGACCGCGGCGGTACACGCCATCATTTTTAAAACTTCTCACTCGCGAAGCATACCAGTAAGCAGTTGAACCCTTAGTTAACAGCGCCGAAACATTGGATAGCTCGCCACTGCAAAATAAGGAAAACTGCTAGTAGCGACCGTTGAGCGCTTAACTAAAATGTTCCCTCAAAGGGGAGAAATATCGCCCGCCTACTCAGGCGGACAATAAACCCCCACAGCTAGTCCATCACCACAGGTGAGCACATTGGCAATGAAACGTTCATCGTTCAGCAACGCCGTAACCGCTTGCCGCATTTGGGTAGTTTCCATTTCGCGGCGCGCCGGGTCTCCCACCTGATCCATCCAGAGGGCGTGCACGATTGCCACCATACCGCCGGGACGCAGAATCCGAGTTGCTTGTTCAATATAGCTGGAGATTTCCCTTACGTCTGCATCAATTACCACCAGGTCGTAGGCGGCACCTGCCATGCGAGGGAGTACTTCCAGCGCATGACCATTGATGAGACGGGTACGATTTGATTTCTGGGTGGCGAGGCGGAAAGCGGTACGGGCTGCTTGCTGGAACTCGGATTCGGAATCAATGGTGGTAAGTACCCCGTTCTCAGACATTCCAGCCAGCAGATATAAACCCGAAACTCCCGCTCCGGTACCAATTTCGAAAACAGCTTTTGCGCCACAGGCAGCCGATAACATCCGCAAAGCAGCTCCGGTGGCAGGAGAAACTGGGGCAGCCCCCATTTCTACCGCGGCGGTTCGAGCCGCCGCGGTGATTTCGTCTTCAACCACCTGAGACTCAGTCCAGTCCCAACTTAAAGCTTTGTTGTTATTCATTACGACTTCCTCGCTAGCGGATTTACGCTTGCAACCAGTTTACGTAACCAGCTCCGTAACTTACAGGGGTTTAACGCCCAGGTTTCGTCCGGCAAGTGAACGGGTACGCTTAGCCAGTGCCTTGGCGACCTGGTTAATAGCTTGGGAGGCCGGGGAATCAGGATGCATAGCCACTACCGGAGTTCCCTGGTCAGATCCTTCCCGCAAAGCGATATCTAGGGGGACGTTAGCCAGAACCGGCACTTCGTATCCTAGTTGAGCGCTGAGGCGTCCGGCCACCATGTCTCCGCCACCGGTACCGAATAAATGCAGTTTACTGCCATCTTCTTGCGGAAGATATGACATGTTTTCGATTACCCCGATGACTCGCTGTTCGGTTTGCGCTCCGATGACTCCGGCGCGCTCGGCAACTTCTGCCGCCGCCACCTGCGGGGTAGTTACCACCAGGATTTCTGAACCTGGCAGCAACTGGGAAATCGAAATAGCGACATCTCCGGTTCCCGGAGGTAGATCCAGCAGTAATACATCCAGGTCGCCCCAGTAAACATCCGCTAAGAACTGTTGGAGGGCACGGTGCAGCATAGGGCCGCGCCAAACTACCGGCTGCCCGTCCGGAACGAACATGCCGATAGAAATCACTTTTACTCCGCCGGCAACCGGGGGAACAATCATGCCATCAATCACGGTTGGTTCTTCCGCGACCCCTAGCATTCTAGGAATCGAAAAACCATAAATATCAGCATCTAGCACCCCAACTTTGAGACCTTGGGAGGCCAGAGCTAAAGCCAAGTTGGCGGTCATCGAAGATTTACCGACTCCGCCTTTACCAGAAGTAATCGCGTAGACTCGGGTCAGATTATCGGGTTGGGTAAAGGGAATCACATTTTGCGGCCCCGAAAGTTTTTCTTTCAGCGAGGCTCGTTGCTCCTCATCCATGACCCCCATTTCTACGGTCACTGCACTTACGCCGGGAACTTTAGAGACTTCCTCTTGGACATCTTTTTCGATTACCGATTGCAGGGGACAACCTGCGATAGTCAAATCAACACCGACTTTGACCGCGCCGTCCTCGCCAATAGAAATTTCGCGCACCATATCTAGGTCGGTAATTGCCCGTCCTAGTTCGGGATCGATTACCCGACTTAGTGCCTGCCTAATCGCGTCTTCGTTTAACTGACTCATGACCTCCATCCTATATGGCGCAAGCCAATACCTCACTTTTAGCTAAGCTAATGGCGATACCGCTTAAGGCTCGCTTCGAAGGAGCCGGCGGGTAAGGTTGAACGGATAAGGGGAGGTTCCTGGTGTCCGGCTTGACCGGTTAGACTATAATTATTCTTCGGTTTCGCGCCGTTGTTTGTGTTCGTCTTCGTCCTTAAGTTCATCTAAGAGGTCGCGCAGTTCCCCGCGCACGAAATCTCGGGTTGCCACTTCCGACATAGATAGGCGCAATGAAGCAATCTCCCGAGTGAGATATTCGATTTCGGCATGGTTCTTTTCCGCGCGGCGTCGGTCTTGTTCCGCAGAAACTCGATCGCGGTCATCTTGTCGGTTTTGAGCCAATAAAATCAGGGGAGAAGCATAAGAAGCCTGCAGGGAAAGCATGAGAGTCAGGGCAGTAAATCCCAGGGCGGCACTGTCGAAACGCCAGGCCTCCGGAGCCCAGGAGTTCCAAGCTAGCCACAGAACGACGAATACCGTCAAGTAAACCAAAAATTGGGGAGTTCCCTGGAAGCGCGCGAAAGACTCCGAAACCTGCCCGACGCCCTCGGACTGTAAATTGATACGCGGGAGCCGAAAACGACGTTTCCTTTCGCGGGGAGTGTCAAGCCTGTCCGCCATCTTCGATCCTTTCTCTTTCCATCGCTAAATCGGTTTCGTCTTCGTCCGCATCGCGCCAATCCTCAGGTAAGAGGTGATCGAGGACGTCATCAACACTAACTGCCCCTAAAAGATGTCGATTCTTATCAACTACCGGAACTGCGGTCAGGTTATAGGTAGCCAGCAGTCTGGTCACCGTGCCGATACCGGCAGAGGGATCCACTCCCTTAAGATCGTCATCTAGGATCTGTCCCACCAAGGTTTGTGGCGGCTCGCGTAGGGCTTTTTGGATATGGACTGCCCCCAGGAAACGGCCGGTGGGAGTCTCGGTGGGGGGACGGCACACGCATACCATTGCTGCCAGCGCCGGGGGTATATCTTTGCGCCGCACGTGGGCTAATAAAGTGGCTACATCTGCATCGGGTGGCAAAATCACGGGAGTGGTGGTCATTAAACCCCCGGCAGTCCGTTCCCCATAGGCCATTAGGCGCCGAACATCCGCCGCCTCTTCGGGTTCCATTTCTGCCAGTAATATCTGCGCCTGTTTTTCGGGCAGTTCATTTACCAAGTCGGTGGCATCGTCCGGTTGCATCACATCCAAGATATCGGCGGCTCGCGCCACATCGAGAGAGGTCAGGATAGAGACTCGATCCTCTTGACCTAGCTCTTCAAGTACGTCAGCTAAGCGGTCATCTCCTAACTGTGCTGCCACCTCTAAGCGCCGCTCTTCAGGTAGATCAGCCAAGACATCGGCCACATCCGCAGCTTTGGCGTCCTCTAATTGAGCTAGTAGGGTGGTTGCCTCCTGGGGGAGCACTGATTTACGCAGGTGAGATACTTCGGAAGGGTCAATTAGCATGGTTTCTCCGCGGCTAAGAGCCAGCGCGGAAGTTACTCGCTGCACATAGAGCTTGGTGATATACCAGTCACGACGATCATCCTGTTCCATGCACATATCCTGGATTTTTACGTCTCCAGAACCGTCTCGCATCGCCAAGACCCGATCCATAAGCTCGCCCATAACCATGGTCTCTGCTACCCGCTGTTGGAACTGACGAATATTAACCAGTCCCGTGGTGATAACTTGCCCAGGTTGGATCGCCACTATCCGGGTTACCGGAACGAACACCCTCCGGTGTCCGGCCACCTCAACTACCAAACCCACCACCGTGGGCAGGCCGGTAAAACGCAAAACAATAATTACATCGGTTACCCTGCCGATTTCATCTCCTACCGGGTCAAATACGCGAGTTCCTGCCAATTTGCCAATGAAAACGCGTGAACCGATGGGTTTAATTGAATGCTTGGCGTGCTCCATATCTCTAACTCTACTTGAAGATTGAAGCGGGCAAGGCTTTAGCCAAATTGCAGTAATTTCTCTAGCAGACAATACCCGTTTGTTAGCAGGTCAAGCGGGGTAGCTAGATTCGCCGGCGGCAAAATTTTACGGGCATTACGGGCATTAGTTTTGCAATGCGTTGATCCTCAATAGACACTTAGGCTATGGCTTTTCCTCGAAACCGCATGGTAAACGCAGCTCTCCAAGGGCAGGATTTGGCGATCTTCTCCTCGAAAGAAGACGTGGAAGAAGCCATTAATTACTTAAAATCTAAAGATTTCCCATTGCAGCAACTTCTGGTACAAGAGCGCGGGCTAACTCGTTCCAATCAAGTAGTTGGGATTGTTACCTGGCCGAAGGCTCTGCTGGCTGGTTTTTCTCGTGGCCTGATGATGGGAATTTTCTTTGCGCTACTATTTGTGCTTTGGAAACCTTCCTGGGCGGTTTTTGCGCCCCTAGTGATTGCAGCTTTCGCCCTTCTGACCGCAATTGAGCGTCTAGTTGCCTGGGCGCTGCGCTCTTCGGGTGCGGGCTACCCGATTGCCTATGCCTCCTCCCTTACCGGACAAGAGCACGTACTCATGACCGCCGCCGATTACTATATTGCCCGGCGTCACCTCCTGGACGATTCCCGCTTCCAAGCGGCCGTAGTGGAACAGGATGCCCCTAGTAGCGTCGATGATGGGCCTACCCAGTTCGGATCCCGCCTGGACGAGCGTCCTCGTTTCGGGGTTCGCCTAAGTCCCAAGGCACGCAAGCAACTGCGGGCACAGCAAACACAGGTAAACGAACAGCGCCCCGCCACTGGCTCAGGTAGCCCTGAGGTAGCAGCTCCGCAAACTTCTACCCCAGATACGAAAGACCTATCCGGGCAGCCGACTCAGGGGCAAACCGGGCAGGCGGAACCCGAAAACAGTGAGCTAAACGACGCTCATTAGCACTGGTAGTTGCCTCAGGGGTATATTTAAGGAAGTTCCGGCGCTGCGACCCTAATCCCGCCGGTTTTTTCATGCGCGAGTTAACGCTCGGAACCAAATAAGGAGGCGCGGATGAAGGTTCGCCAGGATTTGCGAAATGTGGCAATCGTTGCCCACGTAGACCACGGAAAAACTACCTTAGTAGACAAAATGCTCTGGGAATCGGGTGCCTTCGGTGACCATGCCAGCGTAGAAAAAACCGGCGAACGGGTGATGGATTCTGGCGACTTGGAACGGGAAAAAGGGATCACTATCCTCGCGAAAAACACCGCCGTGCATTATGCGGGTAAAGCAGCGCAAAATGTGGGAGTCAGCGAAGGAATCACTATTAACGTGATCGATACCCCCGGGCACGCTGATTTCGGGGGAGAAGTAGAGCGCGCCCTCTCGATGGTTGATGGGGTAGTACTGCTGGTAGATGCCGCCGAAGGGCCTCTGCCGCAAACCCGGTTTGTACTGCGCAAGGCGCTTGCCGCCCGTCTGCCGGTGATCGTGGTAATTAATAAGGTTGACCGCCCAGATTCTCGGATAGAAGAAGTAGAAGCCGAAACCGTTGACCTGTTATTGTCTTTAGCACAAGACCTGGTTGACGAGGGCGAAGAAGTAGATTTAGATTCCTTGCTGGACGTTCCGGTGCTGTATTGTTCGGCAAAAGCAGGCTGCTGTTCCTGGGAAAAACCAGCTCGCGGGCAGCTGCCAGGAAGTGACCTCCACGATCTATTCGATGCCATTATTAACCGGATTCCCGGGCCGGAATACGACCCGGATGCCCCCTTGGCTGCTCATGTGACTAACTTGGATTCTTCGCCCTTCCTAGGACGCCTGGCCTTGCTGCGGATTCATAACGGTACTTTGCGGCAAGGAGAACACGTAGGTTGGGCACGCCACGACGGTTCAATAACCGATGTGAAGCTAACTGAGCTGCTAGCCACTTTTGGTTTGGAACGTAAAAGCGTTGAGGAAGCCCACGCGGGAGATATCGTGGCGGTAGCGGGCATTCCCGAAATCACCATTGGGGAATCCTTGGTGGATCTAGATAATCCGCAGCCTCTACCGCTGATAAAAGTAGATGACCCGGCTATCTCGATGACTATCGGTACCAACACTTCTCCGCTGGCAGGCCGGGTTAAAGGGCATAAGCTCACGGCGCGGCAAGTTAAAGATCGCCTAGATCGCGAACTCATCGGGAACGTGTCCTTGAAAGTACTGCCAACCGAACGTCCAGACGCCTGGGAAGTGCAAGGGCGGGGAGAACTGGCGTTAGCGATTTTGATTGAGCAGATGCGCCGGGAAGGCTTCGAGCTCACTGCCGGTAAACCGCAGGTGGTAACCAAAGAGATTGACGGGAAAACCCATGAGCCGATGGAGCAAATGACCATCGATGTACCCGAAGACTACCTAGGTAAAGTCACCGAGTTAATGGCGGCGCGTAAAGGAAAACTCCAGACTATGTCGAATCATGGTACCGGCTGGGTGCGCCTGATTTTCCGGGTACCGGCTCGCGGTCTGATTTCCTTCCGTTCCAAGTTCCTAACCGAGACTCGCGGCTCGGGGATTGCTTCTTCTATTGCTGACGGTTATGCACCTTGGCAAGGCACAATTACCCGCCGTCAGAGCGGTTCTCTGGTGTCAGATCGTGCCGGAAAATCAACCCCCTATGCCCTGATTCAGCTGCAAGAACGGGGCAGTTTTATTATTCAACCCGGCAGCGAAGTCTATGAGGGGCAAGTAGTAGCAGAAAATCCACGCGGAGAAGATATGGATGTCAATATCACTCGCGAAAAGAAGCAAACCAATATGCGCTCTTCTACTGCCGATGCCTTCGAAGGGTTAGTACCTCCTCGGGTACTGACTTTGGAGGAGTCTTTAGAATTTGCGGCCGAGGACGAATGCGTGGAAGTTACCCCGGAAGAGATCCGGATTCGCAAAGTGGTATTAAGTGCGCAGGATCGTTTCAAAATTGCCTCCCGCAGACGCCGTCAAGAACGCGGAGAATAGGTGATTTTTAAGTCATTCGGGGTGGCTAGATTTTCGGCGGGGGAGGAACCCGTTTCCCAGTGACCATTTTTTCTGCCGGCACTGTCACCGGCCCTTTGCGGGTTAAAATAGTGACGCTAGCAGGGCTTACGTCCATAACTTCCCCGAGGGCATCATAGAGTCCGTCTGCTTCTCGCCGGCGCAAAACTACCCGTTCGCCTACTTTCCAAGATAGCCAAGGCAGGCGCGGCGGCGGTTTCTGATTGCCCACAAACTTCATAGTGAGATACTAGCAATATCGGAACTTAAGGAGAATATATGACTTACGTAATCGCTGAACCCTGCGTAGATGTTAAGGATAAAGCCTGCGTCGATGAGTGTCCCGTAGATTGTATTTACGAGGGAAAGCGCTCGCTTTATATTCACCCTGAAGAATGCGTAGACTGTGGGGCTTGCGAACCGGTATGCCCGGTTGAAGCCATTTTCTACGAAGATGACTTGCCGGAAGAATGGGCAGACTACTACCGCGCCAACGTAGACTTTTTCGAACTTAAGGGCTTGGGATCTCCGGGAGGAGCCTCCAGCGTGGGCGCCACCGGCTATGACGATCCTATGATCGAGAAGCTACCTGCCCGCGAGGAATAATCCCCGGGGATTGAGGGTGAGTTATCGGTTTTTACCTTTGGACGTGGCGGCTGGCGCCCAGGCGACTGTCATAGGGTGAATGCATGAGCAACAGTGATTTACCGCGTTCGCTAGACCTGCCAGTTTTTCCCTGGGATTTATTAACCCCCTACCGGGAAACTGCCGCCGCTTTCCCGGGGGGAGCCATAGATTTATCTATCGGAACCCCGATTGATGATTGTCCAGCTAGCGCGAAAGCGGCGCTGCAGGCGGGTGCGGATAGTCCGGGTTATCCCGCGGTTGTCGGCAGCATCCAGCTGCGGCGTGCCATTGTTGGCTGGGCACGCGAGCGGGGAATCGATTGCATAAAAGAGGACTCTTGTCTGCCGACGGTCGGGTCTAAAGAACTTATTGCCTCGCTTGGCTGGCAATTGGGGATAGGTAGGGGAGATAAGGTCTTATTTCCCGAAATTGCTTACCCTACTTACGATATTTGTGCCCGACTTGCCGGCGCCCAAGGGGTCGCGGTTTCCAATGATATTTCCACTTGGCCACGCGACGCCTCGTTGGTGTGGATAAATACTCCCGCGAATCCTACCGGCTGGGTGGCGACAAAGGACTGGCTGCGGGAAGTTGTTTCTTGGGCACGAGAAGTAGGCGCCGTGGTAGCTAGCGATGAGTGCTATAGCGAATTGACCTACGGGGGAGAAGGGCCGGCGCCCTCGTTGCTGCAAGAAGACGTCTGTGGGGGCAGCACCGAGAATCTGCTACTGGTTTACTCGGTATCAAAAGAATCAAATCTGGCCGGTTACCGGGCGGCTTTTGTGGCGGGGGATCAGGCTTTGATTTCAGCGCTGCTAGCGGTGCGCAAACACTGCGGACAGATAATGCCCTCTCCGGTACAGGCCGCCCTAACGCAGGTATTATCGGGACGCTCGCATGTTAAGGAACAAGTGGAGCGCTACGGGCGCCGGCGAAAAGTGTTGGCGGCGGCGCTCGAACAGGCGGGTCTTAAAGTTGCTGAGGAATGCGAGGCCGGACTGTACCTGTGGGTTTTCGATCCCGCGGACAAAGCCGATGTAACTGCGGCGTTGCGGGCTCCTGGTAGCGGAGCAGATTGGCGTTTGCTAGATCGTATGGCGCATCTGGGGTTGATAGTAGCCCCGGAAAGTTTTTACAACGCTCGGCCAGGATCTCATGTGCGAGTGGCTCTCTGTGTTAGCGATAACGAAATTCAGGAGACTGCCAAACGTTTAGTGAAATTTGCCTAAAAATGGTAAAGTCTTTAAAAAAGGTTGTATTCTTAAGGGTACTAAGTCCTATAGGGTGATAGTGGGAAGGCAATAAGTCTCCCTTTTAGGGAAGGTTATTAAAATGGCAGGAAATCAAAATAACACCCCAGAATCTAATGAGTCCGCTCGGCTACCGGGAGTGTTGGAGGTCGGAGGTAAAACCATCGAGTTCCCACCGGTACAAGCAACCTGTGGTGATCAAGGCATCGATGTTTCCAAGCTGCGTAATCAAACCGGGCTCGTGGCGCTTGACCCCGGTTTTTCCACTACTGCTTCCTGTACCTCGAAAGTTACCTTCATTGACGGTGGTAAAGGGATTTTACGTTACCGGGGCTACCCGATTGACCAGCTGGCACATCACTCCAGTTTCCTGGAAGTTGCCTATTTGCTGATCAGAGGGGAACTACCTACGCCCTCGCAACTAGATGAGTTCGTACGCCGAGTAAAACGTCAACGCCTGCTGCATGAAGATTTTCGGGCATTCTTTACTGCCTTCCCCTCTAATGGGCACCCGATGGCGATTTTGCAAGGCGGCATTGCCGGGATGGCCACCTATTACGAAGAAACCTTCGCGGATGTACATGATCCGGAGCTGCAGGATATTCAAGCTGTGCAGTTGCTAGCGAAAGTGCCGACTATGATCTCGTATATCGCTAAGCGGGCGGCGGGTCTGCCACTGCTGTATCCCGATAATGAGCGTTCCTATGTAGAGGACTTTATTCGTTTGACCTTTGGTTTACCCTATCAGGCGTACGATATTGACCCGGCGATTATACGAGCTCTGGAAGTACTCTTTATTTTGCATGCCGATCACGAACAAAACTGTTCCACTTCCACCGTGCGGTTGGTCGGTTCTTCTAACGCCAATATGTATGCCTCGGTTGCCGCCGGAGTGGGAGCCCTTTCTGGGCCGCTCCATGGCGGTGCAAACGAGGCCGTGTTGCGGATGTTGATCAATATTCGCGACAACGATCTTTCCATCCCCGAATTCGTAGAGAAAGTAAAGAATAAGGAAAAAGGGGTAAAGCTGATGGGCTTTGGCCACCGCGTCTATAAAAATTATGATCCCCGGGCGGCAATCGTGCGGGAACAGGCGCATAACGTTCTGGATCGGATGGGTAAAAACAATGACCTGTTTGACCTAGCTATGGAACTGGAAGAAGTTGCCCTTTCGGATGATTATTTTATCGAACGTAAACTCTATCCGAACGTTGACTTTTATACCGGTCTGATTTATTCCGCTATGGGCTTCCCTACCAAGATGTTTACCCCGCTATTTGCCCTTGGGCGCCTGCCGGGTTGGATTTCCCAATATATTGAAATGCTGCATGATCCCATGACCCGTATCGGGCGTCCGCGCCAGGTATACCAAGGCGAGCCGCAGCGTGATTATGTGCCGCTGCGGATGCGGGAAGCGAAAAAGTAACCCCTATTTGGCCAAAAAACGGGTGAGGTCGTGGGAGCGCCTCACCCGTTTTATAGTTCGCCTATATGCTAGATTATGGTTCAGATTTAGGGTAGGAGGATTAATGGCCGAGAACACTGCATCGCTATCTGCAAACGAACTGGCATTTAACTCCGATCCACTTTCTCCGTCCCCAGCTATGCGTGCCGGGCGGATTCCTCGCCTGTCCAGCCTGGAGATTCTGCTATTTTCACTGTTAGGACTGGTAGCTTCTTGGCAGTTATGGCGAACCGAAATAATTCACCGCTCCCAGCCAGAACGGGGACTAGGCTGTTCGATAAATAATGTGGTGGATTGTCGGGGAGCCATGGATTCTGCGGCCGGGCATCTTCTTTTCGGGATCCCCAATTCCATTTTCGGGATGGTACTTTTTGCGATGCTCAGCGCAGCGGGAATCTACCTGCTGTGTGGAGGACGATTGCCTAAATGGGGACTGATGGTTTTTGTTATAGGAACCAGTGCCGGCTTGGGAGCAGTGCTGTTCTTCCTTGCAACCTCGGTATTTCAGCTGCGTTCCCTGTGCCCATACTGCTTCTTAACCTGGCTGGCAACTATTTTTCTCGCTTGGCTATCCTATGCGCTTTGGGTGAGAACAGCGGCTAGTCCCACTCGCCCGTTAAAGGGCGCGCGCCGCATATTAGTAGGGTATTGGTGGTTAGGTGCGCTGCTGAGCGTAGCGGTAGTCGTTACGGTGCTATTCGCGGCGTTTGGTCTGCAGATTTTCCGGCTCTAACCTAAGGTGTAAAAAGATGGATAAGAAATCTAGGGACGAGCAGGCGGGGGACGAAGCGGCAGCCTCGCGGGTAGTGCAAGACTATTTAAAGCGTCTTTTAGGAGCAACCGAATGGGGAGGAAACTCCCTATCAGTATCGGGATTGGCTCAAAAAATGGGGGTAGCGCCCTCGACTGCCTCTGAAAATGTCCGCCGTTTAGACAAGTTGGGGCTGATCACTCACGTTCCCTATCGGGGGATTACGCTTACTGAAAAAGGAGAAAAGTTAGCTTTAAAAATGGTGCGAAAACATCGCATCCTCGAGACCTATCTGCACCAGAAACTGGGGTACCCTTGGGACCTGGTTCACGCGGAAGCAGAAGAACTAGAACACGCCGCCTCCGATAAATTAATTGCGGCGATGGAACGGGCACTGGGCAGTCCTCAGGTGGATCCCCATGGCGATCCCATTCCCACCAGTGATGGGCTCTTACCTAAAGTTTCGATGATGCCGCTAGGGCAAGCTCCCTTAAACACCCCGGTTACAGTTACCCGCATTAAAGATAGTCAGGCTGAATTGCTGCGCTTCTTAGAATCGGTAGGGGTAGTTCCCGGTTGTCAGTTGCTGCCTTTAGAGATTATTCCGGAAGCCGGAATAATGCGCCTAAAGGTAGCAGGACAAGAAATTACCTTGGGTAAACCGGCGGTAGCCGCAATTTGGGTTACTTCCTAAGTTGGAGCGCACGCACAGGTTTTAGCGCGCTAGCTAGTTACCGATAATTCTTAAGGTAGAGCCTTTATCTTTTGCGGCGATAACCTGAATCTGATCCGCGATTTCACCGCGTAACGTGTCCACGTGACTAATCAACCCCACAGTTCGCCCAGAAGTGGAAGTGTTTTTTAGCGCTTCCATTACCAATTCGCGTTTACTGGTATCCAAAGTACCAAAACCCTCGTCAATAAACATTGACGAGATTTCTATTCCTCCAGCTTCCGCAGTTACCACTTCGGAGAGTCCCAGAGCCAAAGAGAGGGAACAATAAAACAGCTCTCCGCCTGAGAGCGCTGATATTTCACGGACCTTATCGGAAGAGTTATCGGTGACTGCCAGGGATAACGCCTGGTTACGGCGACGGGAAGATTCGGAGTCGCTACGGGAAAGCTGGTAGCGTCCTCCAGAAATTTTTCTTAAATGCGGATTGGCGGCACTTAAAACTTCTTCAAAACGATCCAAGAGCACCCAGGTAGCTAAGGGAGCACGCAGCGCGGAACCTTCTTCACCCCTAGCTAGATTTGCGAAGGTGATTAGGGTGGCAGAATCCTGGATCGATTCCAAATAATGGGCAGTAGCGGTTTGCAAGTCACTTACCGCGGCCTCCACCGCCTCTAATTGCTCTTGAACTTTCGCTAGTTCTGCCTGCTTCTGTCGGAGAATTTCTGCCTGGGCTCTGGCTTTTTCCGTCAAGGCTTCTAAATCTGGCAGCACAAATTCTGGGGCTCTCAGCTTTTGCATCCGGTCAGCCTTCAACTTTACCTGGTTGGTCTGAAATGCCTGATCCCAGGTCTGTACGACAGTTTTTAATTCTTGGTATTTGTCTGCTTCCAACAAGGCAGCTTGTACCGCCTGAACATCCGGGAAGCGCGCCCCAAGTAAAGCTTTCTCTAAACGTTGGCGCGCTTGTGCGAGGTTCCCTAGGGCTTCCTTGGTACTGGTCAGGTTCTTTACCAGTAAAGCCAGTTTCTTCTGGTCTTCACTAAGGCGGTTTTGCCGAGCCAAAAGGTTACTTGACTGCCCGGAAGCAGTAACTTCGGTGGTAATTTCACGGATCTGGTTCAGCGCGTTAACATACTTATTCTTTTCTAGGTTAGCCCCGTTAACCGAGGTTAGTGCTAAATCCCGATACTGTTGAGCCTGTTTTTCTATCTCTGCTAGCTGCCGCCGCACCGCTTTTAGCTCTTTTGCTTGCGCCTGCAGGTAGGCCACTCGGGCGTCAATTGCTTGTGCTTTTCCAGGCCAGCTTTGCCTTAAGTGTTGGATTTCATCCCGCAAACGGTCGCGTACTTTTCTTAGCTGTTCCTCTTTTTCTTTTAAAGTAGCCTCTGCGCCACTGAGCTCGTCTTTTTGTTTAGTTAACTCGCTGAGGGAGCGCTCCCTATTAGCGTTTCCCAGGGCAGGATCCGGATGCGAGAGGGATCCACAAACCGGGCAGGGAATGTCCGCTTCCAGGTGAGAAGCCAAAAGAATCGCCGAATCTACGAAAAAACCTTGCTCGTATTCGTCAGTCGCCGCTCGCCTCGTCTCCACCTCTTGTTTTAATGCGGGAAGTTTATTGACCTCGCTGTGAAAGCGTTTAAAATCCTGCAAAAAATGCTGGCGTTCTCCCTCGTAGTGACGTAATTGGAGCTGTTTTTGCCGGGCAGGCTCGAAACTGAGCTGTTCTTTTTCTAGGCGCAGCTGCCGGATTTGTAGCGTCTGCAGCTGTGGTGCTAACAGCGTTAACTCTTTGGCAGCCTGGGCGGCAGCTCGGGAATGCTCAATGTAGCCTTTACGAGCGTTTTTAGCGGCAACTTCTAGGGTGTGAAGTTTTTTCTGCCGTTCAATCAGTGGCGCCAGTAACCCCAACTCTTTAGAATTATCTTCCTGTTGCTTGGCTACCTTTGCGTTTAGGTTATCTAGGGAAGTTTCTGAGGTCGGTAGCGGGTAGGTATCAAAGGGCGCGGGGCAAGTCTGCAGCGCTGTTAGCAGTCGCGTCTTAGCGGTAGCTAAGTTTTCTTGATAGCGTAGTTTTTCTTTGATTTCGGAATCCACTAGTTTTGCGCGTTCGTGAAGCGCAATTTGTCTTCGATTGGTCTCTATGCCTTGCTGGCGTTCTCGAAGCTCTTTATCTTCCGCCAATAGGCGAGTAAGTTCCTGGAAGTCCTCCCTGAGGGTTTTTGCTGCCTCTTTTTTCTCTAAGGCTGCCTGGTACTGGGTACCTGCGGTTTTTACCTGCTGGCTTTGGGTGGATAGCCACTGATTAGAGTGCGCGGCTGGCAACAGGTAGTAAGCTTCCCAAGATTTGATTAAATCTTCGTCTAAGACTTTCGGCAAATCCGAAAGCGTATCGCGTAAGGTGCCTAATTCGCTGTGGGAACTGCCCACCGATTGTGCCAGTTTATTCCAGTTATCAGCGAAAATCTCTAACTTGCTGACAATAGTTGTCGAGCCTGCTTGAGCATTAGTTTCCGCCTGCCGGGCGCGCTCGGTAAATTCCTTTTGCATCCGCTCAAAGACTTGGGTGCCAAAAATTTGTTGCAAAATCTCTTGTCTCTCATCGGAAGATGCCCGTAAGAAACGAGAAAAAGCCCCCTGGGGCAAAATCACGGTCTGCAAAAACTGGGATTTAGTTAGCGGCAGGATCCGGTTAGCTAACTCCTCATTAACGGTTCGCGGTTGCGAGGCAATCGCGTCGCCCGGATCAGCATCCTCACTGCTTAGACGCCACAAGCTTGCCTGTGCTGGCTGCGAAGTTGTCCCCGATCCGCGTTGTTTAGGTCGCTCATATTTGGGGGTGCGCCAAATCCGGTAAAGCTGTCCGCGCGCCTCAAAATCTAGCTGCACCCAACTTATTTGGTCATCACCAGCATAATCAGAGCGCAGCCGGCTTTTTGAGGAGTTAGATTCCAAAGCCACGTCGTTATAGAGGGCAAATACAATGGCATCCAGAATGGTAGATTTTCCAGAACCGGTAGGGCCATGAATCAAAAACAGACCTGAGCCGGTACCCAGTTTGGTGAAATCAATCGTTTCTTTGCCGCCAAAAGAGCCTACGGCCTCGAAGCTAAGCTTTAAAATCCGCATTTAACTCTCCTCCCGAACCTGCTCATAAATCTCTTCTACCAGTCGGGTTTCACTTTCTGTTAGCTCTTTTCCGACGCGTGCTTGCTTAAAGAAATCTTTAGCAAGCGCGGCGGGACGGTAGCGATTAGCTCTTAGGGAGCGGTGTTGCTCCTCGAAACTTGCCCGGGAAGTTTCATGCAAGATAGCTAAGGCCTTGGGGAAACGTCGCTTTAACTTGGTGACCAGATGGGCTGGACGCTGCGGGTCGGTCACCGTAATTTCGAGCCAATAGGAAGTGAAATCTTCATAGCGGGGGCTGGTCAACAGGTTTTCAAAGGAATCTTTGATGCGTCCTACCGGCCGGAATACTGGGGTGGGCACTAGCTGGGGATCCAGATCGGCAGCTGCGGTATCTAATAGCACCACCGATTTCGGGGTGTGACATTCGGAGAAAGAGAAAGTAATCGGGGAGCCGCTATAGCGTCCTGCAGATCTGTCGGTATGTAGTTTTTGGGGCACATGTAAATGTCCCAACGCTAGATAATCGGGTGCCGCTAAATCGGAAGATGATTCGGGATCGGTTTCCCCATAGTTTTCAAAGACCTGCAGGGGAACCGATTGCACAGTCCCGACGGTGATGTCCCGTTCGCTGTCACTAGCCTCGCCACCTACGGCAAAAGCGTGGGCCATAACCATAGTGCGGTCAACGCGAGGAAGGCGGAGTTGCGCTTTGCCCACTCGGCGCATGGCCGCCGCTACTACTGCTTCGTGTGAACGCGGCAGGCGGGGAAGGGATTCTTCTCCGTCACCACCTGCTGCTTCTTCTTTTTCCGCAGGTAGATATCCATCATAAAGACTGGTGCGTACCATATCGGGGTTGAGATAGGGGATGCCCCAAACCCGCAGGGTTTCAGCGGCGGCATTGATTTCCACCGGGCGGGTAATATCGGCTAAAGCGGTACGCAAATATAGGTTGCCCCGTACATAGGGAGCTAAAAAGCCCAGTCTTTCCGCAGAATCATGGTTTCCGGGAGTTAAAATTACTGCGGTTAGTTCGGTCAGTTCCGCCAATGCCCCGGAAACAATCTCTAAAGATTCCAGGGAGGGAATCGCGCGATCAAAAATATCCCCAGATACCATCACGGCCTGCACGTGCTCCTCACGCACCAGCTGAGTGAGGAAAGAAAAAAATTGGCGATGCGCCGCAGCTAAATCTTCCCCATAAAGAGTGCGACCCACATGCCAATCGGAGGTGTGGACTAACTTCATACCATCGATTTTACTTATTTACCGGCTAGGCACCGGGGATGTCAGGTGCGATATGTTTGAGCTAGTAAGACTTCCAGGAGGCAAACCGATGGAACCAGGCTCACTGTTTTCCCCGGGGCGACCGGCACTAATTGTTCCACTGACCGGTACAAATCAAGTCGAACTGCGGGGGCAGATTTCCCGAATTCCCCAGGCAGCCGATCTGGTCGAGTGGCGATTGGATCTGCTCCGTGAATACCACAACCCCGCCTACTTGCGGGAAATTGTGGAGGCCGTGGCTCCGGTTATCAAACTCCCGTGGCTAGCTACCTGCCGCAGCAAACATCAGGGGGGAGGCTCGCAGATGGTGCCTACCCACCAGTTTGAAACTATGAAGATGCTGGTAAAGGCGGGAGCCAGCGCCCTCGATATTGAGGATGATTTTTCTTTGGCAACTGAGGCTTTAGCTTATGCTCATGACCTGGGGGTAGTGAGTGTGCTTTCTCGGCATTATTTTGCGGCCGCAGAAGCCGAAAAGATGGATCGCGAAAGCATCTATAACTGGTTAGCCGCCGCCCATGAACGCGGGGCGCAGGTGGCAAAACTGGCTCTTACCATCACCAGCACGCAGCATCTGCTAGCCGTTTTTACCGCCATGGAAAACTATTACCGGGACACTGCTGGTAAGCGCCCATTTCTCGTTGCAGGTATGGGGCCACTTGGTACCGCCAGTCGTCTGGTAGGGGGAGTATTCGGTAACTGTGCAACTTTCGCGGTGCTCCCAGGAGCGGAACCCAGCGCCCCGGGACAAGTAACAGCCGCTTTGCAAGCAGAAGTTCTATCCGCTCTCGGAAAGGAAGAATCATAATATGAGGAATATTGGTGAGGACGTAGGCCTGCTACTAGAAATCGCAGACCAGGTAGATCAGTACACGCTAACGCATTTTACCCAGCGTGACTACCAGGTGTATGAAAAAGCTGATCTAACCCCAGTATCTGATATTGATCGCGGTGCCGAACAGATGATTCGGCAGGCGTTAGCGGATGCCCGCCCTGATGACCTGATTTATGGGGAAGAATACGGGGGGAGCGCCGCCGAAGCTACCCAAGCTCGCTGGATTATTGATCCCATTGACGGCACCAAAAATTTTGTGCGGGGAGTACCCGTCTGGGCAACCCTAATCGGTTTGGAACTGGATGGAGAAATGGTGGCTTCGGTGGTTAGCGCTCCAGCTTTGGCTCGCCGCTGGTGGGCTGGTCGCGGCGTAGGGTCGTGGCGTTCCTTTAACAGTGGGGAACCACAGGCTAATCGAGTATCGAAAATAACGGATTTAAAAGAAGCTTCTTTTAGCTATTCCTCCCTGTCCGGGTGGGAAGAACGCGGCAAATTGCAGGCATTCTTGGAGCTGGCTCGAAAAGTATGGCGCACCCGCGCCTACGGAGATTTTTATTCCTATATGTTAGTGGCCGAAGGGGTAGTTGACGCCGCGGCCGAACCGGAACTGGAGATCTACGATATGGCAGCGTTAGTGCCCATCGTTGAGCAAGCTGGAGGGTGTTTTACCTCGCTGGAAGGGGAAAAAGGATGCGTTGGTCGCAGCGCCTTGGCGACTAACTCCCAGCTACATCAGCGGATTTTGGCTATGTTGGGAGGCAAGTAGACGGCGGAAGGATTCTACCCGTCGCGCTTGCGCGGGATCGGTTTTTTCCAGCGCACTCAACTGGCAGCCCGGTGAAGACGCTAGGTGGCGGCAAAGTTTCGGACAGCCGGTGGCTACCTCCGCTAGATCGGGGAAGGCGGCCAGCAGATCCTCCTCGCTAATATGCGCTAAACCGAAAGAGCGAATCCCGGGAGTATCAATCAACCAGCCATCGTGGAAGGGGAGTGCCATTACCGAAGTAGAGGTGTGGCGACCGCGTCCGGTCACCTGGTTAACGTGTCCGGTGGAGCGTTCAGCCTGGGGGATCAGCTCATTCATCAGCGAAGATTTACCTACACCCGAGTGGCCAACCAGTACACTGACCCGCCCAGCCAGCATCTCGGCTACCTCATCGATTCCTTCTCCGCTCTCTATACTGGTTACCACGCTGGGAACCTGCAAAGGACCAAAAAGCTCTAGCAGCGGCTCTGGTGAGGTCAGATCGGATTTAGTAACCAGTAGTAACGGCTTGATTCCGGCGCAATAAGCGGCGACTAATAGCCGATCAATCATTCCCGGACGGGGCAGGGGATCGGCGCAGGCGGTAACAATTGCCATTTGATTAGCGTTGGCTACCATGGGTTTTTCTTTCGCCCCGGGACTATCTTCGGCGGAGCGGGTTAGTTCTGTTTTCCGCGGTAAAACCTCCACAATCCGCGCCAGAGAGCCACTATTTCCACTTAAATCCCCGGTGACCCGCACCTGATCCCCGACTACGATACCGTGCCTGCCTAGTGCCCGGGCTTTTACCCCCACTAGTTTGGTGTCTCCCATTTGTACGTGGATCCGACCGCGATCTACCGCGAACACAAAAGCGGTGGGACTGGCGGAATAATCTACCTGCTTTTTTGACCGGCGCGGTTTCGAACGGGCGGGACGAACTCTAACCCTGGGATCGTCGGTACCAATATCACGCCGCGCCATCAGCACCGGCCAACATGGCTTCCCAAGTCGCAGTAAAGTCCGGGAAAGTCTTACCTACGCACTCAATATCTTCAATTTGTACCCCGGGAACCTTCAAACCGATCAGAGCAGCAAACATAGCCATTCGATGATCACCATAGGTTTGCACTAAATCACCCTGTAAAGGTGCCGGAGAAATCCGGAGGGTAGTTTCACTGGCTTTAGCGTTACCCCCCAAGCGTTTAATTTCCGTTTCGAGGGCGTTTAAGCGGTCAGTCTCGTGTCCGCGCAAATGCCCGATCCCGGTCAGTTTAGAAGGCTCCACCGCTAAGGTGCACAAGCCCGCTAAAGTAGGAGTTAATTCTCCTACCGCTTCCAAATCACATTGGGCGCCACCGATTACCCCACTGCCTTGACAAACCAGACTGCCTTCCGGAGAGCGGTAAATCCGTGCTCCCATAGGAGTTAGCAGTTGGCGCCAAGCATCCCCAGGTTGAAAAGTCTTAGCAGGCCAATGCGGGATACTAACTTGTCCGCCACAAATCATGGCCGCGGCCAGGAACGGTCCGGCATTAGTTAAATCGGGCTCGATGTGACGCTGGCCTCCCCGTAAGCGAGCAGGCCGACAGCGCCACAGATGACGAATCTGGCGAGTATTCCAATCACCGGTTTCTCCACCCAGGTTTTCAATCTGCCCGTCACAGGCGTTTACTTCCGCTACTGTCATTTCCACGTGGCGAATAGAAGGTAAAACCGAGTCAACCTCTATCTGGAGTTCGAAGGGTAGCGCGGGTGAGACTAATAGGAGGGCAGAAACATATTGGGAAGAAGCAGAAGCATCTATCTTTAGCTGTTGCAGTTGCTCACTGGCATTAAGCTGACCGTTAATAGTGAAAGGTAGCTGTCCCGGGTTTGGCATATCGCTAAATGTGGCACCCAGTTTAGTTAAAGCATCTAACAGACCCTTCATAGGACGAGCGCTGGCAGCTACATCGCCTTGAAAACGTACCGGCTGCCCGCTCAGCAGCGCTACCGGCGCTAAGAACCGCATTACCGTTCCTGCCAGACCGCACTCGATAACCCCAGTTTGGGGAGATAAATGTGCCGGGGGAGTAATTAGGAGTCCTCCCGCTTGCTTTTCCACCTGGGCACCAAACTCTTGGATCCCGGCAATCATCAACTCGGTATCCCGACAGCGTAGCGGATTGGTGATTAAAGTTGGTTCTTCCGCTAGCAGTGCTAACACTAAGGCGCGGGCAGTTAAAGATTTAGAGGGCGGAAGCGAGATTACCGCATTCAGCGGGGTACTTTTAACGGGGGCGTTCCAGACAGTCAATACTTAGTCCTGTCTAGTGGGAAACACTTCGGAGGTTAGACCGGCATGGAGCGCTAAACCTTGCGCAATTCGTAAAGCATCAACTTTGCCTGGTTGCCAGCCATTGACAATCGTAGCGGCTCCGTTAGCTAGCACCAAAGCACTAGTGGCTAGGGGAGAACGACGAGTGGTAGCCATCCGCAAAGCCAAAACGGCAACGGCCGCGCCGCAAACTTTCGCAATAGTTTTCACATCGTTTTTGGTTAGAGGAGGAAAACCGTTCTTTTCCATTAGCTCTAGGTGATGTTGGGCTAAGTGTGCATGCTTATCACTGTTACGGATCGCGTCGATCCCCTCAATCATCAAAGGCGCTGCTATAAGCGCGCGAGAAAGTGCATACCTTTTAGCCATGCTTCTATTCTTACCTAAGCTGCTGGCTATTTCTAGCTTCTGGGAGCTTAATTACCCAAAGTAGGGTTGCTGAAACCAAGCTAGAATGGAATTAATGAAAACTGAAATCCTAGAGGCAGAGCGGGTAGGCACGGCGGCGCCCCCTAAAACGGTAGCGCTTGAGCGCGGGCATAGGCCTGCCGGCGAGGACGGGAACGGATCTGTGTCAGATCCCTTAGCTACCGGTGATAATAATGTGCTCCTTTCGGACCGTTTCAGCAAAGAAGCCCTACCGTTACTAGATCAACTTTATGCAGGAGCGCTGCGACTTACTCGTAAACCTGCAGATGCGGAAGACCTGGTTCAAGACACCTATATGCAGGCTTTTCGTAAGTTTAACCAGTACCAACCAGGTACCAATCTCAAAGCCTGGATGTACCGGATTATGACTAATACCTTTATAAACCAGTACCGTTTAAAAACCCGGCGTCCCCAAGAACAGGGATCTGGAGAAATAACTGATCACGCCCAGGTAGCGCAATCACTGCATCATGGAGAGGGAATGCCCTCTGCCGAGACTACCGCTTTGGAACGCCTTCCGAATGAAACTATCCAGGCTGCCTTTGAAAAACTTTCGGATGAGCATCGAGCGGTAGTATACCTGGCGGATGTGGAACAGTTCAGCTATAAGGAAATATCGCAGATTCTGGGAATCCCCCTAGGTACTGTAATGTCTAGGCTTCATCGAGGGCGCAGCCAACTTAGAGAGGAACTATCAGAATATGCCCGCGAGTACGGAATCGGGGTGAAGTAATGAACGAGCAGCCATGTGGGCGTGATCCCTTTAGACATGCCACGGAGGAGTGTCGCGAACTTAGTGAGGATGAGGCACGCCATATTGCTGAATGCCCTTGTTGTCGGAAAATCCTAGAGGGCGAAGCTGCCGGAATCTCCTTGTCTTTACGGCGCTGCCTATGTCACGGAACCGTGGCTCCTTCGACCTTACGGACTCGGATAGTGCAGGCGCTGGCGGTATCTATGCAAACAGATGGGATGCAGCTTACCTATGAAGAACAACGTTACCAAGAAGAACAACGTTACCAAGAAGATCAGACCTGAGATTGCCGAAATTAATGGTTACTTAGGTCAAATATTTTTTCGCCAGCATTTTCAGTTTTAGAAAACGTGGGATTATATGTAAAACTAGGGACGTTGTTTATTTATTGGGAAGGTGTAAAAGATGTCTAAACGTGGACGTAAACGCAAAAGCCGCCGTACCAGTGCCGCCAATCACGGCAAACGGCCTAACTGCTAAGAGCTTTAGCTACCGCTAAATCATTGCGGTAAAAGCTTTGGGGGGTGGTGACTTTTCGTCACCACCCCCCAAAGAGTTTTCCGGTACTGAACTAGGCGAAAGCCTTCTCCATTAGCTCGGCGTTCTCCGCTTTGTGCAACTTGGAATTGCCGGCTGCCGGAGAGGCCGCTTCGGGTCGGGAAGCTACTTGCAGACTCTTGCCGATAGCTCCGGTAAGGTGCAAGGCCATAAATGGCCAGGGACCTTGGTTTTCTGGTTCATCCTGTACCCAGGTGAGCGGCAAATCTCCCCAGGTGTTTAGAACTTCTTGCAGCTCGGCTACCGGGAGCGGATACAGCTGCTCTAGGCGAACAATCGCGGTATCGAAACGTTCGCGCTTTGCCCGCTCTTTTACCAAGTCATAGTAGACTCGTCCGCTACACAGTAGTACTCTGGAAGGCTGACTTACCCGCTCGTCTACTTCGCCGATAACCGGCTTGAATTCCCCCGAAATGAAATCTTCTACCGGGGAAGCTGCTGCTGCTAAACGCAACAATTGCTTCGGTTCGAAGACAATCAAGGGTTTACGTGGGCGCTTATAGGCTTGCGCGCGTAGCATATGGAAGTTATTCGCCGGATTTGAGGGCTGACATACCCACATATTTTCTTGGGCGCACAGTTGCAGGTACCGCTCTATGCGTGCCGAAGAATGGTCTGGGCCTTGCCCCTCATATCCGTGTGGCAATAGCATTACCACTCCCGAACGTTCATTCCACTTTTGGAAAGAAGAAGAAACGAACTCGTCGGTAACTGCCTGACCACAGTTCGCAAAGTCCCCGAACTGGGCTTCCCACAGCACCAAGGTTTCGGGAGATTCCACTGAATAGCCGTATTCGAAAGCTAGCGGAGCATACTCGGACAGTGGAGAGTTGAAGGCCTGGAAAGTTGCTTGCTCCTCAGTCAAGAAATTCAACGGTGTCCATTCGCGCCCATTTTCATAGTCGTGAATTACCGCGTGACGATGGGAGAACGTACCGCGACGCGAATCTTGCCCGCCGAGACGAACATTAGTGCCTTCCATTACTAGCGAACCATAGGCCAACATTTCGCCCATTCCCCAGTCGATCTTGCCTTCGCGCGACATGACTTCCCGCTTTTGCAGTACCTTCATAATCTTGGGGTGGGGGGTGAAATTCTTGGGCACCCGTACTTGGGATTGACCGATCCGCTCTACCTCTTCGCGAGTGATTGCCGAGGTCCAGCCGAGCATCATCCCTTGACCGGGTTGCTGGGAGGTAGGCATTACCCAGCGGGTGTCGCCCCCGGGATTAGTGGTGTCATCGTGCTCGGCCGCGTCGAACTCTTTCTTTTCCCGGGTCTCCTGGAAAATCTTATTCAGATCGTCATGGTATTCCTGTAAGGCTTCTTGGGCTTTTTCTTCGCTCAGATCTCCGCGCCCAATCAAGTTACGGGTATAAACCTCGCGCGTGGTGGGAAGGCTATCGATCAAGGAATAAAGCACCGGCTGGGTCATGGAGGGGTCATCGCCCTCGTTATGTCCGCGCCGACGGTAACAGACCATATCGATGATTACGTCTTTATGGAATTCTTGCCTAAAGTCAAAGGCTAGCTTGGCGGCCTTCACCACATCCTGCGGGTAATCCCCATTAACGTGGAAAATTGGAACTTGCAGACCTTTAGCTAAATCGGTGCAGTACCGGGTAGAACGCCCCGAAGTCGGCCCGGTAGTAAAACCGATCTGGTTATTTACAATAATGTGCACGGTGCCACCAGTACGGTAACCGCGCAACTGAGACATATTCAGGGTTTCCTGCACCACGCCCTCACCAATAAAAGCGGCATCACCGTGGATAAGAATTGGCATTACCTGGCTTTCCGCATCTTTTCCACCCCCTAAGCGATCTTGCTTAGCGCGAGTGATACCTTCGGTAACCCCATTGGCCGCCTCCAGGTGGGAGGGATTAGCGGTCAGGGATACCAGCACCCCTTCGCCCTCGTCAGCGGAATAAATACCCTCGGTGCCCAGGTGATATTTCACGTCCCCAGAACCTTGGGTCGAGTTCGGATCCAGATAGCCTTCAAATTCGGAGAAAATCTGGCCATAAGATTTACCGGCCACATTAGACAGCACGTTCAACCGTCCGCGGTGAGCCATCCCGATAGTGATTTCTTTTACCCCAGTCCGTGAAGCACTAGATAGCATCTTGTCTAGCAGCGGGATCAGGGATTCTGCGCCTTCTAGCGAGAAGCGTTTTTGCCCCACGTATTTGGTTTGCAGGAAAGTCTCGAAAGCTTCGGCATGATTGAGCATACTGAGCACATGCATCTGCTCATCTTTTGAAAGCTTCTTTGTGGGTTTTTCAATGCGGCTTTGTACCCAGCGACGCTGAACCGGGTCTTGAATATGCATATATTCGATCCCGATAGCCTGAGTATAGGTAGCGCGCAGCTGCTCTAACAGATCCCGCAAGTTCATAGTGTCGCGGCCGGCGAAACCACCGGTAGGAAAGACGCGATCCAGATCCCATACGCTCAGTCCATAAGATCCGATAGAAAGATCCGGGTGGCGGCGCAGGATTTGCTGCAGAGGATCCGTATTGGCGGCCAAGTGTCCGCGGGACCGGTAAGCATGAATCAGTTCCGCGATCCGGGCAGGTTTACCTTTTTCGGTTACCTGATCATAGTTGAAATCTCGTTCCCACTGATAAGGTGCATGAGCTACCCCTAAAGTGGAAAACACGCGCTCAAAGAAGCCGTCATGGCCGGTAAGTTTCTGTTCAATAATCCGCAAGAACTCCCCGGAGCCGGCACCTTGAATCACGCGGTGATCGTAGGTGGAAGTCATGGTCATGATTTGCCCAATACCGGCGTTGGCCAGTTGCGAAGGCGAGGCTCCAGCCCATTCGGCCGGGAAGGAGGTAGCGCCGACTCCAATGATTGCCCCTTGGCCAGTCATTAACCGGGGAACCGATTGTTTGGTACCCAAGGTTCCGGGGTTGGTTAAAGTAACGGTTCCTCCCGCAAAATCCGCAGGTTTTAGGGAGCCGGCACGCGCCCGCTTAACTAGATCCTCGTAGGCGTCAATGAATTGCCGAAAGTTTAGAGTATCGGCCTTGTGAACTACTGGAACCATTAGCGAGCGGGAACCATCTTCCTTGGGAAGATCGATCGCTAGTCCAAAACCGACGTGCGCAAACTTGCGGATGCAGCCGTGGCCGTCCTCGTCCTTTTCAAAGCGGACGTTCATGGACGGCATTTCGACTAGCGCCTCAATAATGGCGTAACCGATTAGGTGGGTGAAAGACACCTTACCGCCGGTAGTGGCCGCCAAATGGGTATTTATTACTTTGCGATTTTCGATTAGCAGTTTGGCAGGAATCTCGCGGGCAGAAGTGGCGGTGGGAATCTGCAGTGATTCATCCATATTCTTAACTACCGCTTTAGCTACCCCACGGAGGCGCTCTACCGTATCTTCCTCGTCACTGTCACCTGCTGGGCCTAGATCTAGAGCCGTTTTCCGGGCGACATAGGGAGAGGTCGGTTCGGAGGCGGCCACCGGGGGAGCGGGAGGCAAATCGGAACGAGTTACGTCCCGGGCACTTACCGCTAAGCCGGTTCCCGTCACCTTGTGAGGCTGCTTTTCTTGGGGGTCTGGCTCTTTTATCTGCTCATTGCGTGCCTCCAAAGCGGAGAAGTATTCTCTCCAGTCTTCGGGAACCGACAGGGGGTCGGCGCAATATTTGTCATAAAGATCATCGATGATCTCCTGGTTGATCGGGCTTACCGACTGATCCATTTGATCTTCCGAATTGGGCATGGCGCTTCCTTTTCTGGATGGTGACGGAGTATCCAATAAGATATTAAGCCTATTTAGTTCGAAAGTCCTAGCATTTCTCTCGATATTGAGAGAGTTTATGTAGACTTTACTAATGTTGGTGCATTGCTATTAAAATAGCTTACGAATTGCCTACTTGAAGAGGTGTTTGTGGTATGTGCTCCCCGGATTTGATGATGGTGGTGTAGTTGCCTGATAGCGTTTATTACCTGTTAATGGTGCTTTTGGGGGTCTTACTGACGATCGGTACCGCCCTGTTTGTGGCGGCCGAATTCTCTATGCTGGCTCTCGACCCCACCCAAGTCGAAGAGAGGGTGAAACGGAAAGAAAAGGGAGCCGCCGGAGTCCTAAAAGCTTTGCAGCATTTGTCTACCCAGCTTTCAGGGGCGCAAGTGGGAATTACTCTCACTACCATCCTGTTGGGTTACACTACGCAGACTGCGCTTACCTCTTTGTTTGCGCAGTTATTACAGGACATAAAACTGGCGGCCTCCCTGGCCACGGCCATTGCGGTGGTAGTAGCTCTAATACTGGTCAACGCCTTTTCTATGGTTTTTGGGGAACTGTTCCCCAAAAACCTGGCGTTAGCTAAACCTTTCGAAGTTGCCCGGGTGGTAACTCCCCTCCAACGCGGTTTTACCGTCGTATTTAAGCCGATAATCACGCTTCTGAACGGGATATCTAACCAGGTGGTGCGGGCTTTGGGGATAGAACCTTTAGAACAGTTATCCTCGGCGCGTTCAGCTTCGGAACTAACGGCGATGGTTCGGCATAGCGCCGAAGCCGGTACCTTAGACTTATCTACCGCCACGATTTTTACCCGCTCCGTAGGGTTAGGTAGGCTCTGTGCTCGCGACGTGATGACTGACCGGAGACGAATGGAGTCTTTAGAGGCTTGGCAAAGCGCCGAGGACGTGGTGGAGCTATCGCGGCGTACCGGGCACTCTCGATTCCCGGTTATAGGCGAGGACGCCGATGACGTCCTCGGGCTGGTGCATTTACGTCGCGCAGTGGCGGTACCTTTTACAAAAAGACAAAACGTACCAGTTACTGCCCAGTCTCTCCTGGTTAAGGCACTACGCGTTCCAGAAACCGTCAGGCTCGCACCGCTGCTAGTGCAATTGCGGGAAGCTGATCTGCAAATGGCGATTGTGGTTGATGAATACGGCGGTACCTGCGGCGTTGTGACTCTAGAGGATGTAGTGGAAGAAATCGTGGGAGAAGTGGCTGACGAACACGACTTACGCCGGCGCGGTATCCGCCTCGAGGGTGATAATAAGTGGTTGGTAGATGGGACATTGCGCCCTGATGAAATAGCTGACCGGATCGAGGTGCTGCTGCCAGATGATGGCCCTTATGAAACTATTGCCGGTTTGATCTTGGTCGTTGCCGGTAAGATTCCCCAGGTGGGTCAGAGCTATAAGGTGCGCGGTTATGTCTTGACAGTGGCAAAAATGGAGGGGCGCCGGATTGAGAAAGTGCTGATTAGTAGCGTTAATTCCACTCCGGCAGCTCGCCCTGTAACGAAACTGACCGGGCAGGATCCCCGTAAAGGCGGCGAAGGAAATGTCTGATTGGTTGGCACTGATAATCGCGGTAGCGTTACTGGCCGCAAACGCGTTTTTCGTGGCCGGAGAGTTTGCTGTCACCTCCACCCGGAGCTCGCAAATTGAGCCTTTGGCTGCGCAAGGTAAACGGGGAACGAAAGCAGCGCTATGGGCGGTAAAGCATGTTTCCCTGGTTTTAGCGGTAAGCCAATTGGGGATTACCTTAGCTTCTACCGGGTTAGGTGCCGTAGCCGAGCCAGCTTTAGCGCATTTAATCGCGCGTCCGCTAGATTTCTTCGGAGTATCGCCCTCGCTTACCCACCCCATCGCCTTCGTGTTAGCGCTGATAATCGTGGTATTTTTACATATCGTTTTGGGAGAAATGATCCCCAAGAATCTCACGGTAGCCACCTCGGTGCGGGTCTGTCTGGTCATTTCTCCGCATTTGGTACGGATTGCTCGGGCATTACGTCCTATTGTGCACGCCCTCGACGAGAGCGCTAACTGGTTCGTGAAAATGCTGGGGATAACCCCCCGTTCGGAAGTTTCTCAGTCTTTCACTATTGAAGAAGTGGCGGCGATTGTCGCAAAATCCACCGCTGCCGGAACCTTGCGTGATGATTTGGGATTATTGTCGGGAACCCTGGAGTTTTCTAAAGAGGACGTGCGTTCAGCGATGGTTCCGCGCTCGCAACTAGTTACTTTGGACTGGCCACTAAGTGCCGCTGACTTTGAAGCTGAAGTGGCCAAAACCGGGTTTTCTCGTTTCCCGATTAGTGATGAATCCGGTGACTTGCAAGGGTATTTGCATCTAAAAGATGTTATTTTCGCTGATTCTAGCGCTGCTCGCCAGGCGTCTCTGGAATCATGGCGAGTTCGGGTTCTCCCGGAAGTTTCTCCTGATGAAGAAGTAGAGGACGCATTACGAGTTATGCAAAAAACCGGGGTTCACCTGGCTAAAGTCAACGAGAACGGGCAAACCATTGGGGCTATTTTCTTAGAAGATATCTTGGAAGAATTAGTGGGAGAAGTCCGCGACACTATGCAGCGCAGCGAAAACTAACTCTGTCCCGGGTGGCATCGACGCGGAATGGAGTTTTTCCTGCCAACTGATAGTCGAGCTGTTTAAGTGGCAAATCGACCTGCTCTGGATAAATCGTTATAAATTCGTTATTATTTCAGAGTTAGTTATTTTCTGGAGGAACAGCAAATGGCCGAGTCGGTTACCCGGCGGCGCTCTCGGGGCGCCGAACGGAGGAGAAGACGACGCTTTCAACGCTACGCTGCGGTTCCTCGGGCGCTGGTGATTCTGGCTTTAGCAGCAGTTACTATTATTGCGCCGCTGACGGGATTTGTGCAGGCTGATAAGCCCGGCTCGATGATCGCCCACGTGCTATCTCTGCAGACTGACGGAGAAAGCTGGGCGGGAAGTGCTCACTCTCTCGAGGCAGTAGATTCAGAAGAAGGATTGGTCCCCGTACCGGCTGCCGGTACTCGGGCTCGGATCTTAAGTGCGGATCCCCAATGTCAGTTTTCAAATGTGGGATCGGGCAACCGAGCTACTCAAACTATGTCTAACGAAGGCGCGATTCTTTTCCCGTTGCAGCGGGGAGTCTTTCATCAATCTTCGCCCTTTGGAAACCGTATCCACCCGATATCGGGCATATTGAAACTGCATACGGGAACGGATTTTGCCGCTCCCTCGGGCACCCCGATCCATTCCCTAACCGATGGGGTAGTAGATTTTGTCGGCCCCATGGGTGGGGGAGGCAATACGGTGCGGGTTAAACATATTATCGATGGGGAAACTGTTTACTCCCAATACAAACACATGCTTCCGGGATCTTTTGCGGTGAGCGTGGGACAACAGGTTAAAGCTGGCGACCAGTTGGGGGCAGTGGGCTCTACCGGGAACTCTACCGGCAATCACCTGCACTTTGAGATCATGCCCGGCAATGAAAACAATTTTATTGATCCCGTTCCCTGGCTCGAATCCCATCATTTCCGCTACCTGGGGCAAAAATGCGAATAACTCCCCAAATTATTGCCCATAGAGGTGGAGGCGGAGAAACCCTGGAGAACACTCGCGAATCCATCGGCTATGCATTTGCTCAAAAGGTAAGCCGCTATGAAACCGATGTCCGGGCGCTTAAAGATGGCACTGTGGTGCTACAACACGATGCCCAGTTAACAACCCCCTGGGGTGATCCGCGTAAAGTTGGAGAGCTTACTTCCCAAGAATTCTTTGCGCTCCGCGGACCGGAACGGCAGCACCCGATTTCGCTAAAAGCCGCCCTCGAAGATTTCCCTACCTTAGCCTATAACGTTGATATCAAAGAGCCGCGCGCCCTTCCGGGAGCTTTACAGGTAGTTAACGCTGCAGATGCCTGGGAGCGAGTAGTTTTTTCTTCGTTTTCCTCCCGCACTTTAGCGAAGCTGCGAAAAAGTCACCCGGGGGCGCAAACCTGTTTATCTCCAGTTGAAGTAGTACAGGCGTTTATCGCCGCCCACAGTGCCAGTAAGCGGCACCTTAGTTCCGCCGGTGCTTTTGCTCAGGTGCCCCTCAAATGGAAAGGCATCACCGTGGTAGATCGCGTTTTTGTCTCCTGGTGTCACAGCCAAGGAATTAAAGTAGAACCTTGGACAATTAATGAGGAAACTGAGATGTTACAGCTGGCAGACCTGGGTGTAGATGCCATCATGACTGATTATCCCGCGATTGCCAAAGCTGCAATTAATGCCCGCTCAGCTTACTTACCCTGATACGCTTAGGGCATGAAAATACATGTTGCATGCGATCACGCCGCATTTGAATTAAAAGAAGCTCTAGTCAGTCACCTTCAGGAGAAAGGCTTAGAGGTAATTGATCACGGATCTAAGGAATACGATGCTGAGGACGACTATCCCAATACTTGTATTCCTTGCGCCGAAGCAGTCCTAGCAGACAAAGGAGCTTTAGGGGTAGTTTTAGGAGGCTCCGGTAACGGCGAACAGATGGCCGCTAACTGTGTTAAAGGGATTCGCGCTGCCTTGGCTTGGAGCCTGGAGACTGCCAAACTTGCCCGGATGCACAATAATGCCCAAATCGTAGCGGTAGGTGCGCGCATGCATGAAGTGCCAGAGGCCTTAGCAATAATTGATGCGTTTATTGCGGAGCCTTTCACGGGGGAGCAGCGGCACCAGCGGCGCATTGACCTAATGGATAAATACGAGCAAGAAAACTAGACGCCGTGCCAACCAGGTAGATATCCCGCCGCGAACGGATGGCGGCGAAAATTGCTAATACGAATAACTAGGGGCGGGGATCGGATCTTTGGTGTCCGATCCCCGCCCCTATCAGGATCGTTGGTTAATGCTTGACTAAAGAGTAGACCTGCTGAGCGATGGCAAGCTCCTCATTAGTGGGAATCACCAGCACTTTTACTGTAGATTCTGGGGTAGAAATAATTGCTTCGCGGGTAAAATGTTCCTCGTTGAGCTCCTGGTCGATTTTAACTCCCATAAAGGCCAGACTTCTGCACAGTTCCCACCGAACTCCCGGATCGTTTTCACCCACTCCGGCAGTGAAAGTTAGGGCATCTAGCCCCCCGAGCAGCGCCCAGTAGGCTCCCACATATTTCAAGAGGCGATGCAGATAGATTTCCATGGCCATCTCGGCCTGCTCATCGCCGGCCTCGATCAACTTCCAAATCTCGCGCATATCGTTATGGCCAGTTAGACCTTTCATACCTGAGCGGCGGTTGAAGAGTTCATCAATTTCGTCGATGCTCATCTCAGCCTCGCGGTAGAGCTGGAAAACTGCAGCCGGATCAATATCGCCGGTGCGACCTCCCATCACCAAGCCTTCCAGGGGGGTCAGTCCCATCGAAGTGTCAATAGGATGGTGTCGCACAATCGCGGAAGCAGAGGCACCATTTCCCAGGTGCAAAACAATCTGTTTCAAATCGTCAGTTCCCAAAATGGAACGCACTCGCTGGGAAACATACTGGTGGGAGGTACCGTGGGCGCCGTAACGGCGAATCCGGTACTTTTCGGCGACTGATCGTTTCAAGGCATAAGTGTAGGCCTTTTCAGGCAGGTGATTAAAGAATGCCGTGTCAAATACGGCTACATGCGGAACCTTCGGCAAAATCCGCTTGGCGGCATCAATCCCCTTTAAGTGTGCGGGGTTATGCAGAGGGCCAAGGGGACATAGTTCTTCGATCAAACCGTAAACGTCTTTATCGATTACTGCCGGTCCAGAAAAGTAGGGGCCGCCTTGCACAATCCGGTGTCCGACACCCACTACCTGAGATTCTTGCAGAGACGGACCGATCTTTTCGAATAGTTCTTCGACGATCGCCATTCCCTCGAGGTGGTCGCGTACTGAGCGAACCATCTTCTCTTCCACATCTTGATAGATGTGCTTGATCCGGCTGCGCTCTTCGCCGATTTGCTCAACGATCCCTCGGGCTATCTCTTCACCGGTGTCTGGATTCATCAGCTTATATTTAATGGATGAAGATCCAGAATTGATTACTAGAATCGTATCGTTTTCCACGCCCTTTTCCTCCTTTGGGGGACTTATCCCTGCGCTTGAACTGCAGTAATAATGATGGTGTTAACTATATCCTCTATCAAGGCGCCGCGTGAGAGGTCGTTGACGGGCTTATTTAACCCCTGCAGGATTGGCCCCACGGCTACGGCTCCTGAGGTGCGTTGCACCGCTTTATATACGCAGTTTCCAACATCGAGGTGGTTGAACACAAATACGTTAGCCTGTCCCGCTACCGGCGAAGTCGGGCATTTCTTTGCTGCCACGGTTTTATCGATAGCGGCATCGAATTGCAAGGGGCCATCGACTGCTAATTCCGGGTGATTCTCTTTGACTATCTGGGTAGCTTGCAACACTTTTTCCACGGTTTGTCCGCTGCCAGAATCCCCAGTCGAATAGGAGATGAGCGCGACCTTGGGGTCAATACCGAACTGGGAGGCAGTGTTGGCGCTCGAGGCAGCAATATCGGCGAGCTGGTCGGCATTAGGGTCAATCGAAACTGCGCAATCGGCGTAGAGATGAGCGTGATCGGAAAATAGCATTAGGAAAGCCCCGGACACGGTCGAAACCTCTGGCTTGGTTTTTATGATTTGGAGGGCGGGGCGAATGGTATTAGCGGTGGTATGACAAGCTCCCGACACCATCCCGTCCGCGTCACCACTTTCGATCATCATAGTCCCAAAATAGGCGGAATCCTGTAATAGTTGCCGGGCTTTTTCTATGGTGACGCCTTTATGGGCTCGCAGCTCGGCAAGCCGGGAAGCATATTTGTCTAGTCGTTCCTTATCACGCAGCGATACTACTTGTATGCCGTCTAAATCTAGGTGCAGTTCTTTTGCGCGGGAGGAAATCTGTGCCTCTTCACCTAGCAGGATAATATTCGCTGCCGAAAGCTTTAGGATTTGCGCGGCAGCCTGCAAGACGCGGTCATCCTCAGATTCAGGTAACACGATAGTACGTGGGGCAGCTTTCGCGCGCTCGGTCAACCTGCCCTGGAAGGCCAGGGGAGGGATCGCGGGACGCGGCGCATTTTTTAAAGTCGGCGCTAACTTAGCTAGATCTTCCGCGCTTACCTCACTACCGCTGAATGCAATTACCGGCGCATGTTCGAGGGAAACCGAAGGGGTAAAACTAGCGTTGACCAAAATAGTGGCTACGGGAGTTCCCCCTGCTTGGGAGGCATTAAACGCCATGATGTGTCCGGATTGAACTGCTGCTTCCTCATCCATCCCGGAAGCATCAATTAGCAAAATCATGGGGGCGAGCAGGTGGGAGGCAGCGCGCGCATGTACGGAGGCAATGTCTATCCCGGGGAAAGTGGTGGTAAAGGAACCATCGTAGAGGGCCGGGACGGAAACCGGGAAAGCGTTAATTAGCTTTTGGGCAGCTGGTTTTGATTTTAAAACCCAATCTTGGGGCTCGGGCAATCCGCTTTGAAATACCGGTTGAACCGGCAGGTTTCCCAGCAGCTGCGTTAAGGCCGCAGTAATGGTTTTGGTATTGATATTTGCCTGCAGGGGCGCCAGATAATAGGAGCTTGCCATTGCCGTTTGTTTCCTTCCAATCCTTTCAAAACTGTCCACCCCTAGACTACCAGGTCAATTAATGCTCAAGTAAAAGTAATGTGTAAGTTTTTGATCATTGGTGAAAAAGTTTTTTGGGTTGGAGGCACCTAGGGTAATAATTTCCCGCTATGCTGGAATACGTGAATGAATCAAGTCCTGACTGGGTACGCCCCGTCCTCGTATTCGATATGGGTGCGCAAACCGCACAGTTGATTGCGCGGCGGGTGCGGGAAGCCCATGTATATTCCGAAATTGTCTCTCCTAAGCTTTCTGCCGAGCAGATTCTGGCGCGCAAACCGCTGGCTTTAATCGTTTCCGGAGGCCCACATTCGGTCTATAAAGACGGCTCTCCTCATATTGATCCGCAGCTTCTAGAAAGCGGAGTTCCGATCCTGGGAATTTGCTACGGCTTCCAGATGCTAACCCAGATGTTGGGGGGTGAAGTTGCCAGCGCCGGCCGTCACGAATACGGCAAAGCCGAAGCTAAAGTTGCTGCCGACTGCCCCCTATTCGCTGATACCCCCGCTGAACAAGTGGTATGGATGTCTCACAATGATGAGGCCAAAGTGCTGCCGGCAAGGGCAAAAGTGGTGGCCAGTTCGCCTGGTGCCCAAATAGCAGCCTTCGAAATTGAGGGCAGACCCATTTGGGGAGTGCAATGGCATCCCGAGGTGCGCCACAGTGAATACGGCAGCCAATTAATCAAGAATTTCCTGTTTAATGCTGCCGGGCTAGAGCCAAACTGGGATCCAGAGTCCATTAAGGAACACGAAATCCGCCAGATTCGGGAAAAGGTCGGGAATGCCCGAGTGATCTGCGGGCTATCTGGCGGAGTCGACTCTTCAGTCGCCGCCGCCCTGGTACATCGCGCCGTGGGCGATCAACTTACCTGTATCTTCGTAGACCACGGTCTGCTGCGGGAAGGGGAACGCGAACAAGTCGAGCGTGACTATGCGGCCTCTAGTGGCGTCAAGATCGTCACGGTAGATGAATCCGAACGTTTCCTAAAGGCGCTGGCCGGAGTGAAAGAACCGGAACAAAAACGCAAGATTATCGGCCGGGAATTCATTCGGGCCTTCGAGGACGCCCAACGCGCCCTCGTAAAACAAGCCGGCGAAGCCGGAGAAGAAATAAAGTTCTTGGTGCAAGGAACCCTATATCCGGACGTTGTGGAATCGGGCGGGGGAGAAGGATCCGCCAATATCAAGTCTCACCACAACGTGGGAGGATTGCCAGAGGATCTCTCGTTCGAGTTGATCGAGCCTTTGCGTACTCTCTTTAAGGACGAGGTACGCGCGCTAGGGATAGAGCTAGGTTTGCCAGAGAATCTGGTGTGGCGCCAGCCGTTCCCCGGTCCTGGCTTGGGCGTGCGGATCTTAGGGGAGCTCACCAAAGAGAACCTAGCTATTTTGCGGGCTGCTGACCGGATAGTCCGCGAGGAGCTAACCGCTGCGGGGCTAGATCGCCAGATTTGGCAATGCCCGGTGGTGCTGCTGGCAGATGTACGTAGCGTCGGGGTACAAGGCGATGCCCGCACCTATGGGCATCCGATCGTGATTCGCCCGGTAGTAACCGAGGACGCGATGACGGCCGACTGGTTCCGCTTGCCGTACGACGTGCTGGAGCGGATTTCTAACCGCATTACCGGGGATGTTCCCGAGATTAACCGGGTAGTGCTAGATTGCACCTCCAAGCCCCCGGGGACCATCGAGTGGGAATAGTAGCAAAAAAACAAAAAAACCTGTAAAATCAACGGTTACAGAAGATAAAAAACTGTAACTGGGATTAAAATGGGAACATTTGTAAAAAAGAATAAATTGAATAATAGTTCCAAGTGGTTTACATTTGGACAAAAAATTAGACCGCAGTTTCAAGCTGCGGTCTTTTTGAGTACAAATTTTTATTTGATTTCAATTACTCCATTACATAAATCTTTGAATTCTTTTTGATTATATGCGGTGTGGAGTATATTTTCTTCAGCACATTCAATTAAATAATTTATAATTTCATTTAATCTATCTCCTAGCAAATCAGATTTAATCAGTTCCAAAATTTCTTTAATATTTTGGATTTTAATTGTATTGTTTTGATCAATAGATTGCAAATTATCTTGTAATAAAGCAATTAAAATTTTAATTTGATCTTTTGAAAGAATTTTAAAGAAATTATCGTAATACAATTTTGCACTTGGGGAAACACCGTTGCAATAATTAACCTCGCGTCCTATTCTACATTCTAAAAAAGTTTTTATTAATTTTGAAGCTTGTTCCTCAGGTATATCTGATGATAGTTTTATATATTTCATTATTTCTTTAGCTATGGGGGGGTTCATTGTAATAATTATCCCATCCATGTGTTGTTAAATATAAATCATCACACAAATTATTTATAGTTAAACTTTTTTCAGTTAGTGTTAGATAATTTAGACCATTGCATTTTTCAAAAAAAGTATACGCTAAGTCTTCTTTATCTTTTTCCAAGTTATTTTTATAAAACTCTTTTTTAGTACCGAGATCATATTTAGTTGATTCTAAAACATATCCCCATAATTTCGATGAAACTAAAAGAATATTATTTCGAACAATAGTAGGGATATCACTAGAAACATAAATACCAAATAGAGTTACTAAAAGTGCAGATGCAGTATTAGTTGAAAGATCTTTAAATGATATATCTAAACTCTGTATAGTAACATCATCTATTTCCTCTTTCAACCCCTTTATATTTTCTATAATATTTTTAGCTACTATTGCAGATTTAGATGGTTTTTCGTTTATAACCTCTTTAACACAGACATCTAGCCAACCAAGTAATTCATATGCATTAATAACTGAAACATTAGGATGTGAAGCACCGATTTGATTTCTCATATCTAAAATATGACATAGTTTACGATATATTATATCAGAAATCCACTCTAATTTTTTACACGTGTCTAATAGAGTTTTATCTTTTATTCCAGATAAGTCATCTTTATTAGAATATTCGCTTCTTCTCTTGTTTCCAACTGCATTATCATAGAATGTATATAAACCATAATAATTAATTTTAGTTCTTAAATTAACTATTACTTCGTTCCAGATGTAATTTAACGCTGCATCAAATAACCCAATAGCTGATGCTGCTACAAATTTAGATAAATAGTTAGCGTTGCTTTTATCTTCGTTTGATATAGTAGATAGAAGTGTAGGTAGAGTTTTCATTACAGCTTCTCTTTGAGATGTATCAGCAATAATATTTTCTGATGGTAGATTTAAAGTTTTTAAATAAGATTGAAAAACTGTAGTTTCAGGTGTTGAATTATCTTTAATTATCATTATTTCATTATTATTATTATCTGTCATTATTTCTCCAATCGTAAAAAATTATTTTAAAAATCTTGATTTTTTAGGATAAGATAACTTCCAATCTTCAAATTCTTCGTCTGTCATCTCATCGTTATAGTGCTTTTTTCTCATCTCATTCCATTCTATAAGATAATTATTGAAGTCTACATCATTTGATAAGAGTCCAGTAATTTCTCCATCTTCTGCTAAGGGTCTAAACTTCATGTCTTTTTCATAATTAATAATTATATGCATTATTTCAAAAATAGAATTAGGTTCATGCTCAATTAATGCTGATATATCACAATCAAGTGCTTCAGATATTTTTTGTAATTGTTCTTTACTTGGAGATCTATTTCCAGGTTCGTAATTTCTTATAGCAGCATCTGTCAATCCAGATTTATTGGAAACAAGGCTCGGCGGAAGCAGCCACTGTCGGCTCTGTTGTCATCGCCTAATGCTCTTCAGGTGAGATAATTCTCAAGACAATACAATGTCGATAAAGACACTTAGAGTTCGTGGGCGAAGGAATATGACAGACGGTGAAGATATCTTCGATAACGATTATGAACCATAGCCGATTGCCTGACTGTAAGTTGGACGTTCGGGACAATTTGATACTTGTAGGTCCGAATGGAATTGGAAAAAGCTCGTTAATTAGATGTCTCGATATGCTCTTGGGAAAAAGTATTCAGCAACTTTATTACAGCATCAGCAACTCTGATTTTCGGGACGTAAACCTCCCTCTCTGCATAGAAGCACAGCTTACGAACCTCAATAGTAACGAACGTTCCTTTTTTCCAGACGAAGTAGACCTTGAAGACGAGTCATTAACGGTTCGATTGAAAGCGAATCTCGACGGTGAAGATCTCACTGTCAGCCGTTTCTTTCCGTATGGGGCAGCGAATACTTCAGTAGGCTCAGAGCAGCGTAAGAGTATTGGATGGACTATGATTTCATCTGACTTTTCGGCAAAGTCGCTAGCCCCGGGGCGAAGGACACTAGTAGATGATTACCTTAAAGAAATCGATGCTTCGGGTGATCAATATAAGTTAGAAGCAGCAATAAACGCACTCAGCGGAGCCATTAATGATTCCACTGCTTTCACTGGTGCACTGAACTCACTGGCTTCCACTCTAAATCAGGCACTGGAAAGCGGAGTGGATGATAGTAAGCTCCGATTCGTACCTGGAGCAGCAATCGAGGGAAACCTTTTGAGCGATGTGCGATTGGAGATGGAGGATAAGTTTGGCTCCATGCGAGAAGTTACCGAGCAGTCGGATGGGACGAAGGCTCTAATCTCGTTTGCAATATTCGGATTAATAAATTCGAGTGGAATAATCGCTATAGATGAACCCGAGACCCATCTTCATCCATCAGCGCAGCGAAATTTGATTGAGGTGCTTCAGTCTTCCGGTAGGCAGCTAATAATTGCTACGCATTCTGGTGCTGTTGCAAGTGAGTTTAGCCCGGACAACATTGCAGTAATGCGAGAGTCCATGTCCCCCGCTCAGCCAAAAGTTGGGTTTCTCAAAGGGCGGGACGAACAAAAAACGCTAGCCAGATGGTGGATCAGCAGCCGAATCGAGCTACTCACGGCTAGGCATATTATCGCTGTAGAAGGGCAATCGGACAGAATGGTAGTAGAGCGCGTTGCCGAGCTAAGCGGATATCACTTGAAAAGAGATGGAATTGAAATTCTCGAGGCAGGTAGTTGCAATGAGATGAAACCCGTTATGGGTATTTTTGGCGACAACGGGTTTGGCAAGCAAATCAGTATTCTGGTTGATGAAGATGCTGAAAATGAGACAGCCAACGAGCAAAAGAATCTCACTTCAGTATCTATGTTCGTCTCAAGAGCCGATCTCGAAGACGAGTATGTTTCCGCAATCGGAGCAGATGCGCTGTGGGAGGCATTGAGAAAATCGACTCTTTTCACGCCAAACATACTGAAGAACTGTGCTATCTCAGATGGCGCAGTCAAACCTAATGAAGATGAGCTTGCAGAGTTTTGTAGGCATAAGAAGAGGAAAATCTCCTGTGCTATTGTTGCCTGCAAGCTGCTGGATAAGACCTCGGCACAGCGGGTTTCCAGTGTTGTCAAGGTGCTTCAAAATGCAGTCCAAGTCGCATGAGGTAACTGCCGAGCAGCAGAAGATTTTCGATTACGAGCCTTTTGGGATGGTAATCACTGCGCCAGCTGGATGCGGAAAAACTGAGGCGCTTGCCTATAGGGCAAGAGGACTCCTTGAGCGATATGATTTCTCAGGCAATGGCAGGAGACTGCTTATAGTCTCTTTCACCAATCAGGCACGAGACAACATTAACGAACGGCTTAAGAAATATATTGGTGTGAAAACGCTAAGGGAACATGTCACCGTCTGTAACTTCCATGGTTTAGCGTCACGAATCATTAGGGCGCATGGTCAGCTTATAGGTATTGGAAGCGATTGGAGTTTGGCGAATTCAGACTGGGTAGGTAGAGAGCTTCGCGCCCCTGGATACAATCGAGAGGATGTTAATCAGGCTAGACTAGCAATACGTGATGCAAAGCTCACGTGTTTGACCGATGAGGAAGTGAAGAAAAAGCTCGAAGGTTTACCTGGGCGGGCTGGCAAAATTGCACTCAGCATCGAGAAAAAGCGAATGAATGAAAAGATTATTTCCTATGACGACCAAATCAGAGTCGCGCTGTGGTTGTTAGACGATCCTAGGGTAACTGCACTTTACAGAAACCACTTCTTCGCGGCACTCGTTGACGAGTTTCAGGATTTGACACCTCAACAGCTGAGATTCGTGCAGGCGCTTTGTGGTGAGAACATCACGTTTGCTGGGGATCTGGCACAAAGCATATATTCTTTTGCGGGAGGAGACGTCACTTTTATACAGCGGGAGATAGCCAAATCCTCTAGTACGCAGATAAAACTACTTAAGTCATTTAGGTCGGCTCCTGAGGTCCTAGATACTGTCAACTCCTTATCGTCTCTGACGGGGAGTGGGCATCTCACTACCGCCTGTCCCGCTCACTGGAAATCGGGTGGGGTTGCTGGCTCAGCATCTTTTGAAAACGAGAATTGTGAAGCTGAGTGGATTGTCGACATGTCAAAGTCTATCTTGGAGAATTGTCCAGACCACAGAATTGGCATCATCACGAGGACGGGGTACCGCGCATTGACCTTGAAGACAACCTTAACGGAGAGTGGAGTCAACTATACCGATTGGGGAAGCGGGATATTCAGCCCAGAGGTAGCTAGAGTTCTTAAAAATATTTGTTCTGGCATACAGGCTAAATCATGTTCAAGTAGTTTTGAAGTTTTACCGTATATTCAGCAGCAAGCAGAAATTTCGCCAGTAAGTCACACAAGTGAACTTGACGACGGGTGTGCATGGCTTCTTGACCAGTTTTTTCAACGCAATTTCGATCTATCGGAAATACATGAAATTGAAAAGAGAATTGCTGCGCGAAGAGGAAACGAGACTATCGCGACTATAGGAGGCGTTCACTGTCTCACGGGGCACGCTGGGAAAGGGCAACAATTCGACTGGGTGTTTGTGCTTGGCTTGGAAGAAGGGAGTATTCCTCATTATAGAGCAAAAAATCAGGAATCGAAGAATGAAGAAGCCCGGGTGCTTTCTGTAATGATTTCTCGCGCGCGAATCGGCGTTTTTTGTACTTACATAAAAGAAATACGTGGTCACAGAAAGAAACCCTCAAGGTTTATCAAGTTCCTAAAAAAGACACCTGGATTTTTGTGCGGCAAAGAGAGTGTCGAAGTATGGCGCAGAAAAGCTGACTGGTCAGCAATAGCATCGATGTAGCTTGAGCTTCGTGAGGCTGCGAGTAGGCATTCTTCAATACCTTGAGCTGTAGGCACTTCGATGCTAATTACCTAGATCCAGTATGTTATTGCTCAGTCACGAACAGCATTAGCGGATATGACGCTGAGGGAAGGGCTCTGTTGACTCTGGCCAAAGTTTTGACCATAATTTTGGTAGGTGTAGAAAGGAGAGGTCGATGCCAGCACTCACGATGGGGCTCGCGGAAGCAAAGAATAATTTTTCTCGGGTCACCGCGGAGGTAAACAAGACGGGTAAACCCCTTACCATTATGAAGAACAATCGGCCGTGGGTAGTCATCCAACCAGCGCAGGGTGTTAGAGAGGTTTCTGACGTGGCAGTCGATTTTATGGATGAGTACGCAGACGTATTTCAAGAACTTGCTAAATGAATCAGTTTGCGTTCTCGCGGCAAGAAGTCCTGGCTATTCATGCTACGGTAATCGCTAAGTTTGGGGGGCTCGGAGGGATTCGCGACGAAGGAATCTTAGATTCCGCTCTTGCACAACCCTTCCAGGTGTTTGCTGGTCAACAGTTATATCCTAGCCCCGTTGAAAAGGCATGCAGGTACGCGTTCGGAATTATTTCCAACCACCCGTTTCTGGATGGAAACAAAAGAACTGGTGCTGCACTTCTAGGTACCTATCTCAGAATCTCCGGTATAGATTTCAAGCCCAATCATGAGTCATTTCTCCAAGCTATGCTGAAAGTGGCGGATGGCTCCGCGGGCTATGATGAACTCGTGTCTTGGGTAGAAAGTGCATTGCAGTAACCTAGTTCGTTGCTTTCTGCCACCCTTCTGCCTGCTCGGTTCAGAAGTAGCCGATAGGCAGTGCTGTGAAATAGTGATCAAGGAGTAACTCTATCGTAGAGAAACACTCATTCGGATCTGACGGCAGGTAGAGTGTTACGAATGCTGGCAGGGCACTGCTCAATACAATTTACGATGCTAGAATTTGCGTATTGCAACAATTTGAAAGGAAATACATTGAGTAACTCGCCCCATTTCCAACCTGATGAAGAAGCTCAGCAACCAGACGGATATGAAACTAGGTTGGCTCCTAGTACCAGCTCTGGTTCCGAGAACAGCTCATTTTCTCCCGCAGCCGGCTCCTCACAGCCATCAGCCCCTGCTAATGGGGCACAACCCCCGCTTCCGCCTGCTCCGCCAGCGGGGATGAATCCGCCATATTCGTCAGGAGGATATCCGCAACCGGTGCCTACCGCTGGGTATCCGCCTTATCCGACGCAAGGTATGGTCGGTATGCCACAGACACTTCCTCCGTCAGCTTCGGTACCTCAGGGAGAAATGGTGGGGTATCCCCAGGCTGGCTATCCGCCCGCGAATCCGGCAGCGATGCAGTCTCCTTATGTTGCTAACCTCCCCGGTTATCAGCAACCCCAAAAAACACCCAATGATTTTGTACTTGCTTTGAAAGCTATTTGGCCTACTTTTGTGGCTATGCACAAATCTGAGGGGCAACTTCGGGTAAAAGCCAACTCTCAGTTGAAACACTGGTGGTGGGTAATTACGCTGCTGTTTTCCCTATTGGCGGGGCTCAGCGCCTCCGTGCTGGTAGCACGCAGCGGCGATATCTTCTCCGGAGGATTTTTCGGCGGCTCGGGATTTGGTGCCTATAGCATTTTATATTTCGGGTATTGGTTCCTTTGCTTCTTCGTATTCACTCTGGTGGCATTTGCGGCCGTTATTCTGCGGGCGGCATTAGCATTAGCTGCCGCTCGCACCAAGCAAAGTAGCATCACCTTCACTCAAGTAGCTTCCATAGTGGCAACGGGGCTGGTCATGCCCTCGTTCGCGCTGGCGCTAATATTCTTGATTTCCCTGCTACCGATTCCGGTTTTGCCACTGATATTGATAGTGATCCTCCAAGTACTGTTATCGGCCGCCTTCTTGATTATGGAGCTATTGATCTTCGGAGGCTTAAAAGAACTGTACCCGCAAGATAAAAGCCCGGAGATGCGGCATACCGTTTTCTATATCATCTGGACAATTTGCGTTTCCCTCGTAATTGGGGCACTTGCGGTTCCTACCGCGACCTATGCCGTCCACTCCAGCGCGAAAGCTGCGATAGAAGATACAGTGCAACAGCAAGTAGACCAGCTGGAAGATCTCAAGGGACTGTTCAATCAGTAGTGCCTGATCGGGTGCGTCCTTAGACGGAACTAGGGCATCAGGATTATTAAATCGGGGTTTCCGCTTGAACTTAACTGGCGGAAACCCCGATTTTTCACTAAAAGCTACTCGGAGCCCGAAAATGTCCCCATTAGCCTGGCATCGCCTCAGCTACCCACTTCGGAGCGGTGAATAGCGATTCCGCGACACTTTGCAATTCTGCCAGGGTCTGGCAGACCTGCCTGCTCTATAGCGAAGAGTAAGAATCGTGATAGTCGCTGATTTTAAACCCTTTAATTGACATTTCTGCTATCAAGTCGGGGCTACCTGAGCCCAGTAAATATCTCAAGGAAACCTCCGATACTACCCGGCCATTAGGAGAATTTTTTGTAACCGGTAATTTCATTGCCGGTAATCGATATTTCCGCTATGGTCTGCTCAGTTCCTGAAGGCGACATAGATGCTGGATAGAAAATAGTAATTTTTCCCGGGTTTTCGATCCTTACGGTATTCGGTTCTTGAGTGCCCCCAATTATCGAAATATAGGGGTGCTTGGGGTCGCTGGGATCAAAAATCGCCAACTGGCAACTGACTGCTTCTAAATCATTGGCTATTAGCAGCGCATCGAGGTAGCCATCACCGTTTACATCTCCATATGCCACGTTATAGCGCTTGCTGGTGTCCGCGGCAAAGCTTCCGGAATCAAAAAAGCTTGAGCTATTCCCTTCGTTTTCTGAAAGCTTGAGTGCAGGAAGCTGTGTCCCTTCATCCCAGGGAGTAGTGACTTTCTCGATTGATTTCCCGTTTTGCATGGTTGCCCAGCAGGGGGTGGTTTCTCCTGGCATTTTTCTCGATATAGGAGTGCCATCATTTTTGCTCCAGAAATATTGGTCTGAACAGCCATCAAGTCCCAAAGTGGGTAGATAGGCGTTGGCGAAGTCAATGTTTTTGATGGCGTCTTTGGCTACCGGTGGTTCACTTGGTTTGCTCTCACTAGGGTTTAACTCTTTTTCAGGGTGAGGTTGCGCCTTAGAACTGCCGATCAAGGTCATAACTTCTAGCTCGGAGGCTTCCTTTGGGGTGGGAGGATTAGTTTCTGCAGATTCTGCGTTTTCGGTAGTATTCTGCGAGCTTTGGGTGGGCTGTGAGGGGGAATCTTGAGCGATACTGGTGGTATAGATTCCTTTGCCGTCACAGGTGACTGCAGCGGGCTTTTCCAAGTTTTGCACCCACAATAGTTTGCTGGTTTCCGGGTTATAGGCAACGATCTGCCTAGCGTTAGTGGCCGAAGGGCTAGCTCCAACTATCAGGTGCTTATCGGCGTAAATTTGTTCTTTGAAGTGGTATTTCTGGTTTTGGTTGGTTTTTATGGTGTCTTTGGTGACGCATGCGATTTTCCCGCTTGCCGTCAAGTAGGGCTGCTGAAGGGAGCTATCGCATTTTGGTAAGGCTATGAGGTTACCGATTTTAGCTCCAGACTTAGGGTCTAGGAATTGTCCTACACCACTGCCATCTTTGAATGGTTGCAGCAACAGCAGCTTGTCTTTTTCCGGTTCGTACAGCGTATATGCTTGCCTGGGTTCTTTTTTATTTCTATCACTACTTTTGACGGTTTATCCCAAGCTGGTTTGACCCCCACCTCCAAAGAATCATCACTGCTAAATAACTTGTATAGGGTAATCCCTAAAGCACAAACCGCAAGCACTAGCAATACACACAAGGAGACTATTAAAGCCTGTCGCGATTTAGCTTTTCCACCAGGAGCCGGCTGCCCCGGATAGTAAGGAGGTACCGGTTGCCCAGGATAGGTAGGAGGTGTCGTCTGCGAGACATGGTATGCAGGAGGTACCGGCTGTCCGGGAGAAGTAGCATATGTTGGTTGAATTGGGTAAACCGGAGGGGCTGGTGGGGGTGTTGAAGGAAATCCATTCGGGGATCCGGGGGTGCCGCCAGCATTACTATCTTCATCAGGGGAAAACTTCGACATATCACCACTCTAACAAGCCCAAACCGTCCTCAATAGAAAAAAGAGGACTACCTTCCCAGAGATATTATTGAAATCAAGTACCTGCCTGTTTACCCAGCTATCACTGCGTATAAGGAGTTGGGTGTTTTGCCGAAAACTAGCAAATAGCAACGTCTGTAAAAGATTGACTGGGGGAGTGGCTCCCTCTACGTTCCGTAATCCGAAAAAGCTATAGCGTTGATACTCTCCTTCGAGTTACAATGTAATACGAAGGAGGGTGTCGATGTTAGAAGCTACTATGACTGTGCGGTTAAGCCAGGCGGAAAAATCTTTGATAGCTGATTACGCACAAATAATCGGAATGAACACTTCCCAATTCATGCGGCAGTGCGTATTGGAACAGATTGAAAATGAAATAGATGTTGCCGCCTACCAAAAGGCTAAGGCGGAATATGATGCCAATCCAGTTAGCTACGACCTAGATCAAGTGGAAGAGATGCTGGGATTGTGAGTTGGAAATTGGTGATTTCACCCCATGCAGTCAAACAACTCTCCAAGTTAGATAAACCAACTGCGAAACTGATTACCTCCTGGCTGCGGAAAAATATTTCCCAATGTGAGAATCCGAGAGAAAAAGGAAAAGCACTTAGTGCTAACCTTGCGGGTTCCTGGCGCTATCGAATAGGAAACTACCGGGTTTTGTGCGAAATAAAAGATGATGAGTTGATAGTACTAGCCTTTGAGGTCGCCCATCGCAGCAAAGTTTACAGGCAGAGTCGCTGACTAGAAAAAGCGACTATTACTTTGCTGAAAATAGAACTGAGCTGCTGCTAATAACTGCTATTAAAATCTGTGATTTCGTGTCCCGTAATCGTTGTTTGTGTTTGGATTTTGTCCATGTTGCCCGACGAGGGGTTTGGTTCAAAGACGGTTATCTTTCCCGCAGGATAACCATTAGAGGATCCGGGATGCCGCCAGCATTACTATCTTCGTCAGGGGAAAAATTCGGCATAAACCCGCTCTAGCAAGCACTATCAGCAGCAAAATGAAAACTAAATAAATCAGACCATAGACACTGACCAGCCTCTTGATATTCTCAAAATGAACAAAATCGGTTTCAACGCTGGTAGCGATATTTCCCGGGAAGTGCTGCGACCTGGTTTCAGCCTGGATAACATGGAAGAGAACGATCTGAAAGGCTGTTGAAAGGAAAATACTCATGGCAGTTCATGACAATGGACCGGAGCCCTATAGCTTCGATTTGGAAACCGAGACCAAAGAAAATACCAACTACCGTACCACCGCCTGGACCGGGAAATACCTGCAGGTAACCCTGATGTCTATCCCGGTAGGTGAATCCATCGGCCTGGAAGTACACCCTGACAACGATCAGTTCCTGCGCCTAGATGCTGGTAAAGGCAAAGTGGTAATGGGGGATGCGGAAGATAACCTCACCTTTGAACAAGAAGTCGGCGATGGCTGGGCGGTAATGGTACCGGCCGGCAAATGGCACGACATTATTAACATCGGTGATGAACCGATGAAGGTTTATGCAGTTTATTCGCCTTCCCACCATGCGAAGGGAATCGTACAAGAGACTTTCGCTCAGGCGGAAAAGGACGAGGAATCCGGCAAGGACGTTCCTCCCGAATGGACCGTACAGCTAGGTAAATAGCTTATTTATCTAGTAGACGACTTCAGTAGGTAGCTAACTTTGGTTACTTACTGCGTGAGCGTTAGTAAATAAAATCTGGTGGGGGGGGGGGGGGGGGGGGGGGGGGGGGGGGGGGGGGGGGGGGG
>NZ_JAKNHJ010000002.1 GCF_022133705.1 Varibaculum cambriense
CCCCCCCCCCCCCCCCCCCCCCCCCCCCCCCCCCCCCCCCCCCCCCCCCCCCCCCTTGTCTATCCATTTTGGGGTGCATGCGGGCTAATGCCCATTTCCGGCTCCATATTCGGGTTAATACCCAAGTTAACCCGCGGTTAGGTATTAACCGGCGAACATGGCGGCCGCCCCACTTTCAGCTTCTTCGTAACTTACAGAGGCAGCCTGCAAGGCCTGACCAATAGAATCTAAAGCCGCCTCCATCTGGGCTTGCGCCGCGCGCCAGCGAGTTGCGCAATCCGCAAAGGAGCTAGCAGCTGCCCCGGTCCAAGATCCTTGCAGAGCCTGCACTTGCGCCATCATGGCAGCGGCATCGGTGCGCAGTTGCCCGGCGATTGCTGCTGCCTGAGCTCCGGCTGCCGATACTTGCCCGGAATCTACATTGAACTGTGCCATCTTGGTTTCTCCTTAAAATAACTGATTGATTGGCTATCGCCCTCAATCTAGAACCTGACTAGCCCCGCTCAAACCTGCCCGATAATAGTTTCAGAAAACTAAATCCTTAGCTGATCCTGGGGACAAAATAATAGCCAGGGGCAGGGCTCATAAAGGTTGCCATCGGAAGATCGAATCATCTGGTGCCGGTAATTTTGGACGACCAGAAAAGTAATCCCTAAAATTCGGTCAGCGAATCCTCGTCATCAGCGGAAGAATACATGGTCTCTTCTACATCTTCATCTGTGGAGACGGTCGGTGTTTCTTCCTCTTCAAATTCTTCTTTCTCGGGTTCGGTGCGGCGATAATCGTCATTTTTAATAGTGACTTTCCGCATCGTAAAAGTGGAAAACTGGTCAGCCACATTTTCCATTGAAGAAAGACCATTTTCGCTATCATTATCGACATTTTCAGCTTGTAAGCGGGCGCTGCGCGCTTCCAGGTCTTTTCTCTCGGTCGCCGAAATCTTTCTTAGGGGAGTCGTTAAAGAACTCGGGTTTTCTCCCCCGTTTAGAATAGGTCGTCGCGCAACTGTCCGCGGGGATGCCCTCTTGATAACCACAGTCTCGGAAGTATCTGCGCTGCGGGTTTTTTCTTTACTGCGAGGACGCAGGCCGGAACGCTCTTTCCCGGAAGTATTCCCGGGGATCAACGTCGATAGCTTCGCGTATTCGCCCTCTAGATTTTGCCGGGCGGCATTTTCGTTACCGCTGCCCAAAGGAGAAAGAAAAATAGCATCGCGCGCCAATAACTTTGAGATTAGTGACCGGCGTAACCGCGCATAGCGCAGCGGTTCCATAGTGTCCATTTCCGCTTGCATTAACTGGCAATAGCCTCGGTAATCCTGAGGAGAAGCTCCCAGATACGACATGGAGGCGTCAACGAATACACAGGCGTCCAGATCATCGGGCGGTGGCTGGCGCCCTTCCAGCATTAAAATCAATTCCCCGACCCGGGTAGCCAGCTCTTTTGGTAGTCCCATTTCTGCGAGGCGGGTAAGCGCAAAATCAGCCGAGGCGGGATAGTTTTCGTAGTTAGTAGTGTTTTTTGCGCGTGTTTGCGACTGGGTAATTACTCCGTGATACCAGGCGGCAACCGTTAATACCGCTGGCTGTTGGGAAGTGTTCGTATAATGATCCAAACAGGTAAGCAGACGGATTAAATGGTTCTTGGTATGGAATTGGCGCCCGGCAGACTGCCACATTTGCAGCAGCTTATCCGCTTCTTTGCGCAATAGGGTATCGTCGGTGATCCCCAGCTCTCGCATAGCTTTGACGAATCCCGTCTGCAGCCAAGATGGCGCACCTGGCATAGCCTTCGTACCCCCGACGATTGAGTGTTGCAGTGGTTATCCTACGGCTAAAATCGCTTTAGAGAAAATACAATCAAAAACAGCCCCCGCAGCTGCAACTATGCTTCGATATTTTTCGGCATATCGGGCTGTGTGCTTCGCGTAGCTTTCTTTCCCGCGCCTTTCTTAAAAACTTTTGCGATTTTCTTACTCGCTTTTTTCTGGACGGCAGGAGGAGGTAGCGCCGGGAAAGACATTCGTATCGTTAGCCCCCCGCCGGCAGTGGGCAGCGCCTGGGCAGTTCCGCCATGCACCGCGGCGATAGCCGCCACGATCGAGAGACCCAGACCGGTACCGCCGGTTTGCCGCGAACGCGAACCGTCACGGCGGTAAAAGCGTCCAAAAATCTCCTCAAGTTCTTCTTCGGGAACTCCCTCGCCGTGATCACGTACTTCTAATACTGCTTCACCAGAGTTAATCCCGGCCAAGATTTCTACCGGTACCTGGGGGTTGGTGTAGCGTTCCACATTGCCGATTAGATTGGTCATCACTTGGGTTAGTTGATCGCGATCGGCTAACACCAGGGCGCTTTCCCCCTCATCTAACTCCAATGCGGAGCCATCTAGATGGAGTAAACTAATGTCTCGCTCTGGCGAAAGTGCCGATAAATCTAATGCTCCTGCCGCCGCTATCCGGTAAAGATCTACCGCCTCCATTTTTATTTTCCGTCCTTCGTCCAGACGCGCAAGCTTTAGTAGATCCTCTACCAGAAGTCCCATCCGGGTGGCTTCTGACTCGATTCGCCCCATAACTTCTTCCACCCGCTCGGGGGGTACCCCGCCCATTCTGTACAGTTCCCCGTATCCGCGGATGGCTGCTAAGGGGGTGCGTAACTCGTGAGAAGCATCAGAAACAAACTGGCGGACTTTTTGCTCGTTACGCTTTTGAGTAACAATAGTTTCTTCAATCCGAGAAAGCATAAAGTTGAGCGCAGAAGCCAGCGAAAGCACTTCTCCGGCACGCACCTGGGATAAATCAATACGTTCGTGCAGGTCCCCCGAGGCGATTTTCCCGGCAACCTCCTCCATTTGCCGCAGAGGGCGCAGGGAGACTTGCACTAATACATAGGCTAAAACCCCGCCGACCAAAATAATGATGAGCGAAGTGCCCAGAACGTTAATCCCGGTAGCGGTAACTGTTTGGGTAACGGTTTGCAGCGGCAGCGCCACTATTAAGGTCCCGGTGATCTTGGGGGTTTGGTCGCTACGAATTGGCAGCATAATGGCGCGCCAAGATGAAGAGGATTCGCCTGCGATCGTAAAGGGCTTTTCCCACTTGATGTCGCGGGAACGCTCTGCCAGCTCTAGAGCTTTAGAGTCTGGGCGTCCTCTATCTACCGCCGCGGCAGAAGAGGTAGCTTCGGCTACCTGTCCGGCGTAGTTGACTCTCACAAAATAATTGGTGGGCTGATTGCCTTGGAAAGTCCCTTTATCTAGTAGATCTACTAAATCGTTAGTTTTTATCCGCGAGGCGGTAGCCTTCAGATTGGAATCTATCTGCGCGGTCAAATGCGAATGCAAGATCCCGAGCATGGCGGCTCCAGTTCCGCCCAGCCCGCCAGCCAGCAGTGCCATGATAACCAGCACTAAACGCCAGGTGAGCGGGATTCGTTGCCAATAGGTACGGTGCTGCTTGCTGTCTTTTGGCGCCGGATTATCCGCAGAAAACTGCTCTGCTTTACCGGGGACTTCTGGGGTCATTAGTGCTTTCCGGTGCGAATCATGTAGCCGATGCCCCGGCGGGTGGTGATGATATCTCCACATGACCCCGGCACATCTAGTTTGCGTCGCAGATAGGAAATATACGATTCCACAATCGCCGCTTCGCCGTTCCAGTCGTATTCCCACACGTGGTCGAGGATTTGGGCTTTCGAAACTACTCGCCCTTCGTTAATCATTAGGTAGCGTAGCAATTTGAATTCGGTAGGGGAGAGGTCGATTACTTGGCCGGCACGCCGGACTTCATGAGCGTCCTCGTCTAAAGCAATATCGGCCACCCGGATGACCGCGTCTTCACCCGCAAGCCCCCGGGTGCGTCGGAGGATTGCGTTAATCCGTGCCACCACTTCCTCGAGGCCGAAAGGTTTGGTTACGTAATCGTCCCCACCTACGGTCAGACCCTGAACTTTATCACTCATGTCGTCTTTTGCGGTCAGGAAAAGAATGGGGGTGGTGAAGCCATTTTCGCGCAGGCGGCGAGTGACAGTGAAGCCGTCCACGTCGGGCAACATTACGTCTAATACGATCAAATCCGGATCGGTAGATTCGGCCTGTTTTATCGCTTCGGAGCCGTCAGCAGCCGTGAAAACTTCGAATCCGGTATAGCGCAAGGAAGAGGCTAACAAATCGCGGATATTGGGTTCATCGTCTACTACTAGTAGGCGAGCAGTGTCATTAGCAGTCATAGCAGGAATTATTACCGAGAAAACTGGATGATAGCTGAATAGACTCTGACAGCTAGGTGGGTAAAAGCTTAGGGCGGGCAGGTGTTAATCTCGGCTCTCGACAGGTAGAATCAAGCCAGCAACAACAAGATAACCTGAGGGAAATAGCGTGAATAAAGCGAAAGAACCGCTGGTAGTACATGATCGTCAAACCTTGGAGCGGGTAGAAAGAAATGCCGGAACCGTGGGGCTGGTGGTCACTCGCGGTAACTGGCATCCCGGGCATCAGGCTGCTTTTGCTGAGGCCAGCGGGCGGGTAGATACCCTGGTGGCCTCGGTTTATACCGATCCGGTAGGGCCAGCCTTTGAGACTACCTCCGATATGATTAGCGCTGCGGATTTAGAGTTAGCGGCGCGCAGTGGGGTAGATATTATTTTCGCGCCCTCAACTGAGGCTTTTTACCCTTTCGGGGCGGCACTAACGGTGTTAGACCCCGGGCAGATTATCCGCCAATATGAAGGTGCGCACCACCCTGAGCAGGCACGCGATCGCCTAACCCAATTGGTGAAAATGTTGGGTATCGTCCGTCCTCATAAAGTATTTATCGGGCAATGCGATGCCCAGTTTTTAGCGGCGGTGCGCCTGGTGGTGCGGGATTTGGATATTCCGGTATCGGTAGAGGCGGTTCCTACTTTCCGGGATTTAGATGGACTCACCGTTTCCCAGATCACCCAGGCTCTTTCCCCTACGCAGCGCGAGGATGCTACTTACTTCGCGAAAGCCCTATTTGCGGGAGTGCAGGAGGCAGCATCCTCAGGCTCTGGGGCGGCAGTGCTTGCGGCAACCCGGCAGGCTCTGGGGGAAAGCGGCGCCGAAATTGAGTATCTTGATTTGGTCGATCCGATTTCCTTCGAATCCTGGCAGGCAGATGGCCCCAGCACTGCCTGCCTAATCGCAGCGGTAAAGCTAGGTGACATCCGTTTGAGCGATAACCAGTTAGTGGTACTTTCCCGTCCTTAAACCCGGGTTTAAGCTAGCGAGATTGAACCGGTTAACCGCTCATAGCTAACATGGAATGCGTGAGTGAAGCTAATAACCAAAGTGTGCCGGAACAGATTCGTATTCGCGCTGACAAACGTCAGCGCCTGATTGATGATGGTCGCAACCCCTATCCCATCGCAGTACCTATTACTCATACCCTGAGCCAGGTGCGGGAAAAATACCCGAACCTAGCAGCTGGGGAAGAAACTGAAGACTTCGTGGGGGTCGCCGGGAGGGTAGTGTTTTCCCGTAATACCGGTAAGCTCTGCTTCGTAACTTTGCAGCAAGGCGATGGCACTCGCTTGCAAGCTATGCTTTCTGCCGCCCAAGTGGGTAAAGATTCCCTCAGTGATTACAAAGCCGATGTAGATCTGGGGGATCACCTGTTTGTTTACGGACGGGTAATTGCCTCCAAACGCGGGGAGCTTTCGGTCATGGCACAGCCTGGTGAGGACGGACAACCCGCCTGGCAGCTCACTTCCAAGTCATTGCGTCCGCTGCCGAAAACTTTTAAGACCGAGGACGGGCAAGAGGTTTCTCTGTCTGAAGACCAGCGAGTGCGTCACCGGGAAGTAGATATGATCACCCGGGAAGCTGCTCGCGAAATGGTGCGCACCCGCGCGAAGGTGGTGGCTTCCCTGCGCGAAACTTTATCCGGGCAGGACTTTATCGAAGTGGAAACCCCGATGCTGCAAACTCTGCACGGTGGGGCAGCTGCCCGCCCCTTCGTCACTCATATGAACGCCTATGACACTGACCTGTATTTGCGGATCGCCCCGGAACTATTCTTAAAACGTTGCCTGGTAGGCGGGATTGATCGGGTTTTTGAAATCAACCGCAATTTCCGCAACGAAGGTGCAGATTCCTCGCATTCTCCCGAGTTCACCATGCTAGAGGCTTACCAGGCCTACGGGAATTATCGCCAGATTGCCGAACTTACCCGCCAGCTGGTGCAAAATGCGGCGCAGGCTGCCCTGGGAACTACCGTCGCAACCTTGCCGAACGGAGAATCTTATGACCTGGGGGGACAGTGGGAATGGATTGACCTGTATGGTTCCCTATCAGCGGCTTTGGGGCAAGAAATTACTCCGCGTACCCCTCGGGAAGAATTGGTGAAACTGGCTAAGGAGCGCGAGATTGAAGTCGAAAAGTTCTATTCTCCCGGCAAAATCGTGGAGCTGCTATGGGAAGAGGAAGTCGGGGACGCGCTCTATGCTCCCACTTTCGTAGCGGACTTCCCTGAAGACACCTCCCCACTGGTGAAATCACATCCCGAAAAACCCGGCCAGGTGCAAAAATGGGATCTGTATGTGCGCGGATTCGAGCTGGCTACCGGCTATTCGGAACTGAATGATCCGGTGATTCAGCGTGAACGTTTTGAAGCGCAATCTCTTGATGCCGCCAACGGCGACCCGGAAGCTATGCAAGTAGATGAAGAATTCCTGCAAGCGATTGAAGCGGGAATGCCGCCAGCTGGGGGCATGGGAATGGGGCTTGACCGCCTGCTAATGGCGATTACTGGTCTGGGGATTCGCGAAACCATTACTTTCCCGCTGGTAAAGCGGATTTAAATAGTCTGGTTGCGGCGGAAATCCGCCGGCACCCTCCAAAAATCTTATTGTTAAGTAACTAGGGAAGGGGATAATAATGCCCGTAAAAACTACCCATGTGGGGTCACTGCCGCGAACTCCGCAGCTGCTAGAAGCCAATAACCTGATGTCCGCTGGGAAAATCAGCCCCCAGCAGTTCGAAGAAATTATCGAACGCGCCTCCGCGGAAGTGGTAGCCAAGCAACGCGAAATCGGTATTGATATTGTCAATGAGGGCGAGTACGGACACGTTACCTCGGGGGCGGTCGACTATGGCGCCTGGTGGAACTATTCTTTCTCTCGCCTGGGGGGACTTACCCAAACCGATGAGGATCGTTGGGCAAAAACCGAGGTTATTCGCTCCGAGCCCGGCAATATCCGGCTTACTACTTTCACTGACCGGCGCGACCGCAACCTATTTCGCGAAGCCTATGAAGATCCGGACTCGGGAGTTCTCGGTAATCGCAACTCCGTAGGTAACCCGGTGATTACTGGTCCGCTTAGCTATATCGGGGCTGACGCTGCTCGCCGGGATGTAAATCTGTTGCTCAAAGGGCTGCAAGCTAATGGCCTGGATGCTTCTTCCGGCTTTATCGCCGCTCTTTCGCCCGGATCTTGCGCGCGGGTAGATAACCGTTATTACCGCACCGATGAGGAAGTAGTCTGGGCATGTGCGGATGCGATGCGCCAAGAATATAAGATCATCACCGATGCCGGTCTCACGGTGCAGATTGATGATCCCTCTATCGCGGAATCCTGGGATCAAATCAACCCGGAACCTTCGCTAGAGGACTACAAAAAGTTCATCGGGGTGCGCATCGAGGCTCTGAACTGGGCGTTAAAAGATATTCCTACTGAACTTACCCGTTTCCACGTGTGTTGGGGGTCTTGGCACGGTCCACACACTACCGATATTCCCTTCGCCGATATTGTGGAGGACGTGTTGCGGGTCGATGCGAGAGGCTACACTTTCGAGGCCTCTTCGCCGCGCCATGCCCATGAATGGCGTATTTGGCACGAATACCAGTTGCCGGCGGACAAGGTGCTCATCCCCGGCGTGGTATGTCATTCCACCAATATCGTGGAACATCCTCAGCTGGTAGCCGATAGGTTGTCGCGCTACGTGGCGGCAGTTGGCCCGGAGCGGGTAATCGCTTCTACTGACTGCGGGCTAGGCGGGCGCCTGCATTCCTCAATCGCCTGGGCGAAATTAGAGTCCCTGGTGGCTGGGGCACAGCTGGTTTAAGGCCGGGAGGGTTTCTACCTTGCTGAGGCTTTCCGGAGCGGTTAAAGATTACGCTTGGGGATCTCTCCGCGCTATCAGTGATTTCACGGGGATTGATTTTGAGGGTCGGCGAGTGGCCGAACTCTGGTTTGGTGCTCATAGAGGAGCGCAGACTCTGGCGGAAGCGAGTCCCCTTTCGGAAGTAATTGCCGCCGATCCTGCGGGGATGCTAGGGGAAGATGTTTCGGCGCGCTTTGATGGGCAGCTTCCCTTTCTGCTGAAGATAATTGCTCCCGAGCAGCCATTATCTTTACAAGTACATCCGGGAAAACAGCGGGCAGAGGCCGGTTTCCAAGCAGAAGAAGAAGCGGGAATTCCTCTAGATAGTCCGCGGCGAAACTATCGAGATCGTAACCATAAGCCGGAAATGATTTTCGCGCTTACCACTTTCGAGGCCTTCGCTGGGTTTCGCGCGCCGCGTCGGGCTAAAGAAGTCTTAGACAATTTGAATGCCCCGCTAGCACGGGAAATGCTAGAAACTTTGCGTGCCTATCCCGGTTATCGTGGTTTACGGGCAGTGGCGCGTAAACTTTTGGCGCCCTTAGATGAGGAACGCCGAATTCAAATAGAGGCGGTAATCACCGCTTGTCAAGATCGCTTAGATCGAGGCACTTCCCCCTCGCTGAGGGTAGACCGCCAGGCAGTAGCGCTCGCGCGTACCTATCCTGGTGATCCGGGAGCCGTCTTATCCTTGCTGCTTAACCCGGTTACTTTACGGGCGGGGGAGGCGCTTTTTATCCCTACCGGCGCGGTGCATGCCTATGTATCGGGATTGGGGATTGAGATCATGTCTGCTTCCGATAATGTGTTGCGTGCCGGGCTTACCCCTAAACATATTGATGCCGGTGAGGCCTTGCGGTGTATGGATTTTCACGGCGCGCCCCCGGTACGGATCGCTCCGGAAATGAATGGGCGAGGCACTGGGATCTACTATGCGCCAGTGGATGATTTCGAACTTTCAGTGTCCGAGATAACTGGTGGGGAATGGATTCCGATTCCCGGTTTCGGTCCGCGAATACTATTAGGGGTCTGCGGTGATTTAGAAGTCGGAGTTGGCGGGGAAGTAGAAACTATCTGTACCGGACAAGCAATTTTTGTTTCTGCAGCTGAGGGGACAGTGCGCGTGCGAGGAAACGGAAAACTAGTGCAGGCGGGAGTACCGTAATGGAGATTAAATCTTTTTGGGATAACTCTTGGGTCAGTGCCCTGTTGGGTTACTCTTCTCCTTGCCTTACCTGGTACGGACAGGATCGTATAGAGCTCTCGGGGCAGGTAGTCAATAACTGGGTTACGAAGACTCAAAATCTTTTGGCCGGTGACCTAGCAGCCGAACCTGGCGGGGTTTTAGCTCTGGGATTGGGGCTTTCCTGGCGTGATCTCCTGTGGCGAATCGCCGGGTGGGGGTTAGGGCTCACGGTGAAGAATCTGACAGCTGATGCCCCTGGCAGTAAAGAGCTGGCAGATCTGATTGCAGATCCGGATCTGGTTGCCTGTGCAATCAGCGACCCGGCGGCCGGCTCTGGCTTTGTGGAAAGCGGAATTGAAACCTATCTTGTCAGCCTGTCTCCGCTGGCTTGGCGTTACCCGGAGGCTTTGCCCGCCGGATTACTAGACGGTAACCGGGAAGTGCTCGCTCAAGCTGATCAACTACTGTTCCCTTTACCTAGTGAAAACTTTGCGTTGGCAGATACCGATTTTCGGGTAAGCGTAGACGGAAAAGCAATCGCAGATTTTTCCCGCTGGTGTGAACAAAAGGTTCCGGGGCGCCGAATCTTGATCAAAGTAGCTGAGGATGCGACTCCACAATCCTTGGCGCTGGTGGTCGGGCAGATTTGGCGTTATCAGGGCGCAGCAGTAGTCCTAGAGCCAAATTGTGGGGAAATCGAGAAAATTTCTTCTGTGGAACATATTGCGGAATTTATTGAACTGAACTGCAGGTAGATAAGATTTCTAATCTTTAATAAGCGCAGATGCTACAAAAAATCTATACCATTTTTTTGGGTGACTTCCCCGAATGACACGCTTGTAGTTTATACTCTTATAGACACCTATTTTTGCGAGGAGATTAATATGTGGAACATTTTTGGCGAGGGACCCATCTCGTCTAATCCGCAATCCTGGCAAATTGGGCAGGATGACCAAGGCCCCCTCTCCTGGCAAGAACAAGCGTTATGTGCCCAAACCGACCCCGAGGCGTTTTTCCCCGAAAAAGGGGGTTCTACTCGGGAAGCCAAAGCGGTTTGTGAGCTCTGCGAGGTTCGCGATGAATGCCTCAGTTATGCCTTAGAAAATGATGAACGCTTCGGAATCTGGGGCGGTCTTTCAGAACGGGAACGGCGCAGATTGCGGCGCAATGTAGGGTAGCCCAGTGGCCTGTGCCTCTGAACCAACCGCTTCCTACCAGCATCCCAGCGTTCAGGTTTTTATCGCCACGCGGGGTCTTACTCCCTACCTGAAACAAACTTTAACCGCGCTGCGTGCATGCCGTTACCCCATAACCTCCTTGGTAGTCGTAGATACTGCCGCTGATACTACCCTCACTCCCGCTCAGCTGCGTCCCTATGCGCCTCTACATTATTCCCAGGTAAAAGCCAATAACTTGGGGCAGGCGGTACGCCTTGCCCGCGCCAACAATCTGGAGGCCGTCGACTATCTGTGGATGCTGCATGATGACTCTGCCCCTGACCCGGAATGTCTGGGGCAACTTGTCCAAGCGTTCGAGAACTCGACTACCTTGGGGATTGCCGGTCCGAAAGCCCTGGATTGGGATAAACCGGAAACGCTGGCCTCGGTAGGTATCCACGCTACTCGGGGCGGCGAGCGCCTTACTCCTTTCGATCCGGGCGAGGTTGACCAGGGGCAATATGACGGTATCAGTGATGTGCTGGCGGTAGGAACCGCAGGACTATTGATAAAAGCCCAGCTTTGGGATCGTTTGCGGGGTACTAACCCGCTGCTAGGAAAATTTACTGAAGGATTAGAACTGGGACGGCGCGCGCGCATGGCTGGCTACCGCGTTTGCCTGGTGCCAGCAGCCCGTATTTACCACGCGCAAGCCGGACTCTTCGGGTTACGCGAATATCTGGAGCATCAAGACTCCGCTAGTGGGATTGCCGATACCAGGAACGAAGATACCGAGGAGAAGCAGGATACAAAGTCTCCCGGAGTAGGCAACCAGGTGGAAACGCCAGCGGATAAGTCCGCGCCGCTAACGGAAAACCTGTTGACAGCGCAGGCGCCCTCATCACCAATGGGGAGCAGGCAGGAGGATCGACAAAAAGAGCGTATCCAAGGGGAAGAGGAAAACGCCACTGAGGATTACGAACAGCTGGACACTGAAGAGGATGGGCAGCCGGCAGAACCGGATTCTCCCGTTCCTCACCAGCCAGTTTACGTTTATGATCCGGTTCCGGTTACCCCACTGGTTCTAGAGGCTCCCCGGGAAAAAGAAAACTCCTATCCGGAGCGGCGCGCCGATAAGTACCTCTATCGTGCCCTAACTATCAGCTCGGTGCTTCTGCCATTATGGCTTTGTTTACTACCTCTAAAATCGCTGATGATAGCCCTGATGTGGGTGCTACGCTCTGCAGGTCAGCGAGCAGCAATAGAGCTCAAGGCGGCGAACCGAGTATGGGGATCGCTAGGGAAAATCCTGGCGGCGCGGCGGATTCAGCGGCGACAATCCCAGATCTCGCGGCGCGAACTTGCCCGCCTGGAAGTACCAGCTAGCAGGGTACGGGAAAACCGGCGTCTGATTCGGCGGGTAGACCGCGAAAGCGGACAGGAAGTGCTCAAACTAGGGACAGTAGCGAAATCCCAGTTGGACAAGGTAACTTGGCACGCCCAAATCATCGCGTGGCTACTCGCCCTCTTCTTCCTTAGTATTAGTCTTTTCGGGATGCGAGATTTCCTTGGTGGAATGCACGGAGGATTCTGGAGTGTTCTGCCCGGAAGCTGGCATGACTTTTGGATATTGGCAACCAACTCTTGGCGTACTTTTTCTACGGGGATTATCGGTCTCCCGGATCCGATTGCCTATCCGCTGCTGGCTATTACCGCGCCTTTCGCTATTTTCGGCATTGCTCCCACCACCGTATTGCGTTGGTTACTGGTTTTGTCCCCACTGGGCGCGGGAATGGGTGCCTGGCTGGCATCGGCAGCCCTAACCCGAGTAAATTCGGTGCGTGCCCTGATCGCTCTTAGCTGGGGCGCAGCGCTGCCGTTCTTGGTTAGTGTGCAGGCAGGAAATATTGCTGCTGTCCTCGGCCATGTCTTCCTTCCTCTGGCAGTATGGGGAATTATTTCGTTCTTTGACCTGCGACGTCCCTACCTGCTGGCGGGAGTGCTGGGAACAGAGACTTATCTACCAAACTATTCGCGCCGCCTCCCCGCCGGCCTTGCAGCGCTATCCCTAGTAGCGGTGAGCGCCGCCGCCCCCTGGCTGTGGTTAGCTGCCTTAGTGTTCGTACTAGTTTGCAGCCTGAGCGTAACGGTAAAGAAGCATTTACCCTGGCGGCGTAGCTGTGCTTACCTGGGAGGCGGACTAGCGATACTGGTTCCCGCCTTGGTAACGCTCTTACCGTCTTTTATTTGGGCGTTACGTACCCATAGCATGCGAGCATATCTATTCCTGACGCCCTCGGCGCCTACCCCAATAGTAATTCGCTCTCAGCTGCAGCTTTGGGGGCAAATACTATCTGGCGTTCCGTTATATCTTGGAATAGCTGCTCTCAGTTGCGTGGCAATAGCCGCGGGCGGAGCTTTATTTACCGGACGAGAGTTACTGGCCACCCGTATAGCGTGGGCATTTACCCTGGCAAGCGTGGTAATCGGAATGCTTGCGCTGACACAAACAGTGGCTCCCGGACAAAGTCCCTGGCTGCTTTCGGTATTTTCGGTAGCGCTAATGGGACTACTGGTGTCCACCTCGCTGGGATGGAGTGCGATCCAGCCTCCCAAACGGCTGCGTTACCTGCTGGCAAGCTTAGTTACGCTGGCGCTGGTACTTCCTCTGGCTACCATAGCTACCTGGGCGCTGCCCTCGGCGAATACTCCCTTGCAGGCCGGTTCTGACCGCTCACCAGTCGCGTTTTCGATTTTATCGGCATCGGAGAAACGAACCCGGATGCTGCTGATAGATAAAGACGGGGATCGCTACCAGGTGGCGATGCGCCGGGAAGCCGGACCGGGACTACTGGCCACCAACTGGCAGATTCGAACCCAATCCCCTGCCCAACACACTTCCCCCGAAAGTGGGGTGCTGGCGGCGCTAGTAGCGGGAAATGACCGCCAAGCTGCAACCAAGTGCGCAGATTTAGCGGTAGAACAGTTACTGGTTACTAAGCAAGCCGCCGCTGACGGACTGGACTCCAAACTCATCTCTTCCAGCTATTTTCATCCGGTAGCTACCAATGATGATTACAGTGTGTGGCGTCTGGACACTTCCAGTTTTATTCCCGCTCGCTCCGATGCGCGAGTGAGAATCGGTGACGGAAAGCGCCAAGAAACGGTTCCGGCAGCAGTGCTAAGTGCAAAGAAGTCTCTCGCGCCCTCCTCGAAGAAACGTGAGCTTTTACTGGCAGAATCAGCTTCGCCGGCCTGGAAAGCCCAAATAGCTGGGCGGGATCTTCAGGCTCGATCTAAGGGAGGGCTGCAAAGTTTTACTATTCCGGCCGGCGGGTCCGGAAATCTCCAAGTCTACTTCGCTAGTCCAGGACGTTATCTGGTGATAGGACTATTCCTGCTGGTTTACCTCGGTGCTGTAGCCACCTGCCTGCCGTTGGGGGACAGGAGGAAACAAAAATGAAAAAACCCGCCTTTAAATCTGTGGTTTCCCTGTTCTCGGCGCTAGCGATTCTGCTAGCTGCCTTGGCGCTTGCTTTGCTGATTCCCAAAACGCTTCCCGCCACCTCTAGTCCTAGTAATGGCGACCGCGAGGTGGCAGTTCCGGCAGGAATCCAGCAAGTTATCTGCCCGACTTTGCCCGGAGAGGGCGCGAAGGCCTGGGTGGAAGGGATCTCGGAAACGGGATCTGCGCCGCTAACCGATGCATCCGGGAACGCGCTGGCAAAGGACGCTGCTCACTCAGTGGGTAAATCTGGGTTGACACTACAGGTGAAACCAGTAGCAGGTAAAAATGCCGCTGCCTTGGGATATGTTAGCAGCAACGGGAAAGAGGACGAGAACGGATTTTTCGCGGGCCTGTGCGCTGCCCCCACTAATCGCGCCTATTTTCTGACTCCCGGCACTACCACCGGAAATGCTTCTACTTTGCATTTGCTTAACCCGTCCGGAGCGCCCCTTACTGCTCGGATTCAGATTTGGACGGAACAGGGTCCCTTGGCAGCTAAAGTCACGCAAAATATCCCTGCCCGCGCTAGCAGCTCTCTGGTTTTAGATGGGCAAGCTCCCGGGTATAACCGGCTCGGGGTGCTAGTAGAGGCCGAGGGGAAGGGGGTGAGCTCTTGGGTCAGTTCCACTTTGGCGACTGGAGCCCAAAAGGCTGGCGCTGTGCATTCGCCGGCTCTAGCCGCCCCTTCCCAAGAAGTACTGATTCCAGCAGCTAAAATTACTGGTAAATCCAGTTTGCGGGTGCTGAATCCCAGTAGGGAAGTGGCGAATTTGCAGGTATCCCTCCTGGATGTAAAAGGGGAAACCCCGGTGCCCGCCCCCAATAAGTTGCAGGTCGCTACAGGAGCAGTTTTCGATATTCCTCTGGCAGGAGTAAAAGACGGCCTGGCTGCGGTCAAGGTTAAATCAGATCAACCGGTAGTGGCCGCGGTCTTCGCCCCGGAGACCTATGCAAAGAAGGATACGCTGGCAGTTTATCCCTCTGTGTCGCCCAGTACTTCGGGAGCAGTGCTGAGTAATCAACAGGCGGCTAATCTGGCTTTCGAAAGCGGGAAAGAACAAAAAATTGTTTTATCTTCCGCCGGGAAAACCCAGGAGGTAGCGGTAAAACCGGGCGTGTTGACCTTAGTGAAAGTACCTGCGGGTGTTTGGCAATGGCAAAGTGAAAATGCGCTGCACGCCGGTCAGCTGGTGGGAGATCCTGCCGGAACTTTTCGAACTATTGGGGTCGGAAAAGCAGCTAGGGAAATAGCTGCGATTACAGTAAAAACTAACCCCTAGCCGCTAATAAGGGTCGCAATTGGGTAAATCCTGGCTAAAAGTATCCCAAATATACTGTTCGAAAAATTCTTGCGCTAATAACTAGAAGTATCCGGGGAATACCTCTTCGGGTAAACAGCCAATTTCAGTACTGAGGTGTTCCGCCAGCACCGCTTTAACTGCTTGTTCTAGTTCCTGACCGCTGCGACAACGCCACTGGATCGGCAAGCGGTAAACCACAATTCGAGTAGCCAGCTTCCCGCCCTTATCTGCGGGAAATAACCGTCCTAAGACCGCCTGTGGAGATTCCCAGTCAGCTGGATCCGAAGGAGGAATATCTTCCACCCCAAATTCGATACGGTTTACTACCTCATGCTTGCGGGCAGCCTGGGTAGCCAAATCCACTACCAGCTGATCAAATTTTTCCCGCCGCGTCCTCCAAGCTGGGATCATCGGCAAGAAAGTCACTCCTCGTGCTCCGCGCCCGTGGCGATCTCGCCTATTTCGTGTCAAACCCCTCACGAGAACGCACCTTACCGCGAGTTAGACTTGGGTTTTATTTCCCGCGCCGCTAACGTGCAATTGTGCGGGTAACTAGATCTTGTTCAAAAAATGGCTGCAACCAGGTGGCAGCCGCTACTTTAACCTATGTGTATAAGGATTCCACTGCTGTCCTTGGCCCCCTTGCTACCCAGGCAGAACCGCACGCCTATGATCTTTGCGCCGAACACGCAAACAATTTGACCGCTCCTCGGGGTTGGCAGGTTGTTCGGTTAGCCAGTGAGTTTACTCCTGCCGAGCCCAGTGATGACGATTTAGAGGCCTTGGCAAATGTGGTGCGGGAAGCTTCTAAGCGGCGACATCTTCCCACTGCGAAAGTAAATAAGAACTGGGATGGGCGGCTGAGCCCCGAAGCCACCAGCGGAGGCCGCGGACATGTAGGGCACGAGTACGATGCGAGCGTTAAACAGGGACTGACTGCGGAGCGTCGTAAAGTGCAAGAGCAGCGCCGCGGACATTTACGCCTCCTACCGGGAGGATTGCCGGATTAAACCAGCCAATAGGTTACACATAGATTCTACCGATCGAGCCTATAAATAAAGCAACAGTCTAGCAATAGCGCCAAAAAATGCATCGGCGTGGCACAATAGAATTCATGACCGTGAAAATTTTGGTAGTGGACGACGATGAGGCACTTGCAGAGATGGTGGGCATTGTGATGTCAACCGAGGGCTATAAGTCAGTGTTTTGTCATCACGGTGATCAGGCTTTTGATATTTTTCAGGAAAGTCAACCGGATTTGGTGTTGTTAGACGTAATGCTGCCCGGCAAAGACGGAGTGGAAATCTGCCGACAGATTCGCACCGTATCCGATCTGCCGATTATCATGCTCACCGCTAAATCAGATACAGCCGATGTGGTGGCAGGGCTAGAAGCGGGAGCCGATGACTATATCCCCAAACCTTTTAAACCCAAAGAACTGGTAGCCAGGATTAAAGCGCGGTTGCGGGGACGTACTAGCGAGGGTCAGGACGAGGACGTAGATCTGGGGGATCTTCATATCAACGTGGCGGCTCACGAAGTTTTCCGTGGCAATGAACGTATCGATCTGACTCCTTTAGAATTCGATTTATTGCTAACCTTGGCGCGCTCGCCGTGGAAAGCTTTTAGCCGGGAAGAATTATTAGAAGATATTTGGGGATACCGTCACGCGAATACTGATACTCGTTTAGTGAATGTGCACGTGCAGCGGCTGCGAGCCAAGATTGAAGAAGACCCGGAACATCCCAAGATTGTGCGCACCGTGCGAGGAGTTGGCTACCGTGCTGGAGGCAACTAGGCGGCTATGAGCAGCCAACCCCCAGCCCAGGAGGCAGCGGTCAAAGAATCATCCGGCAGCTTTTGGGGATTGCTGCGGGACAAACAATGGCGATCGGCTTTTAGCTACCTGGGAAACCAAGTCGCGAACTGGCCGATAGTGCGTTTTTTTCTGTCTTCGATTTCTGCGCGACTAACCGCACTAATGGCATTGGCCACCGCGATGATGATGATCATCTTGATTGTTTCCGTAACCTCGCATGTATCTAATGGGGTTTTTCAAAAACGTTTAAATATTGTGCTGCAAGATGCATCTTTGCGCACAGAAAGTTTGCAATCTGCTTTTGATGCCACGGTGACCGATTCCGTCAGTGGGGTACAAGATGCGGCCTATACCTTAATGTCAGATCAACGAGATGCCTTGACCGGTGCAGGCGGGGTAGGAGCGATGCTGCTGCGGGATCCAAATGAGACTCGCCCCCTAGCGATCAACGAAATTATTGACCCGGAACAACGCGTTTTAATCACTCCGCAGTTACGGAAAGCGGTTGAGCAAAAGGGCGGACTTCACTGGCAATCAGTGTCTTTGAAAAACTCGCAAGAGCAGAAAACTCCCGGTATCATTGTGGGTTCGCGAGTGTTTCTACCTGTGGTGGGTAGCTATGAATTCTATATGGTCTATTCCTTAGCCTATGAGCAACAAACCATTTATATGGTGAACCAGGTACTAATTTTTGGAACAGTGGTGCTGCTCGGGGTGTTAACAGTCCTGATGGCAGCGGTTTCTTATTCGACTATGGCGCCTGCGCGGCGAGCAGCAAAAGCAGCGCGCAAAGTCTCGGCCGGTAATCTGCAGATTCACCTGCCGGTACGCGGTAGGGATGAGTTAGCACAGCTATCCCAAGCGTTAAACGATATGGCCAGCTATCTGCGAGAACAGATTAGCGACTACGAAGAGCTGTCAACTTTACAGCAGCGATTTGTATCTGATGTTTCCCATGAGCTACGTACCCCGCTAGCCACTATTAGGATGGCGTCCGATTTGATTTATGATGAACGCGACCAGCTTTCGCCGACTAATGCCCGCTCCGCCACGATTCTGCACCGCCAAGTTGACCGTTTCGACAAAATGCTGGCGGATCTCATTGAGATTTCCCGAATTGATGCCTCCGTGGCCAAGCTTTCATTATCCGAGGTAAATCTGGGTTCTTTAGCGAGTGGAATTCTAGATTCTAATCGCACTCTCGCAGAAAACATGGGAGTAGAGGTAGTTTTAGAAACCTACGGGGATACCGTGGCGCAGGTAGATGAAACTCGCGTCAGCCGGATTGCCCAAAACTTGCTGGTGAACGCGATCGAGTTCGCGGAAGGTAAACCAGTGAAGGTTACAGTCGCCGGTTCAAAAACCGCAGTGGCTTTGCAGATCCGCGATCATGGTGCCGGTATGACTGACGCGGTTGCGCAACATGTTTTCGATCGTTTTTACCGGGCGGATCCTTCCCGTAAACGTACCACTGGCGGTACCGGCCTGGGGCTCGCAATTTCTGCCGAGGACGCGGCTTTGCACTCCGGATTACTCACGGTTTTATCCTGCCCCCAGCAAGGTTCTGCTTTTACTCTGCTATTGCCCCGCCAGCAGGGAGAAGAAATTGCGGATTTGCCAGAAGAAGTTGAAAACCAGGATTTGATTACCGCTCGCTCCCAGTGGGCTATCGACCATCCAGAAGACATTATTTTGTCGGAGGATCTAGAGGATACTGCTTTGGAAGTGCGCCACTTGGAGGCGAGTGACAGCCCTCAGCAGGAAATTCCCGTGAGTGCAGCAGACAGCCTACCCCGAATGCCGGCTGAGCTGCCTGCCGATATGAAAGAGTCAACTGCCGCTCAGCCATTGCCGCATATGCCAGCGCCCGACACGGTGATTGATGTTCAAGAGCGGATTAAGAATCTGGAAGGTGATGACGCTGCGCAAACCAGCCCGGAGGGAAAGGCAGAGACTCAATGAACTGGTTTAGTCGTGAGCTTCGGCATTGGGAAAAGCAATTGCTGCGGAGGTGGCGAAAAGATTTACCCGCGTCTTTGCGAAAGTCTGCTGCGTCCTCGAAAACCTTAAGAAATGGGAAAATCAGCGGGAGGAAGCGGCTTCGCTTGGGGATCCTGTGTACCTGCCTAGCTTTCACTTTGGCGGCTTGTGCATCCCTTCCTGACGCCGGGCCGGTGCATGAAGGCGAGGTGAATCCGGATTCTCGTAACCCGCTCGCCCAGTTGGCTACGGGACCGATTGATGGATCAACTCCCGAAAAACTACTGGCGGATTTCCAACAGGCCTGTGCCGCAGGTACTTACGATGACTATGGAATTGCTAAACAGTTCCTAACCTCTGGTACTCGTCGCAGTTGGCAACCGAAAACTCAAGTAACCGTGCTGAAACCGAAGACGGAACTAAAAATAGTTTTTGCTGATGGATCGAAATTGGCTACCGGAAGTGGACAACCGGTATTGCGGGTCAACAAAGTGGGAATGAGGCAGAGTTTCCGGCAAGAGGAAACCGTTAAATACGAGTTGACGAAGGAGGGCGGACAGTGGCGGATCAGTTCGCTGCCTGACGGAGTGGTGTTAACCAATACGGCGTTTAAGAATGCTTATTCGAAGCGAAACGTTTACTACTGGTCGAGTGATCATCGCTTTTTAATTCCTGATCCCCGGTGGGTGCCGCGTAAGAACATTGCCCAATACTTGCTGACGGCACTGTTTTCTGCCCCTACCATTGATCTTGAAGGTGCGGTGAGTGCGACAGAGCCGATCACCAAGATTCCTTCTAACTTGGTTACTATGCAAGGTCGCAAAGCCATGGTCGAACTGCCCGACACTTTGCGATTACGTTCTGAAACGGAAATGGCAAGGATATATCAGCAAGTAAATGCCACTTTATTGGGGATTGCTGGGATTGATGAGGTTACAGTTTCGCAAAACGGTAAAGCTCTACCGGATCCTGCTGAGCAGTCAGCCCCGGTAAAGAAACAGATGATGCTGGGGGTTAAGAATGGGGCAGTAATCGAGGAATCCGATACCCGCTCCGGGGTATTTACAACGGCACAAGACCTGGGCGGGGAAATTACTTGGCCTACTCCCGGGCCAGTCGGCACTGATTTCCAGGTAGCGATTCGCGGGGGCAAAGAACTGGTACGCTTGCAACGCGGAAAAGCCCCCCAGGTTCTTTACCGAGGCGAGAATCTGCGGGTTCCGCAAGTTGACCCTTGGGGCTGGGCATGGACTGGGGACGCTTCCAAACCCGGGGATATGGTGGCAGTAAATAGCCATTTTCAGGTGGCGCGAGTGAAAATCTCTGAGGGTGAAAACTGGAAAATCCCGTTTTTTGCGCTCAGTGCTCCCGGGGTACGCGGCCTAATCTTATGGCAGGTGGGATACAGTTTCCAAGGTAGAATGGCAACCGTGATCCGAGCAGAAGATGGCACCCCTACCCAGATAAAGGTGGGCAAGCTAGGTACCGATATCTTGTCTGAGGTAGCTTCGGCAGCTTGGATTGATTCGGGCCAGGTAGCAGTTCTACAGTCCGGAGGTAACCCGAAAATACAGGTGCTGGCGGTGAACTCGTACGATGAAACCTTTGAGGCGGCGCCGAAGTCTCAATACTTGGTGCCCAATCCTTCCAACGGGAATGTGCAGGTAGTTAACGAGCTAGGAACGCGGCTGGGGCATATCCAACAGTCGTGGCGAGTACTCGGAAATGGGGTTTCTTATCCCGCATTTGCGGCAAGCAGTTAGCGTTAACATCAGTTCGCGTCTAGTTTCAGATTTTTCTTAGCTTTGATGGTTTCAGGTGCTTTGGTTCCCAAGGCCAAGCGCTCCAAGTTTTCCAGAGAGAATTTTTTTCTGAAAACATCACTGCAGTTGAAGCTAGCAAGCTGTATCTATGGCAGACCATCTTCTTTCCAGCCATCCTCAAAAACTATCTACTCTAGTCGGAGCGCAGGTGGCTAAAACCTATCGAGATTTTTCTACCTTGATATTTCCGGAGAGTTGCCCCGGTTGTGGGCAGTTGGATACCCGGTTATGTGATCGGTGTAGAGGGATATTTTTGCGCGCTCCCATAACAGTTAGTGCAGCTATTCCCCTTGATGCAGGTATAAATGAGATTTGGACTCTCAGCGTTTACCGGGGTTCAGCTCGCAAAGTTGTATTGGCGATGAAGCACTCGCGATCTGCCTATTACCAAGAGCTACCACTCTTTTTTGGAGCGGCAGCCGGTAAGAGCCTCGCTGCCAGTTTTCGGAGGCCGGTTATAGTATGTCCTGTGCCGTCAACTTTTCGGTTTGGCAAAACTGCGATCTCTTCTACCGCTGGCAGGTTGGCTGCCGGAATTGCCTCCTCGTTGGAGGCCGAAGGGGTAGCAGTAGGGTTATCGGGCTTGTTAGAGCTCAAAGCAGGTAGTAAAAAGCAGGCGGGACGCAGTTTTGAGGAGCGGGTTCGCGGGCGGACAGGAAGTATGCGGCTGGCAGCGGGGGCAGATTTTGATTTTAGTAAGGAAGTGTTGCTAGTCGATGACGTGATTACCACGGGAGCGACCATTCGGGAGGCAGCTCGGGTAATAAATGGGGAACACGCACAGGTGAAAGCAGTGTTCTCATTTAGCGTAGCGGAAGGCAGCCTCAAAACCCCTTAATCATTCCCGGTAATGCGGTAAAATTTTGGTACTTGAAAAGCCCAAAGATGGGCGAAAGGGGGTGGTAGCTGCAATCACCGCGACCGGAATGATCCGGATCGCATCGATTCGGGATCTTTGATCCCCATACTGTGCCCTGGAGGACACCAATGGAAATTATCGTTGAAGCACGAAATGCTGAAATCCACCCCAATTTCCGCCAATATGCCGAGGAAAAAGTCGCTAAGGTTGAACAGTTTTATCCGCGAGTACAGCGGGTAAATGTGGAACTCACTCACGAACCAAATCAGCGGCAAGCAGATACTTCCGAGAAAGTGGAACTGACAGTTTTCGGAAAGGGGCCGATTATTCGCGCTGAGGCCAGTTCTTCTGACCGTTACGCCTCAGTAGATATTGCTTGTGGCAAACTATATGAGCGGCTGCGTCGCGCCCGTGACCGGGCTAAGGATCATCGTCGCCACCGGGATTCGCACCGTCAAGAAGAGCCTTTAAAGATTGAGGAACTCAATTTGAAAGATGCGGCGAAGGCGGTCACCCCGAAAGATGATGAGTTTTCTCCCGATATTGCGCGCGAGAGGAAAATCGGGGTAGCTGATGAAAGCCAATTAGGCGATTCTCCAGTGGTGGTGCGGCAAAAACTACACGAAGCATCAGTGATGACTGTTAGTGAGGCGCTCTACCAAATGGAACTGGTAGGACACCCGTTCTTCGTGTTCATCGATTCCGAAACCATGCAACCGTGCGCGGTCTATCACCGTCGTGGCTGGACTTATGGGGTTATTCGCCTGGATGCCACCGCGACTCCCCGGGAAAAATAGTCGCCGTAGTTGCCGATTATTTGCATTTAGTGACTAGTAGCTAGCTAGAACAGTTGGTTTTTAATCTATAGCCCGTGGCCTAGACACCTAGGAACAGGTAATAAATCCAGAAAATCAGGAGGGGGTCGCTGACGATCGTCAGCGACCCCCTCCAACTATTAGTCAGCGCATCTGGAAACGGCGATTGCCGTCATTCCACCCAGTTTTTTCCAACAGCCGGGGCTGCGCGGTATCACGGTCAATGCGCCAGCCGGGATCAGTGAGCATTCTAGAAATCGCTAGCCCCACTCCGATGGATAAAACCACAAAAAACACTTGGACAAGAGCGGCGGTGGCTTGGGGAATATCACCATTCGAAAGGTGAGTAATCGCGGCGTAGAGGGGCACTCCGGGAATCATAATCACCACTGCGGGCACTGTCAGTGAGGTACGGGAGAACCGGAAACCGCTGAGGCGAGAAATAAAATGTGCCACGATCCCAATAGTTAAAGCCGCCAGACCTACAGCTGCCTGCGGTAGCATTCCCTGTGACACCAGAAACAGTCGTCCCACATTGGCAAATCCCGCAACCAGGGCAGCGCAAATTGCCACTTGCGGGCGGATGGAAAACAGCACGGCGAAACCAAAAGAAGCCACCACCGAACAGGTAAATTGCAGCAAGTATAGAGCTACTCCGGTGACCGGGAAAGCCGTGGGTGGGTCAATATGCCACTGAAATAAGGTGGCAATCATCCAAACCGATATTCCGGCTGAAATCACCAACATAATAACGTAGGTCATGCGGGAAATCCCGGCTAGGAAATCCATTCTTACCAAGTCTAATATCGCGGTTACCAGCGGGAATCCTGGAACCAGAAACAATACTGCGGAAATAATTCCTTGCGGGTGGCCAACCGAAACCAGCCCAGTCAACACCAATGCTTGACTAACTCCCATGTAGATCAAGGAAGCAAGCAGACCACAAAGCATCCACACTCCAAAATGGTTGGCGTGACGTTTTAGCATCGCGCGGCGCAATATCTGTCCGCAAAGAGCCGCAATCGCCACCACTAAGCATTCGACCAGTCCGCCCCGGTTAAGGAAACAAAAGCCTGCGCAGGCAACCCCGGAGGCTAGGCAGTTAATAACGGCAGGATAAGGCGGCTTGCGGTGGACAATTTCGTCGATACGCTGTTGGGCGTCCTCCACTAGCAGCCCCGGTTTTAAAGCGCGTACAAACAGGCGTAAATCATCTAGTCGCGCAGCGTTAGTCCCGAATGTACGTTGCTCATGAGACTCAGTTCGGAAAGTTCCATGAGCATAAACCGAGGTGACTATCTCGGAAAAAGTTACTTGCGAGTGTTGCGCTTCAATCCCGACAGCGTTGGCCAGCCTGGCCATCGAAAATTTAACCAGATAGGCACTAGCACCCGCCGCTAACAGAGTGCGTCCCAGGTGGGTTACTACTCCAGATTGGGCAGCTAGCCGGTCGCGTAAGGCGCGAAGCTCGTCATGCTCGCTACCGTGGGGATTAAGAGTATCCCCTTTGGACTGGCGTAAAGCGTCGTCTGAGGAAGATTCGTGTCTGTCAGCACTGATGTTGTTTTGGGCGGATTCTTGCTTCATAAGATAATTATCTCCCCGCACCTCCGCAAGTATCCAGGACGAAAGAGTTAAATCAGGGGCGATAATTATTACAATGCGCCAGCCCGGTTAGGGCTGACGCATTGTAAAACTAAAGTATCGACAGGCTACAGACCACCGATGATTTGGGCGATTAGGATCTTACCCACCATCGCCAAGGGGTAAACCAGGGAGTAACCAAGCGCCACTCGCGGATCAAAGTTAGTGCGGTTATTCGCATAGGCGAGGACGGCCGGCTGAGTTTGCGCCCCAGCCAATAGACCAGATAGGCGGGTTCCACCCATCTTGAACGCGTAGCGCATCACGAAATACAAACCGAAGCCTACGGTGAGGGTAACTGCCATACCTACCAGTAGAATCCCTAGCCAAGCCCCGGAGGTAAAGGCTTTCATAATCTGTCCGCCAGCGTTATACCCGGCTTGTGCCAAGAACACCAGCAGACCAAACTCGGCAAGCACCTGACAGGCGGTATAAGGCAAAGCGGTGGGGAAGGGGCCGATCCGTCCTACTCGGCCAAATACCAGCCCTACTAGCAGCGTTCCAGCTGCAGAACCAATCGTGAAGTATTCGCCACTAGGAGTAAGGATGGGGAACTCGCCGATTAGCAGTCCCAAAACCATACCAATACCTAAAGCTACCGGGTTAATAGAGGTCAAACCGGTAGTAGAGTCCCCAAAGTACTTAGATAGCTCTTTAAGGTTCTTGGTGGGCGCCACAACCCGAACCCGGTCTCCCATCTGAAGTACCAGGTCAGCGCGCCCTAACATATCGGTGTCGCCACGCCGTACCCGCGACACAGTCGCTTGGTAACGTTCCTCCAGGCCAAGCTCCCCTAAAGTGCGTCCAGCCAGCTTCGGATCAGAAATAGTTATCCGGCGATAGTCCCAATCCCGCCGGTCGGCAGCAAGGGAAATAGAGGAATCATGCCCCAACTCAGAAACCACTTCAACTACCAAATTCTGCGGACCAACCACGGTCACCAGGCAGCCTTTACCGAGTTTAGTGTCGGCAGTGGGGCGCACAATCGGCCCGTCCTCGGTTTCCCGAAGCCGAGAAAACCGCACGTTTTCGCCAACATGGGCACGAATATCGCGCACCGAAGGGAGGTCATCCCGCTCAACTCGCACCGTGCGAGAAACCAAAGATGCGGGGCGGTCTTTATCGTTCTTGCCATAGTTGAGAGCTAAAGTAGCTACGATTAGCATTCCGAAAACGCCAAACAAGTAGGCAATGGAATAGGCAACTGTTGCCGACTGCTCATCACCTGAGGCCGCGCCGGCAGCAGCTAGAGCGGGGGTGTTAGTAATTGCGCCCGCAAAAGTACCGCCGATAGTGGCCGCATCCATTCCCGCGATTTTGCCTAGCAGGCAGGCAACTACGCCCCCGCCGGCTAACACCGCGAAAGTAGCGGCCATAATCCCTAAAGATTTCTTCAGAGAAGCAAAGAAAGAATTACCCGAGTTAATCCCGATAGCAAAAGCAAATAGAGCCAGACCGAGCTTTCCGAACTCATGCGGGAATTTGGAAACCATATCCACGCCATAGGAAGTGCCCCAGGCAGAGATCCCGATCGCTAGGAAGAGGACGGCAGCCGCCCCCAAACCGATTCCTTTGATCCGGAAATGACCCAGGTACATCCCGATCCCGATTAACCCGAAAAGTACAAGTACCGGCTGTTCTGCCAGGTATTGGAAGACTGTCTGCACGGTTCCTCCTTGTAAAGCCATACGACAGTATCCATCTTGTCATAGCCTCTCCTAGGACTGTCAGACCAAAGTCCATTTAAGAGGTGAAAATAGGGAGGAGTGGGTCACCATTACGGTGAAAATCGATACTTGTCCGGTAGACGAACTTAGCTTCGCGTATCAAAACGTGAGACGAAGCCCAGTGCAGAGGGTGTGGGACGTAGAGTTTAGCCTGTTATGACGAAACGAATTATTGAGCTAGTCGCCCTAGTACTGCTGGTACCAGGGAGGGCTAGACACGTCTAAAATCGTTTCGAGACGTAGCAAGCCCTAGGTAACAGCACCTAGGGCTTTTTTATTTATAAAAATCAAAGAAATATTTACCAGAACGGGGAAAACGATGAGCAACAAGGAGCAATCACCGGGCGCGGCGCCTCCTCCCAAAAGGATGAGTGGAGCGCGGGCAGTGGTCGCTACCCTGGAACGCCTGGGAGTGACCGATGTGTTTGGTTTACCCGGCGGGGCAATCATGCCGGTTTTCGATGCGCTCTATGACTCGCAGATCAACCAGATCGTTGTGCGTCACGAACAAGCCGCGGGACATGCGGCGGAAGGTTATGCACTCTCGAGCGGGAAAACCGGAGTAGCAATCGTAACTTCGGGGCCAGGAGCCACCAATCTGATGACCGCTTTGGCGGATGCCCATATGGATTCGGTGCCGCTGCTGGCAATCTCGGGGCAGGTGGCTGCCAGTGCTATCGGTACTGACGCTTTCCAAGAATCTGACGTAGTCGGAGTGTCGATGCCGATTACCAAACACAATTATTTGGTAACCGAGCCGGAAGAGATTCCGGTTACTTTGGCTAAAGCTTTCCATTTGGCCTCCACTGGCCGTAAAGGCCCGGTGCTGGTAGATATTGCCAAAAATGCCCAAGTTGGCGAACTTGATTTTTCTTGGCCGGTAACAGTGGATTTACCCGGATACAAGGTGCCGAGTAAACCACACGCCAAGCAAATAAAAGCCGCTGCGAAGTTGATGGCGCAGGCAGAGCGCCCCGTCCTCTATGTGGGTGGAGGAGCGCTGGCTGCCGAAGCGACGGCAGAGCTAAAGGAACTGGTGGAAGTTACCGATTTTCCGGTGGTGCTTACCTTGACCGCGCAGGGAGCCTTCCCGTCCTCGGATCCCCATTGTCTGGGAATGCCGGGAATGCACGGTTCGGTGCCGGCAGTGACCGCCTTGCAACGCGCCGACGTGATGGTGGCGCTAGGGACACGTTTCGATGACCGGGTAACTGGGTGCCTGGATGCTTTCGCTCCGGATGCGAAAGTGATACACGCCGATATTGACCCCGCCGAAATCTCGAAAAATCGAGTAGCGGATATACCGATAGTGGGAGACCTGCGGCAAACCCTACAGGGACTACTGCCGAAAGTTAAAGAGGAAATGCAGCGTAACCCGCGAGACATTTCCGGTTGGAAGCACCATTTGGATTACATCTGCGAGCGATACCCGCTTGCCTATGATGAACCAGATGACGGTCTCCTCCCCGCCCAATATGTGGTCAAACGGATCGGGGAAATGGTCGGTAAGGACGCCATTTATTGCACTGGCGTGGGGCAGCATCAGATGTGGTCACAGCAATTCTTGCCGCACGAAAACCCGCGCGGCTTCCTCACTTCCGCTGGTTTAGGGACGATGGGGGTAGCAATTCCCGAGGCGCTCGGAGCGCAAGTAGCTAACCCCGGGGCGCAAGTCTGGGCGATTGACGGGGACGGCTGTTTCCAGATGACCAATCAAGAACTCGCGGTCGCTACCTTAGAGAATCTACCGATTAAAGTGGCGATTATTAACAACTCGGTGCTGGGAATGGTGCATCAGTGGCAGGAACTATTCTTTGACTCGCGCTTTTCGGGCACCTTGCTACAAGACGGAGAGGGCGGAAAAGATATTCCCGACTTCGTGAAACTGGCAGAAGCCTACGGCGCGCTAGGTTTGCGGGCTCGCACCAAAGAACAAGTCGACCAGGTAATCGCGCAGGCCATGGAAACTAATGATCGCCCGGTGGTGATTGATTTTCGCGTCTCTACCGATTCCCAGGTCTGGCCGATGGTGCCGGCCGGGGAATCGAATAGCAATGTTATCTATGCAGGCGGGCAGGGCCCGGTCTGGGAAAATGAGGAGTGATAGTGATGGATAATCGCCACACCCTTTCCATCTTGGTAGAAAACCAGCCCGGCGTCCTCGCGCGGGTAGCTGCCCTGTTTACCAGGCGGGCTTTTAATATTCATTCCCTAGCGGTCGGAGAAACCGAAGAACCAGCGATTTCTCGGATAACCGTACAGGTAGATGCGGAAGATTTGCCTTTTGAGCAGGTAACTAAACAGTTAAATAAACTGATAAACGTGTTGAAAGTGGTGGAGCTACACCCCCAGGACTCGGTTACCCGCAAGTTTGTGCTGTTCAAAGTACAAGCGAATGCAGACAACCGTTCCCAAGTGCTACAGATAGTGGATCTATTCCGCGCTTCGGTAGTAGACGTCCACCGCGAATCCCTGGTTATCCAAGCTGCCGGGGTGCAATCCAAACTGGAGGCACTGATGGAGACCTTAGCGCCTTACGGTATCAACGAAATCGTGCAATCGGGGGCGGTCGCCATTGGCCGTGGCCCGCGTTCAATCACAGATCAACTAAAGGAGAAGTAACAATGGCTGAAATCTTTTATGACACTGACGCGGATATGGCCGCACTTGCGGGTAAGAAAGTTGCCATTATCGGTTACGGCTCGCAAGGTCACGCCCACGCCCTCAACCTGCGGGACAGCGGGGTGGAGGTAGTCGTGGGGCTGCGGGAAGGCTCGTCCTCGGTAGCTAAAGCTAAAGAGCAGGGGCTAGAGGTCAAATCGATTGAGCAGGCAACCTCCGAAGGGGATATCGTGATGATTCTTGCTCCCGACCAGGTGCAGCGGACGGTTTATGCGCAGCAGATTTCCCCGAATCTGAAACCGGATGCCGCGCTTTTCTTCGCCCACGGCTTCAATATCCGTTTCGGTTACATTCAACCCGGTGCTGGCCACGACGTATGTATGGTGGCTCCGAAAGGACCCGGTCACAAGGTACGTGCCTCCTACGAGGCTGGCTACGGTACTCCGGCAGTTATCGCGGTGGAACAGGACGAATCCGGTAACGCCTGGCAAGTAACTAAAGCCTATGCTAAAGCTCTGGGGGCAACTCGGGCAGGGGTAATTCAGACTACCTTTACCGAGGAAACCGAAACTGATCTTTTCGGGGAACAGGCAGTGCTCTGTGGCGGGGTATCGCACCTGATTCAAGCCGGTTTCGAGACATTGACCGAGGCTGGTTATCAACCGGAGATTGCCTATTTTGAGGTTTGCCACGAAATGAAACAGATCGTGGATCTGATCAACGAGGGCGGAATCACCAAGCAGCGTTGGTCCTGTTCGGATACCGCCGAATACGGTGACTACGTGTCGGGGCCGCGAGTGATTACCGATCAGACCCGCCAGGCTATGCGCGACATTTTGTCCGGTATTCGCGATGGTTCATTCGCGCGGCGTTTCATCGATGACCAAAACAATGGAGCTCAGGAGTTTAAACAGATGCGTGCAGCAGAAGAAGCCCACCCCATCGAGAAAGTAGGACGCGAACTGCGTGCCATGTTCTCGTGGAATCAAAGTGATGATGACTACCAGGAAGGGCAGGCACAGCGCTAAGGGCGGACTTCGCATGATGACCGTAGCTGCTGTAGCCGGTTCCCGAAAAGTGTTCGGGGGACCCCGGTGAGCCTTGCTTCGCTCGGCTCAAGCCCCCTCTCACATCTTTTCGGGAACCGGCCAGTGGTAGCTCGGGAACCTTGTTTACTGGGATAAGCAGGTAAAGGGAAATCAATCAGACGGATAGTCCGCCGCGTAGCGTTGAGGAAGGTTAGTAAGAACTGTGGAGAAAACCATTAAGCTCGCGGTTATTCCCGGGGACGGGATTGGCAAAGAGGTAGTGGCCGAAGGGCTAAAGGTCATGGACGCTGCCTTGACGGGTAGCGGAATCACGGTTGATAAAACCGAGTTTAATCTGGGGGCTGCTCGCTACCTGGAGACCGGAGAGATCCTGCCTGAGGCAGAGCTAGACAGGATTAAAAAGCATGACGCGATTTTGCTGGGGGCGGTCGGAGACCCCGCGGTTCCCTCGGGAGTGCTAGAACGCGGCTTGCTGCTCAAGCTACGTTTCAGTCTGGATCACTATGTGAATCTGCGTCCGGCTCGCTACTACCCAGGAGTCCCCACTCCACTGGCTAACCCCGGCGAGATTGACTTCGTGGTAGTGCGGGAAGGTACCGAGGGCTTGTACTGCGGTAACGGCGGGGCGATTCGGGTGGGTACCGATCAAGAAATCGCCACCGAAGTTTCCGTAAACACTGCCTTTGGAGTAGAGCGGGTGGTGCGTTTTGCCTTTTCCCAGGCTGCCAAGCGGCGCCAGCACGTTACCTTAGTGCATAAACATAATGTGCTGGTTCATGCCGGGCATTTGTGGAGACGAATGGCAGAGCGGGTAGCGGAAGAATATCCTAAGGTTACCTGGGATTACGCGCACGTAGATGCCGCTACTATCTACCTGGTGCAAGACCCGGGACGGTTTGACGTAATCGTTACCGACAACCTGTTCGGCGATATTTTAACCGACGAGGCAGGCGCGATTACCGGGGGAATTGGGCTGGCGGCCTCGGGAAATATCAACCCGGATCGTACCTTCCCCTCCATGTTTGAGCCGGTACATGGTTCTGCTCCCGATATCGCAGGTAAAGGGATTGCGGATCCCACGGCCACGATTTCTTCGGTAGCAATGCTGCTAGAAAACGAGGGTGCAGGGCAGCAGGCAGACAATATCCGCGCCGCGATCGCTGCCGATATGGAGGAGCGCGCCCTCGCCGCCGAGCAAGGTCAGCCTTTGCAGCGCAGTACCAGCCAGATTGGAGATGCGATTGCTGCCCGCCTCTAGGGTGGAACGAAAATCCGTACTCTGTTGAGAAAAATTGGTCACCCAGTGACCTTGAAAAAAATTTTAACCCCAGAATAGGCTTCCCAGGAGCCGGAAAGAACATAATCATGAGCGAGAATGGTTTAACCCATGTGCCAACCAAGTTAGAGGAAGCATCGCAGGTACCGCTGCCGAGCGCGGATGAATTGGCGGGGCGCTTTACTTTGCAGCCCAACCAGCATCCAGCCAGCGACAAAGAATACCGCGCGATTATGGATTCCTTGTCTTTTGGCAGAAAGTTCGGCGACCATATGGCGGTTGCTGACTGGAAAGCAGGTGAAGGGTGGAGCGGACACCGCGTCCAGGCCTTCGAGAACTTGAGTCTGTCGCCAGGAGCTGTAGTGTTCCACTATGGTCAAGAAGTTTTTGAGGGTCTAAAAGCCTATCGCCATAAAGATGGCTCGATCTGGGCTTTCCGTCCTCGTTATAATGCTGCGCGCTTGAATGCATCGGCGCGGCGTCTGGCACTACCGGAAATCCCGGAAGAGGACTTCGTAGCTTCGGTAGTTGATTTGGTGCGCGCCGATAAACGCTGGGTTCCCACCGCGCCAGGCACCTCTCTCTATCTGCGCCCCTTTATGATCGCAACTGAGCCCTACCTGGGGGTACATTCTGCCAGTGAAGCGAAATATCTGGTGATTGGTTCTCCGTCTGGCTCCTATTTCTCGGGTGGGGAAGCCAAAGGAGTCTCCATTTGGGTTGACCGCCACTACCATCGGGCAGGTCCCGGCGGAACTGGGGAAGCGAAATGTGGAGGCAACTATGCGGCCTCGCTGCTGCCCCAAAATATGGCGGCCGAAAAGGGTTATGAGCAGGTGTGTTTCTTAGATACCACCCACACCAACCTGGAAGAGCTAGGTGGCATGAACGTGTTCGTGGTGCGTAAAGACGGCTCGGTACATACTCCGCGCCTGACTGGCGTAATCCTGGAGGGTGGGACTCGCTCGGCAATCTGCCGGTTGCTGCGTGATAGTGGCACTCCGGTTTTTGAACGCGATATCTCCCTAGAGTCGCTGGTAGCAGATATTCGCTCCGGTGAAGTCAGCGAAGTATTCGCCTGCGGGACCGCGGCGGTAGTAACCCCGATTGGCCGGCTCGGCTCCGATGATTTCGAGGTGGAAGTGCCCTGCGGACCGGTCACCGCCAGCATTCATCAGCGCCTGGTAGACATTCAAAATGGGGAAGCGCCCGATCCTTACGGTTGGACGTATCAGCTTTGCGACTAGTTGCAGTGAGGGCGCCGGTTCCGCTGGTAGCAGCGGGATTGCGTACTCGTCCTCGTAACCATATCCCCACACCTGTAGACAAAACCTTTGGGAGAAAAATGGCTTATCCACTTCGTTCAAGAGCTTCCACTGCCGGTCGCAATATGGCAGGTGCCCGCTCACTGTGGCGCGCCACCGGCATGAGTGACAGTGATTTCGGGAAACCGATTATCGCCATTGCCAACTCTTTTACCCAATTTGTGCCGGGGCATGTACACCTAAACCAGGTGTCGCCACTGGTAGCGCAGGCAATTAAAGATGCCGGTGGGGTGGCAAAAGAGTTCAACACCATTGCTATTGATGACGGAATTGCCATGGGGCATCAAGGGATGCTCTATTCTTTGCCTAGCCGGGAGATTATCGCGGACAGTGTGGAATATATGGTGAATGCTCACTGTGCGGACGCCCTAGTCTGTATCTCTAACTGCGACAAGATTACGCCGGGAATGTTGATTGCCGCCATGCGGCTCAACATTCCGACGGTGTTTGTCTCCGGCGGTCCTATGGAGGCCGGGCGCGGAATCGACCCCAAAATGATTGTGGGACCGTCCCAAAACGGTCACGGCAACCTGATTACCGTAATGAATGCCACTGCTGACCAGGATATTTCCGACCAACAGCTGAGCGAGATTGAAAAAGCGGTTTGCCCCACCTGTGGTTCTTGTTCAGGAATGTTCACCGCTAACTCCATGAACTGCCTGACGGAGGCGCTGGGCTTGGCGCTGCCTGGAAACGGTTCTACCCTGGCGACGCATATTGCGCGCCGCGACCTGTTTACCCAGGCTGGCAAGCTCATCGTGCAGCTATGTGCGCGTTACTATGACCAGGAGGAGGACGCGGTTTTGCCCCGGCAAATTGCCTCTCGCGAAGCCTTCCTTAACGCCATGAGCCTAGATATGGCAATGGGGGGTTCCTCTAACACGGTGTTGCACCTGTTGGCGGTTGCCCGCGAAGCCGGGGTGCGTTTTGACCTGGAAGATATTGCCCGCCTGGGGCGCAGTGTCCCTTGTCTGTGTAAAGCGGCACCCAACCACAATGATTACCATATGGAGGACGTGCATCGTGCTGGAGGGATTCCGGCATTGCTGGGAGAACTTGACCGTGCCGGACTGTTAAACCGCGAGGTCACCTCGATCCATGCTCCCTCGTTAGAAAAATGGCTAGCCGATTGGGATGTGCGCGGCGGGTCTGCCACCGACCGGGCTGAAAAATTGTTTAAAGCGGCTCCCGGGGGAGTGCGCACCACCGAGCCATTCTCGACTACTAACCAGTGGAAAGACCTGGATACCGATGCGGTAAGTGGTTGTATCCGCGATACCGCTCACGCCTATTCCGCCAATGGGGGACTGACGGTTTTGCGGGGAAATCTGGCAGAAAAAGGCGCCATTATTAAAGCCGCCGGAATCGACAGCGACCTGTACCATTTCCGCGGTAACGCCATCGTGATGGAATCTCAGGAAGAGGCCATCGAGAAAATCCTAGACCATAGCGTTAAGCCTGGTCACGTGGTAGTGATTCGCTACGAAGGGCCAGCGGGTGGGCCGGGAATGCAGGAAATGCTGTACCCGACCTCCTTCCTAAAAGGGCGGGGTCTGGGCAAAAAATGCGCCCTCATCACTGATGGGCGTTTTTCGGGGGGCACCTCTGGGATCTCGGTGGGGCATATTTCTCCCGAGGCCGCTGATGGGGGCTTAATTGCCCTAATCGAGGACGGAGATGAAATCATGATTGACGTCAATACCGAATCCTTGACCTTAGAGGTTCCGGAGGCGGAGCTTAATCGCCGCCGCGAACAGATGGAGCAGCGTCCTCGCCCCTATACGCCGCGTAGCCGCAAACGCACAGTCTCGGACGCCCTGAAACTCTACGCTGCCTGCGCTCTCAGTGCCGACCAGGGCGGCGCGCGTGATGTATCCAGAGTGACCGGGTGACGGTCTCAAGTACCAGTAAATCTAGTACGTAAATCCGGGCTGGCCGGCAAAAAGTACTCGGGGGACCCCGGTGAGCCTTGCTTCGCTCGGCTCAAGCCCCCTCTCGCATCTTTTTGCCGACCAGCCCTGGTGTCGACGAGCTACTTACGTGCCAGGTCGTTAGTGTTTTCGGTGCCGCGGAACACTACCCACTTCCACCAGGCGAATTCGCCAATGAAATTAAGGATCATGGTTACGCCTTTGATGATGAAGTCGTTGACGCCTGCACTGGCAGCCAGCGCCCCGAGCCACATAGTGATGGGGATAAAGAAGGCGTAGAAAACCGCGACTTTGACCATTGCAATCGGCACGTTATTGGCGGATTTGAAGGTGTAACGCCGGTTGAGGGTGAAGTTATAGATTACCGAGAGGGTAATGGAAATAAAGTGGGTCCAGGCGTAGGGCAGGGGAGTTAACCACTCTAAAAGGGCGAAGCTGGCCGCCTCCACCAGCCCGGCGGAGATCGACAGCAAGGTGAACTTTAGAGCTTGGATAGCTGCATCTTTGCCTTTAGCAGCCTCGCCAGGCAGAGGCGTTTTTGCGGTAGCTGCGGGTTCGCCTTCTGTCTCCGAGGGAAGATTTCCTTCTGAGTTCATCGAATCGCCTCCAATTGCGCGAAAATCTTTTTATTTGCCGGATAAATATCTTTAAAAGCCGCAAACATCTGGTCATAGCGGTCTTTAAATTCGGGATTCGGCTCATAGGAGGCGGTAATCGGAACTAGGGAAGAGGCCTCCGCTAACGAAGGTATTTCTCCTAATCCGGCGGCTATCACCAACGCTGCTCCTACCGCTCCTACATCTTGCGGATTGGCTACTGTATCCACGGGTTTTCCGGTAATATCCGCGAGAATCTGGCAGGTCACCGGGCTGAGTGCCCCGCCGCCTACAAACCGCAGTCGGGGAGCAGTCTTGACTTTCTTATCTTGGGTTTCCAGGAACCAGCGCACGTGGTAGCAAACGCCCTCCGCCACTGCGCGCAGCAGCTCAGTTTTCCCGGTTTCTAAACCAATTCCGATAAAGGTGCCACGAGCATTGGGGTCTTCGAAGGGGCAGCGGTTGCCGTGTAGCCAGGGCGCGAATAGCACCCCACCGGCTCCGGCGGGTGCGGAGTTGATTATGACTGACATGTACTCATAGAGGGAATGGAACTCGCTCTCGGGATCTTCCGCCACATCTCTCTGGTCCAGGTAAATATGGATTTCATCTTTAGCGAGGTGGTCACGCACCCACTCCAGGCATTTTCCGGCAGTTTCCATTTCTGCGAAATAGTTATAGTTTCCGCTGATAGCTCCTACCACGGTGGCGATCATGGCAGAAGTGTCAATCGTGATCTTGTCGGTGACGGTTTCCACCCACCCGGAAGTACCCATATACACGTGGGTGTCGCCCTTCCTAGCAGCCCCCGCCCCTACCGGTATCAGGGAGGCGTCCCCTCCTCCCGAAAAGACCGGCACCCCTGCTTTTAGCCCGAGTTCTCGGGCTTGCTGAGGGCGAAGCTGCCCCACAATATCGGTGGAGGCCACGATAGGCGGCATTAGCTGCGGGTCTACCTGCAGCATCTTCAGCATTGCGGGGCTGAAACGCTTTTCTGTTGAGCGAATATCGTACAGCAACGTAGAAAACGCGCTGTCTTCACTCATCGTAAATTCGCCGGTCATCCGGGCAATGATCGCATCTTTAACGTCTAGCCATTTGTGGGCTTTGGCTAGTTCCTGCGGACGGTTTTCTTTCATCCAATGGTATTTCCATACCGGGTCTTTCGCCGAGGCAGACACGGCGCCGGTATGGTAGAGGCTGCGCAGTAGTTTCACCAGGTTTATCCCAGCTATCCGGGGTGCCTGGCCAGCTATTTTTCGCAGCTGGGGGCCGCCGCGCTGATCCATATAAGACATTGAAGGGTGTACTGGACGAGCATTTTTATCTAGCAGTACCAGGGACTGCATTTGAGAACAGAAACTGATCCCTTTTATCTGTGCCAGCTCCGCCTCAGCCTGGGCTTTTATTTGCGCGGTAGCGTTAGCCATTGCCTGCCACCAGTCATCGGGGTTTTGCTCAATGCCGCCGCCGGGAACTACTTGCAAACCGTAGCCTTCACTGGCACTGGCTACGGGGCGAATCTGGTCGCTGACTTCAAATAAACAGGTTTTAACCCCGGTAGTTCCCACGTCATAGGTTAAGCAGTACATTATTGCCTCTTTTCTAGGGTGGACCAGAGGATTTCCGTCATCTGTTCGGCGAATTCTTTCGCTGGTGCCATCTGATATAGCTGGGCGCGTCCTTTGAAATAAGGGGTAGATAGCGAGTACTGCATCATCACCATAGTGTTATCCACGGTGAAAGCCAGGACTTCCGCGGGTAAATCCGTGCGGATCTCGCCCCGCTCTTGTCCTTGTTTAATTAACTTCACTAGCCCAGCTGCGCTATAGCTTTCTAATTCGCGAGCGATATCCAAGGTTAAGTCCCGATTCCCGGTAGCGGTGATCTCATGGTAAAGCTGCTGGTATTCGGGGTATTGTTCGCAGGAATTTACGGTTAGCAGCATCAGTTTATGGAGTTTTTCCCGCCCGCTGATCTCATCTTCTAGTATCTGGCCGATATCGGTTTCGATAATCCCGACTCCTAAATTAATCACATACCGGAACAGGTTTTCCTTAGTTTTGAAGTACTGAAACAGTGATCCGACGGAGATTCCGGCAGCTTTCGCAATCTGATTGGTGTTGGCCGCTTCATAGCCTTTCTCTGCGAACTCGCTGACGGCAGCGTCAATGATCCGCCTTGCTCTCTTAGGATCTAACTGCTGGAAGCGCTGCATTGCCCATTCCATTTGATTTCCTCTTTTCGGTGAGTGAGCTCTCACATATCTGGCGTGATAGTAACACGTCTTCCGTGTCCTAGGGGCTATTTCGCTAATTTTTCGTGCTATTTTTCTCCTGCCGCATCCCTTCGCGGAATCGACCGCTGATCCCTATCTGTGGCGAGCTTCACCGCCGGCCCATATAATTTTTCTATAGGTTAGTCCCAACTCATTACCACTGGAGGTTCCAGGTGGGTTTCATTCAAGCGTTTACCGGCTCGATCGGCGGTTCCTTTGCGGATCAATGGCAAGACTTTTATGCTCCTCAACCGGGCATCTCTCCCACTGCAGGCATTTTTTCGGGCGTTCCCCTGGGCACGAACAATGCCCGTGGCTCCAACACTCGCGGCAGCGCCAATGTAATCACTAATGGTGCTCGAGTGATCGTTCCCGAAGGAACCGCTCTGGTGACCATGCAAGAGGGGGCGATTACTGGGCTGATTACCCAAGCAGGCGGATATATATACTCCAATGACGACCCCAACTCGAAATCAATTTTTGTTGGTGACGGTGTAAAGGCTGCTCTAATCAAGCAGTCGTGGGAACGTTTTAAGTTTGGGGGAATACCCGCAGCTCAGCAGCTCTTCTTTTATGTGAATCTGCGTGAAATTCCCAATAACAGGTTCGGTACCCAATCTCAGATTTATTGGGATGATGCCTACCTCGGTACCCAGGTAGGGGCGATAACCCGCGGCACCTATACCCTGAGAATCGTAGATCCGATTCTGTTTATCAAGAACTTTGTGCCCGTTAACTATCTGGTGGCGGGAGCGCCTCAGTTCGATTTTTCGGATATGGATAATCCTGCGGGAGAACAGCTCTTTAACGAGGTTGTGAGTAGCTTATCGGCGGCATTCTCGCACTACACCAATGATCCCAGTCGCGGTAACCGTATGAGCGGCATTCAAGCTGATCAGATCGGTTTCGCTTCCTCCTTGTCGCAGGCGGTTGAATCGGGCTACCAGTGGAGCAGTGTGCGCGGCCTCGAAATCGTAAAAACCGCGATTTTAGCAATCGAATATGACGAGGGTACGCGGGCGCTTCTTGAGGACGTGAAGAAGGCAGATGCTCTGGCAGGTTCGCGGGGTAATACCTTCTTCCAGCAATCCGCTGCGCGCGGTATCCAAGCTGGTGGCGAGAACGGTGGTGGTGCCGGGTTGGCGTTCATGGGTATGGGGATGGGCGCGGTGGGCGCGGCTTCGCAGGGAATGCAGCAGCCTACGGAGCCTAGTTCCTATCACCCTAACTTTGCGCAACCGTTGCCAGCGCAGCCGGTAACTGCAACGCCACCTGAGACATCGGCTGCGGCAGGAACTTCTCAGCCAGGGAAGCAACCGGCAGAAGACCCCACTACCAGGCTGCTAAATCTGAAGAAACTCTTGGACGCGGGGGTCATTAGTCAAGAGGAGTTCGACCGAGCAAAATCAGACTATTTGGGATTCTAGGATATGGGTGACCCAGGCTACCTAGAGCCAGAGGGGAAGCCCGCAGCGTTTAGGGCTGACCCTAAGGCCAGGAATGGGCAGTTCAAATGCCCAAAATGCGGCGCAACCGACATTGTCACCAATTGTCAGACCGGCAGGTTGCGGTGTTGTTATTGCCGCTACGAGTTTTCACCACAGTTGCTGCCCACCAATGAGGATATCGCGTCATTACGTGGGGTAACCACGGGGTTAGGGTCGCAAGACATTATCGTTAACTCCTCTGAGGTGCTGACCCTCAAATGTGAAAGCTGCGGAGCAGAGGTGGTGATCAACACTGCCTACGCGATGCAGGCGCGCTGTCACTGGTGCCGCCATAGGCTGTCGATTAATCAACAGGTGCCTAATGGGGCAGTTCCGGACGCGATTTTGCCTTTTACGGTTACCAGGGAGGAAGCGAAGAAACAGATCGCAGAGTTTGTGGAAAAACGAAAATTCTTCGCGCATCCCGCTTTCACCAGACAGTTCACTGCAGATAATATTTCCGCAGTCTATTTCCCTTACTTCATTTCCGACATTAATGCCAACGATCGCCTGTCGGGAACCGGCGGGGTGGTGGTCAGGAAATATACCGTCAAGCGGGACAATCGCCGGGAAACCCGATATGACGTTGATGAATATCAGGTAGAACGCGACTTTGATATCGCTATCGATGACCTCACCATAGAAGCCAGCGCCGATAAGTTAAATGTGACGGCCAAAGATAAAACCACAAATGTCATTAACGCGATTATGCCCTATGACACCAAGAACTGTGTCAGGTACAACGCCAACTATTTAAGAGGATGCACCGCCGAAAAACGCGATATTGATATTAGGCAGGTGCGCCCTCTGGTTCGCACGCAAGCACAAGATATTGCCAGGTTGTCGGCAAATAAGACGCTACGCAGATACGACTATGGGGTATCTTGGAAAAAAGAGGATTTCGCAATCAATGGCGAGTCATGGTTATCTGCTTATTTTCCAGTCTGGCTTTACAGTTACCTGCAGGTAAGTGGTTCTAAACGGCAATTGCATTATGTGGCAGTTAACGCTCGCACGAAAGAAACTATGGGTAGCGTACCTATAAACATGACCAAACTGATTGTTACTTCTTTCCTGTTCGAGTTTTTTAGTTTCTTCCTGGCACTGTTCTTAGGTAGTGACTTAGTTGGCTGGGATGATGATTTTCGCTGGCTGCTACTGATACCGGGGTTGTTCTTCTTTAGCTTCGTGTATATGAAATACCGAAACGCGGGGGAGCGGCACGCCTATGAGGTGGAAACCAAACGAAGTGTGACCAACCTGCGGGTAGTGGATAAATTCTCCAGACACCGCTATGGCTTAAAGGGGTCTAGGATTGCTGGGGGTAACAACCAGGTGATATATGGACGCAGGAACCATAAAGGTTTAGAAAGCATCCCTTACGATCTGCTTAATAGCAGCATAGATGTAAAGCAGTTACAAGAAAAAGCTGAGAAACTTGTACAGCAGGGGAAAAACCTGTACCAAAACCGCCCCGGGCAGTCTGATCATTGACAGAATTGTCTTTGAGGATTAATCTAAATCACACTGTTGTGAGTAAGCGCTCACATTGTCTAATGGGGGTCAAAATGGATATCAATCGTCCAGGAGCGCGACAGGTAACGCGCGAGCTAGATGAGCTAATCAAACAACCGGTTTACTCGATTTCTCCTTCTGCTTTACGTGAGTATGAGGACGAATATTTTGCAAAAAAGTGCACCAAATCGCGGACGATGATTCGGGAAGCACAGGAGGTTATCCCGGGCGGGGTGCAACATAATCTGGCGTTTAACCATCCCTTCCCCCTGGTATTTACGGGCGCTAACGGCAATAAGCTGACTGATCTGGACGGTAATGAGTATCTGGATTTCCTGCAAGCGGGCGGACCCACCGTCCTGGGGTCTAACCCCCCGCAGGTGCGGGAAAAAGTTATTGACTTACTTAATACTTGCGGCCCCTCCACCGGGCTTTTCCATGAATATGAGTACCGTCTGGGCGCGCTAGTGCGGGATCTGATTCCCTCCGTGGATATGTTCCGCGCTTTCGGCTCCGGAACCGAGGCCTGTATGGCCTCCATCCGGGTGGCGCGCCTAGCCACTAAGCATCGCCACGTCCTAAAAATGGGCGGCGCCTACCATGGCTGGTCAGACCAGCTTGCCTACGGTATCCGAATTCCGGGGTCAAAGTTCACCCAGGCCAGCGGGATTCCCCTGCGGTGTATGTCGCTGACTGATGAGTTCTTCCCCGGTGACCTAGAAGATCTAGAACGCAAGTTAAAACATAAGAAACTCACTGGCGGCACCGCGGCGATTATGATCGAGCCGATTGGACCGGAGTCCGGCACTCGCCCGATTACCCAAGAATTTTTACGAGGCGCGCGGACGCTGGCGAACAAATACGGGGCGCTACTTATTTTTGACGAGGTCGTGACCGCCTTCCGGATTTCTGAGCATGGGGCGCAGGGTTACTTTGGTGTAATGCCGGATCTAACCGTGTTCGGTAAAGTAATCGCCGGTGGCTATCCCTCTGCAGGGGGTCTGGGAGGACGCAAAGAGTATATGCGCTACCTCGCCGCGGGGATCCAAACCGGAGATAAAGTAAAGAAAGCCCTGGTCGGGGGAACCATGACCGCAAATCCGTTGTCTTCGCTGGCCGGTTACTACACCATTAAGGAGATCGCTGAGACCGCGGCGTGTGACCGCGCCGCCAAGATGGGGGATCGCTTAACCGATGGTCTGCGCGCCCTCATCAAGCAATATCGCCTGCCGTTTGTAGCGTTTAACCAGCGCAGCGTGTGTCACCTAGAGACCGTGGGGACTATGCATTTTGCGATCAACTGGAAGAAACCCTGGGAGATTCCGAATGTTTTGAAAGCGACCAGCCAGCGGAAGAAAGAAATGGAGCATATGGGCGCGGCCTATATGGCAGAAGGCATTGTGACTTTGGCCGGATCGCGTTTGTACACTTCCGCTGCCTATAACGAAGAGGATATCGACCGGGCGCTTGCCGCCTTCGAACGGGTATTCCAAAAGGTGGTAAAGCTGTGAACTGCGACGAAGATACCAAGCGCGCGAAACTAGTTGAGCTTTCGCATCAGCTGCTTTCTGATGGGTTAGTGGTGCGCACCTGGGGTAATTTTTCGGTGCGCGGCAGCGCGGACGACTTTTTGATTACCCCCTCGGGGCGCCGTTACGAAACCATGACTGAGGAGGAGCTGCCTTTATGTACCGGCTCTAAAGATTGGTCTGGCCCGTATAAGCCTTCCTCGGAGTATCCGATGCACGCCCTCACCTATCGGTTATTTCCGCAGGCGCGGTGGGTGATTCATACCCACCAGCCCTATGCCTCTGCGCTGTCGCTGGCGAAAAAGGATTTCCCGCTGGACGAAGAAGCGCAAGCAGCATTGGGACAAGAGGTGCTGCCGGTGGCTCCCTACGGGTTGCCCTCGACGAAGAAGCTACACCGCGGGGTGGAAGAAACCCTGCAGCGCACCGGGGCGCAGGTGATTTTGATGAAAGCCCATGGCGCCATGATTTGGGCTGAAAGCGCTGAGGGGGCGCGGCGGCTCGCAAATGCTTTAGAAAAGGTAGCCAAGGATTTATATCAGCGCGAGCTCTCCTGCTTGCCGCCGCTGCCGGCGCGTTCGCTTACTTCCCGGCGTGAGGGGGAGGATGACGCCCTAGTCTGGGGTGATGACCAAGGCCGCCCTACCACCCCCGATGCGGCCACGCAGACGAATCACTCGCGGATCTATCAGGAGCGCCCCGATGTCGGCGCCATTATTACCTGTCACCACGCAGAGGTAGCGGACTTTTTTGGAGGAAAACTACCTGCCTACCTGGATGATTTTGCTCAGATTATCGGGCTGAAAGCTGATGGAACTACCCGAGGGAATGCGGTGCTGACCAACACGGCGGCCTATTGCCTCGGCGCGGATCTGGATGCTGCTCATAGCGCCCAGATAGTGCTAGAAAAGAACGCCTTAGCGGCGCGTTACGCCCGCGTTTGCGGGGCAAAGCCGTTAAAAAAGGCGGAGGCGCTGTTGATGCGGGAAATCTATCGCCGTAAATATTCAAAACAGGCTAGTTGATAGCAAAATAATAGGGAACCGGATAGGAAGTAGGTGTTAGGAAGTAGAAAGGGGCAGGCATGAGCAGTTCGCAAGAGCAAGCCATTAGGCGGGCGGTCGAGAGTGCTCGTAGCTGTTTTAACGCCGGAACTACGATCCCGATATCCGGGCGGCAGAAAAATCTAACTGCCCTGTTACGGGAAATAGAAAAATCACGAACAGAGATTTATAGCGCCCTCAAGCAAGACTTGAACAAGAGTCGTACCGAAGCCTATATGAGCGAAATTTCCCTGGTGAAAGCAGAAATAAGACATCTGCGGCGTCGCCTACCTTGGCTGGCGATGCCTCGCTCGAAACTACCTGCCCTTTCCCAACTTCCCGGGTGGTTGCAGGTGCAACGCGAACCCTACGGGGTGGTGTTGGTGATGAGCCCTTGGAACTATCCTTTCCAACTCACGATGGAACCTATTGCTGCTGCTATCGCCGGCGGAAATACGGTGGTAGTCAAGCCCTCTGCCTATACCCCGCATACCTGTGAGGTGATTGAAAAAATCTTGCGCCGCGCCCTCCCGCCCGGAATGGCGAGCGTTATCCGTGGTGGTCGCGCCGAAAACACCGCTCTGTTAGAGCAACGCTTTGACCATATTTTCTTCACCGGCTCCCCGGCGGTAGGACGGGTAGTAATGGAAGCCGCATCCCGATACTTGACCCCGGTAACGTTGGAGCTGGGCGGAAAATCTCCCTGTTTTGTGGATCGCACCGCCGATATCGAAAAAGCGGCACGCAGGATTCTGTTCGGAAAACTGCTTAACGCAGGGCAAACATGCGTCAGTGTCGATTATGTTTATGTACACGAGGACGTGCGGGAGCAGTTAATCGCTGCGTTGCAGGCGGGAATCGCCCGCGCTTTGCCGAGTGAGCAATACCGAAAATCTGCGTTTGTAAAAATCATTTCTCCCAAGCATTTTTCGCGCCTGTCGGGGCTGCTAGCGGAACAAAGACTATTGGGCGCGAAGGGAGGAGGCCACGCGGAAGATTTTCTTGACCGACAAACCCAGCAGATCAAGCCGGTGATCGTGGATAATCCTTCCTGGGATTCTCCGGTGATGTCGGAAGAAATTTTTGGTCCGATTTTGCCGGTTCTTCCTTTTACGGATCTGGAAGCAACTTTGGCGGACTATGAAGAGCGCGAACACCCCCTGGCGCTGTATATCTTTACGAAAGATCGGGGCTTTGCCCGGCAAGTGATGAGTAAAGTGAACGCCGGGGGAGTATGTATCAATGACACTTTGCTCCATATGAGCTCTTCGAAGGCGCCTTTTGGGGGCGTAGGTAACTCGGGGATGGGAAATTATCACGGAGACTGGTCGTTTAAGGCCATGACCCGGGAGCAAACGGTTCTCCGTAAATCTTGGCTTTTTGATATTCCGGTGCGTCACCACCCCTATGGAGAGAAATCTTTGAAAATCCTCCGTTCCCTGCTGCGTTAGCACCTAGAGGGCGGTGGAGCTAAGTGACGCTACCCTTTCATTACTGCAACAGGTAGTAATGGCAGCGTGCGGGAACATCTGTTCCGGTCTAGAGGGTTACTTCCTCTAGGCGTGCAGTCTTTACGTCGAGGACGAATCCGCGGACAGCGCCTCCTACAAAGGGACTGTCTAGCAGTTTCTTCATATTGTTTCTAACTGATTCGCGCACGTCCTTGAAGCCTCCGGGTTTCCAGGTGGGACGCTGCCCGGTGTCTTTTTCGAGTTCGGCGAGGAATACTTCGTCATTGGTCTTCGACATTCCGCAATCGGTGTGTTGAATCAGCATCACGTACTTGGTTCCCAAGCTGCGCTGGGAGGCGGCGAGGGTGCGGATGGTGTCGGGGGTGACCAGGCCGCCGGCGTTGCGGATCACGTGGATTTGTCCGGGTTCCACCCCCAGCATAGTTTCCACGTCGATCCGACAATCCATGCAGGTTACTACCGCTACCTTCATCTCGGGTAGGTGGGGGGCCTCTCCGGGAAACTTTTCGGCGTAGGCGGCTTCATTCTTTAATAACTGCTCGATGGGATCCATGGTTGCTCCTGTTTTTCTGATGGTTAGTTAAATGGTATTAAATCTGCCTGGTTGGCGGGGGCGTAACCAAGTCATTTTTCTTGAGCGCAATCCCACACCCTCATAGTTTGCAAATTTGTCTGTTACCAGCCTAGGCTTTTGAGAGTACCTAGGGGCTATGGCGCAGTTGGTAGCGCGTCTCGTTCGCAATGAGAAGGTCAGGGGTTCGAATCCCCTTAGCTCCACTGAAGGGACGCTCATTTTGATACAAAGTGGGCGTCCTTTTGTATGCCCGAAATCTGAACGAAAAGCCAGGTCAGAGAGGATTTGGTTTCGTCTGGTCTGTTGGGCGGTGCCTGCAGGTAGGGGAGTAGGGCAGCCGAATTTCGGGTACTCGTGCTGCCTGGTGCGTGCCCGCAGGTCTGTCTTGGACATGCGGAAGGACTGCTTGACGTACCACAGGTCGTGGCAGGAACTGATCACCTCCCGACTTGCACAGTTTTTGTGTGTCATTTCGCCAGAGCATTGAGGATGTGACGCCAACTTCGAAATTTTATTCGTGCGCCGCAGCTCCGCGTTCTCCTGACGCAAACGCTTGAGTTCGGCGCTTTCCTCAGTGGAAACCCGAGGACGGACTCCGGCATCCACACGCGCTCGCATCACCCAGCGCCGAAGAGGTTCCCTCGACGTCCCCAACTTCATCGCGGTATCGGCGATCACGCGGGTTTCAGACACTCCCAGATTATCCCGCAGACGATCCTCAACAAGCCTGACAGCCCGCTCCCCAAAAGCTTTTATATAGTTCCTTGGCATACGAAATCCTCTCACAAAAACCTCGGAACAAAACCCGGTATGCTTCAACGCCGAATCCTTGCTGTGCGGGGGGAACCTTGTGAGATACTAAATTATGACTATCGCTGAATGGATTGTGCTCGCGGTTCTCGTGCTAGTTGGATTTGCCATTTGGTGGCATTTCTCTCTGCGAAGGAGAATTGACAAGAGAATGCATGAAGCTCCGCCCGAAGAGCGTGAAGCTTTGATGAAAGTTCAACGAGATATTGATCGTGGCAAGGCGGCGCGCCAGGGATTCTTCTTCTAGGTACCGTAGGCTGCGACTCGTCTACAAGGAATGTCTGATGACTGGGCTTGGCCAGGATCGCGCTAACCAGAGACCTGTTGCAGCCAAATTAGTTGATCCGTCTGTGTGAGTATTCGGTAGTCACGATAGGGCGCCCAACGCATGAACTTTGGGTTCGGACACGAGAGTTCTTCTCGGAGGTCTCTTGATACCCTAGTCTGCGCTCTGTGGGGCTACTCGTTCGAGAACGAGATCCGGGTCAACGCCGGACGCACTCACTTCGATGAGTCTTTCACCACCCTCTCAGCACAATTGAATCGAGTAGTTCTTAGTGAGTGCTGGGATCTGTGCAGAGTATGAAGAAATCCAGAACATAAGAATAGACCTGCAAGGAGACCCCATAGGAGTTCTTGAAGGAGCGATTGCAACTATGGGAAGAATTGGGACTATCCCGGAAGAAATCTCGCAACGGTATCAAAAGTACATAGACCTGGAAATCTTACAACCCTAAACCTAGAGTCAATAAGATAACCTGCGGACTATCACCAGTAATAATCCTAACTAGGTTTTGGGCTAGGGTTGAGGGGTGCAGATCGAGTATCAAAACCACCTGGAACCGGGGCAGGAAGAAATCCTAGTTCGTGAACTTTTGGAACAGGCTTTTGGCCCTGAAGAACTGGGGGAGCCGGAAGATTTAATCGCCCAGCTGCAGACGGGGCAGTTTCAGACTTTATCCGCGTGGGAGGGGACGCGCCCGCTAGGGGCAGCGATAGCATGGCCGGCAACCAGCGAAGTGACCTTGCTGAGCTGGCTGGCGGTTAGTCCCCGCACTCGCGGTCACGGGGTGGGCTCTAAACTCTTCCGTCAAGCGATTTCCGCTCTGGAATCTAGCAATAACCCCCTGTTGATCCTGGGAGAAATTGAGGATCCGCAGCTCCACGCGCCCTCGGAAGATAGAGGGGATCCGCAGCGGCGTTGGGCTTTCTACCAGCGCCTGGGAGCAAAACACCTGGACTTTCCTTTCGTAATGCCGCGCCTTAGCGCGGATGTGCCAGTGGGGGAGGATATGTGGCTTATCAGTTTCGGAGGACGCGCTCACGCGAGGATCGAGGATAGTACCGGCAGTCTTGCGGGGCAAGGCTTGGGTCGTCCTCTAGAAAAATTCTTGAAAACCTACCTAGCAGATAGCGGCGAAATCCGGAACGCCGACGGAAAATACCGCGAAGAGATTGAAAAAATGCTGGCAGCCGCCGCCAATCTAGATTAATCCTCTGGAGAAAATCTAATGCTAACGCCCCAACGTTACCTGTAGTGATTTGACGCGGTTTTCGCTTGCTCGGAAATAAGGTTTTCCTGGAGGGCGCGGGCGGGCTAGGCTGGTTTAGGGAAGATGGTTTTCTTTTGGTAGTGGGGTGAATCAGTGGAAGAACAGTCCGTGCAAGTGGGTGCGCCGATTCCCGGGCGCATAGTGAGCTTGCGGCAGGTACCGGATTTGGTGTTCTCCGGCATGATTGTGGGGGCGGGGGTAGCCTTGCGTCCGCTGCCGGGATCGAAAGAAGTCACTGCGGTAGCTCCCATTTCGGGGCGCTTAGTTAAGTTGTTTCCCCACGCCTTTATGATTACCAGCGGGGAACAAACGGTATTAGTGCATTTAGGGATCGACACGGTAAAGATGCGGGGGGATGGTTTTAGCTGTCACGCCCTCGAAAATGAAATGGTTAAAGCCGGAGAGCCCATAACCACTTTCTCGGTTAAACAAATTGAAAAGGCGCGCTACTCGCCGCTTTGCCCGGTGGTGGTATTGGATTCCACCCCCTCTGACCTGGAAAAGCTCCGTGCGGAAGGCAGTCAGGTCGAAGTTGGGGATTTACTGTTTGAAATTAGCGCTGCTCCTGCCGGAGATCCCAATCAGTGGTGACCCCTGCACCCTGGTTCCCGTAGACAGAGAGTGGGGGCGGATTCCTTTGGAATCCGCCCCCACTTTTGTTCCCCATCTCAAGCAAATAAGGAGATATCAATACGCTCAATCCTTATTGCTGGTATTAACTCTAAGCTACGTTCCTGGAAGGGAATATAAACGAACCTGGAAGTAGCCTCTACGTTTGGTAAAGACTGCAGATCAAAACGGTTCCTGAACGATTTCTCTATTTTTCCCAAGAAGTTTCTGGAAGCTAAAAGCGCTGGTAGTGGCAATAAAATGTAAGTTATTGTTTGTTAACTTAGTGATCTGCAGGTGGCACTAGGCGACTAACCCAAGCGACTATCTGGTCACGTAGAAAATCAACTTTTTCCGCATTCGCGAAACTGCCATCAGGTTTGCGGTAGTTGGCAGGAAGCTGTCCGTAAAGGCTGAGCTTTTCTAGGAACAGTAATTCGCAATTGGGAGGTAGCAGCGCTTGAGGATCCTCAATTAGGGGCGCAAACCACTGGGAAGCCAAGGTTTGGGGGTCTACTACAAATAAAGCTGGGAGCGCAATATCGTGCAGTAACTTCTCGGTGTCGACCATGGTTAGTTCCGCCAGGGTACGTTTGCCGATTACAAAATAAGGCCGACCCTCACCTTGGTCATTAGGAATCCGAGTATGCCCTACCCGCTCTAATTCAGCTAGTTGGGAGGAAGAGAACACGTCCTCCCAAGGAACCTCGGCGGGGCCAAGAATCGGGGCGGTTAATACTAGCGCCTGTACCTTATCTGGCACGGCGCGTAACGCTACCAAGGCACCCGACCCATCTGCATGCAGCACCTGTTGGTCAAAACCGCGTTCAGACAACCAGCCACAAGCTGCCTTTAGATCCTCGATCTGATTTTCCAAACTGATCACATCATCCGAGCTATTTCCACAACCCGAAAAATCTAATTGCAAAGTGCTATACCCAGCAGCGCGATAGGATTTTGCGAAGGCATCAAACCATCCTAACCCGTGCCGATCAAGCAAAAACGAATGCGCGAAAATCACTGCGCGGTTACTGGCGTCCACTGGAACTACCAAGTCGGCCGCCAAAGTTACCCCTCGAGAAGTGGGGATGCTGATTTCACTCATATATCCACCGTAAACGGTGAGGCATAAAAAATGTTGTGAAAAAATACAAAAAAGACTTAAGGGAAGCTTTTGCTATTTCCGCATAAGACCGTGATAGATCCGTGAGATAGAATAGCTAACAGTTGGGCTAATCGACATGAAAGGTGTTGACCGTGGGGAAAAAACTGTTGACCGTCCTCGGTATTGGTGCTGGTATTGCGCTAGTTTGCCGCGAAATTCGTGAGAATCCAGAGGGTGGGGTAGCTAAAACCGTTAACGCGGTGACTTCCAATCCCCAGGTACGCCGGGCAGGGGATGCCACCAAGCAAAAAGCTTCCGAGATTTTTCGCCGTCAAGGGGAAGCTGTTACCGACAAGATTGCGGATGCGGTCAAAGAACGAATCTTTGGAGTAACGCCGGCCAGTAAATCGGAACCGGAATTTGTAGATGTTGAGATTGAGGAAATAACCGTTGAAGGACCGGATTCCCGACTCTAAAATGACTGACTCAGTTGTTAATAGTGCAGATACTGATTCAGGTAAAGTATCTGCAGTTTCCAAAAAACAACTGCGGCGGTGGCGCAAATATCTCGCGGAAGAACGTCTAGAGGCTGATACTTACCGCTACCTAGCACGGCGGCGGAGCGGAGATGAACGGGAAGTTCTCCAAGAATTATCAATCGCCGAAGAACGCCACGAGCAGTATTGGTTAAATCTATTGGGAGAGGACGCGCTCCCTACCCCCCGGGCAAGCATGCGTTCGCGCCTCCTCAATTTTTTCACTCGGATTTTCGGAACCATCTTTATGTTGGCGATGATGCAGCGGGCAGAGCAGCGTCACGACTATGAGGCTGACCTGGATGTTCCCAAAGAAATGGTCGCGGATGAAAAAATTCATTCCGAGGTGGTGCGAGGCTTAGCAGCCCGCCAGCGTGCCACAATTTCGGGTAGTTTCCGAGCAGCGGTTTTCGGCGTCAACGATGGCTTGGTGTCTACCTGTGCCCTCATTTTGGGTATTTTTGGTACTGGAGTTTCTAAAACCACCATTATCGCTACTGGTTTGGCCGGATTGCTTTCGGGAGCGTTGTCCATGGGGGCAGGGGAGTACGTTTCGGTACACTCCCAAACTGAACTTTTGGCTTCTTCTTCACCCGACCCTGAGTCCGAGCACGCCATCGATAAATTGAATATGAATGAAAACGAATTGGCGTTAGTGTTTCGGGCACGGGGAGACGATGCCGAAACTGCAGACCGGAAGGCTGCTGCCGCTTTTTCCAAGATTAGAAAAGGTGGACATGCCTATTTAGAGTCGAATAGTCAGGAATACGAAGAAATCGGTACCGGTATGAAAGCGGCGATTTCTTCATTTACTTTTTTCGCTATCGGAGCGTTCATTCCGCTTTTCCCGTTTTTGCTGCCAATCTCGCCCCTGCAAGGTGCGGTAGTGGCCGTGATTTTAGTAGGTTTGGCGCTAGTGATCGTGGGCGGAATTGTGGGGCTATTGTCGGGAGTGAATCCGGCTCCGAAAGCATTGCGACAACTCTTGATTGGGTATGGAGCCGCGGGAGCCACCTATCTGTTGGGGTTAGGGATCGGCACCCAGCTCTAAGCAGCTTAAATCCCGCTGTCGGTAGCTGGACTGTTAGCCGAATTCTCCCGGGAGTCGGTGGCTTTAGGATATCCGTTCCCCTCACTGCTCAAGTCATCGGCACCTGTAGTTTTTCGAGCGTTATTTTTATCGCGCCACCGTAAAATCTGCCGAAGCTGACGGGGAGTGAGGGTGATCCTAATGTCCGGAGCCTCGGGAAGTACCCAGCCTCGCCACTGAGATAAGAGCACGAACACCAGGGCGGTAATAATTGAAAGCGCCATTCCTAGTACTGGCATCCCCAGTTTAAAGAAGACCACCATGATTACTGCGGAGGTCGCAGCAGGCGTGGCATAAAGGTTAGCTCCCCCAAAAATCTTGGGGATTTTTCCCACCATCACATCCCGGATGATGCTGCCGCCTACGGCCGTGGTTAGTCCCATCATTAGTGCAGGCATTATTCCAAGTCCGAGGGCGAGAGTTTTTTGAGCGCCGGTGGCCGCCCAGCATCCGAGGCAGAGGGCGTCAGCTACCGTTATCAGCCGGTTTGTCCATTTTGCTTCTAGGCGCCAAAAGAATGCCACAGTCGCCCCCAGGAGGGCTCCCCCTAGATAAAAAGGGTCGGTGAATGCCACCGGAATTTGTTGTAGCAGTACGTCTCGAGTCATCCCACCCCCTAGTGCGGAAATAACCGCGAGGGTAGCGAATCCGACCGCATCGAAATGGCGTTCCCGTGCAAGTTTTGCTCCAATTATCGCGGCACAAAACACTCCGGTCACATCAACTGCCCGGAATGCGAGCTCGAGAACTTCGGGGCCAAAAGAACTTGTGGGCATACCTATATTTTTGTCTTTTTCTCCCTAGTTTTTCCACTCCTGGATTTATCGCCGCACTGGCTCTCCCCATCTTGAGGTACGCAAATAAGCAGGAGGGGCTTTTACCGGAGTTTAGGCAGGCCGGCGAGCAGGCGCGATGGCTATGGGAAAGAGTGTGCGCGGAAGGCTTATTACCGCAGCGGGAGATTTTATCCGAGCAGGCACGGTGGGAGCGTAGGGGTGGGTTTTATCCGAGTAGGTGCGGTGGGCATAAGAATTCAGGAAACGGCGCTACGTTTTCCGAATTCTTGGGCAGGAGGGAAAACCCACCCCTACGTGCCGAAATAACCGGAGTGTTTTTACCGAGCCAGACCCAAATCCGGATCGGGATTGATTATGGCATCGATTTTGCGCTTCGAAGGTAGTCCCGCCAACAGTAATACCCCAGCTAAGGACAAGATAGTATAGAACCAGAACAGGCGAGAAAACCCTTCGTTTAACCCCATCTGGAACGCAGTCTCGATCTGTTCGCGGTGGGATTCAATATCTTGCAGATACCTAGCTCGCATCTGTTCCACAGTTGGAGGCACCGTTCCCATCTGGGCTTTTATCTTCGCTTCTTGTTGATCAAACATATAGTTCGCGATGTCTTTACTGCGATCTACTATGTTGGTGACGTCAGCGGTTTTGACCTTATCTTGGACAGAAGCCGGCATATCGGACATCTTGAATTCCATATCTGTTTTCGCCTTAGGGTCGGCTGCTTTCGGGCTGGTTTTTTGTTCTGGGGTAGGTGCCTGCACACTAGGGGGCATGGTCTTCTCCTTAGCTTGCCCCCGGGGAGGCATCCCTGAAGGCGTTTTTTCGCTAGTATTGGGGGCTGTCTGGGTCATTGCGGGCATCGCGGGCATTTCCATAGCGGGCATGGCGTCCATGACTTTACCGGAAAGTCCTCCCATCGCGGTGGCGAGTAACCCTACTAAGATCGCGGGAGCCAAAGTGGTGCCCAGTGAGCGAATCAAAGACAGTGTTGCTTGTCCGGAATTAGCATCAGACTCGGGAATCAAATGCAAGATTAGGTAGGTTAGCGGTGCACCCATTAGGAATCCTAGTCCTAGCCCCATCACGAAAATGGAAACCGAGTTTGAAATAATACCGGGGTGAGCGCTTGCCCAGTAGATCAGCATGAAGCCGGCGATTTCCGAAATCAGTACGCCTACTCCGAGCACTGCTCGCGGGCCGAAGCGGTCAGTTAGCCGTCCACTTAATGGTGCCCCGATAGCTGAGGCCACGCCAATAATAATCGTGGGGTAACCACCGGCTCCCGAGGGTAGTCGCAGGCAGTTTTCTGCGAATTGGGGGATGAACATGACGGTCATCATTAAGATGCCAGACACTGCCCCGAACATTAGGGTGCAGCCCACGTTGATCGTACCGAAATACTTGAAATCGATGAGGGGATCGCGGGCGCGTTTTTCTGCCACCCAAAATACTGGCAGTAAGATTACGAAAAACAGTAATCCCACCCAGACGTCACGATCCTGGATCGACTTGCTAATGTTGGTGAAGTCGAGATTCTGAAAAGCCCACAGTAGGGCAGTAATCATTATTACCAGGATAAATACGCCTGGTAAGTCTAGTTTTCGATCTGAACTTTGATTCTCTTGCGGCAGTGCCCAAATTCCGAGGGCGACTACGATTACCGCAATCGGAACGTTAATGTAGAAAATCCATTGCCAGTTTTCTTGTCCGGCGATATCCAAAACTAAAGAACCTGCGGAACCACCGAATACTGAGGCGACGCCGTACACCATGCCGACTAGCCCCAGAGCCATTCCTCGTTTGGAGGGAGGAACAATGGTTCCTACTGCGGCCGTTGCCACCGGCATCATCCCGCCACCTCCGATTGCTTGAATCGCCCTAGAAGCGAGCAGCAGCCCTAAAGAGGAGAAATCTTGCGATAATCCACATCCGAGAGAACCTAGTCCAAATAGCCCGATAGCCAGTACGTATACCGGCTTGCGGCCAATAATATCCGCGATTTTTCCGATTACTGGAATCGCTGCCGCATATGCGAGGGTATAAATAGTAAAGACCCAAACCCCAACCTTGTCATCTACCCCGAGCCCGTTTTGAATAACCGTGCGCGCCGGGTTCACGATCCCCATATCTAGGGCGCCCATGCCGATTCCTGCTAAGTAGAGGACGAGGACGAGTTTCCAGCGCTTAGGAGCGGTAAAGTCGGTGCTTGCGGCCTCGACTTTCCCCTTTACCGCTGCAGTGGTTTCTTTCGCTTCTGCTTTCCCTGCGGTTTTCGCGGGATTAAGTTCAGTGCTCATTTCAGATCCTTAGTTTTGCCAGTGATTTCTGGCGATAGTCTTAATCTTCGAGGTCGTGGGAAGTGTCCAAGGATTCCACGAAGTCTCGGAGCATTTCGGTAAAGATGGCTAGTTCGTTCTGGCTGCGTTCGGCAAATAAACCGCTGAGACCGGCCTCCATGGGGGCGGTAAAATCGTGACCGATCTTTCCGCCTTTTTCCGAGATGCGCAGAACCGTCTTGCGCCGGTCGGCCTCATTACTTTCCCGGTTCACATAGCCTGATTCCATAAGCCGATCGGTTAGGTAGCTAACTGCCGCCCGGGTGATATGCAATTGTTCAGCTAATTCCGAGGGGGAGAGGGGAGTTCCTGCCAGTTCCGCCTGCCAAATTTGTAATAACGCTTCCCCGTCTTTTCCATGTAGTCCCATTTTTGAGGAATACCGGTTAATCAGGTCATTTGAAGCAAACACCATTCTGTGCAGTTCGTAGAGGAGCTGGTCGATGAGTTCCTCGCGTCCCTTAGTAGAGTGTGCAGCACTATTCATATAGTTAAGTATATTAACAATTAAGAAACTTAAGTAACTGGAATTTAAAATTACCTACCCCGCGCAGCCCCTGTCCCACTGGGGTTGCCTTTTTGGAAAGCAAGTATCATCGGGATTGTTGCTTGCGAGGACCGTTTTTATCCGAGTAGGTGCGGTGGGGATGTGAGCCGCGGCCGGTAAAAGACACGAGAGGGGCTTGACTGGAATGTACGTTCGCAGGGGTAGATTTTATCCGAGCAGGTGCGGTGGGCATAAGAATTCGGGAAACGCCGCTACGTTTTCCGAATTCTTGGGCAGGAGGAAAAATCTACCCCTGGGGCATGGGGCTACCAACACTCGCTGATTATTACCGAACCAGGCTAATCAGCGGGAAGGGGCTGCGCGGGGCAGGAGGCTGCCACTGCCGCCATCGCCCGTTTTTCCTCCGGGGTAACCCACAACTGCCATTTCTGTTTAATCGCAGTCTGTAAAGCCACATACTGGCATTGGAACCCTTTGTTAGGGGGCAGCCAACTTGCGGCATCTTTGTCTTGTTTATCTTGATTGGAAGGGCCATCAACTGCCAGCAGATTCAAGGGGTCATTAGCGAACTGTTCGCGAGTCTTGGCATCCCACCGGCTAGCTCCGGTTTTCCATGCATTGGACAGGGCGACTACATGATCTATTTGCACCTTGCTGGAACTTTGGCCTCCCTTGCGAAACTGCTGGTAGTGACCGGTGTAGGGTTCGGTAAATTCCCCGGAAATCACCACGCAATCATGGGTTCCGGCCTTGGTCTGTACCTGAGAAAGGTCACGTTTTAAAATATCGTTTCGGGTATCGCAACCATTGCGATCAATATCTGCCCAGCGGATCCCGAATTGGGAACGCTGATAGGGGGAGGCGCTTTCCCACTCGCCCTCAGGTAAGGAGGCAACTGCCTTGACTAAATCGGTTTGCACCGATTCGGAGAGGATTTGATCCGCGCTTTTTCCCCAATCTGGAAGCGTTAGTTTGGGGGCTCCCTTGGTGGAGAGTCCCGCTAAATCAGGGCCTAGACCAGGAATAAAAGCCCAGGCTAGCAAGGCAAGAATAAAGGTGACGATGATGCGGTTTCCCCAGGAACCCTTGCTTGGCTGCCGCCAGCGTCTACCGTGCCTTCTATAACCCATATGTCTATTGTGCTGATGTTGGGTACGCATTCCTACTTAACCGTACCGCTGTCGGAAGTATTGGCTTTTTTCTCCCACGGTGCACAATAGAACCATGTTCACGCTTTCCCAGGCAGGTGCCCTCGCTCCGGAGCTTCCGGCGACTAGTGTTTTGCCGGAGCTGAAAGGCGCCCTCGAAACCGTAGGAAAAGCAATTGTTACGGCAGCACCCGGATCTGGGAAAACTACTTTGGTTCCTCCTTTTTGCTGGGCTCTTGAGGACGCGCGGGCAAAAACTAGCGCCGAGGCAGCGGGGGTAATCGTGACTGAGCCGCGCCGGGTGGCTGCGCGAGCGGCGGCCAGTTACCTGCAGGCATTGCTGCCCAAAAATGAGGATAGATTAGCAGCTCAAGTCGCATTTTCAGTCAGAGGAGAATCTACTCGCGGTCGCAATACCCGCCTAGATTTTGCGACTGCCGGCCTGTTTTTGCGTCGTCTGCTGGCAGATCCGGAAATCTCGGGCATCGGCTCCGTGATCATCGATGAGGTGCACGAACGATCTTTAGAGACTGATATTTTATTAGCTCTACTCTGCGAAGTGCGCCAGTTGCGCCCGGAGCTGCGGATAGTGGTGATGTCTGCGACTTTAAATAGCGATCTTTTCCGCCAGGTCTTAGGGGAAGATACCCCCGTTTTAGAGGCCGAAGGCAAGCTTTTCCCCTTGCAAGAAGTATTCGCACCGCCACCAGCGCGAGTGCGGCGGATTAGTGAGCGAGGTACCTCTTGGGAGTTTCGCGACTATTTGGCCGACCTGACGTTAAGCCATCGTATTCAAGCAGACACTTTAGTATTTGCCCCTGCAATCGCAGATGTAGAGGCGATTGCCAGTGCCTTGCGGTCGCGTGCCAGTCACCCGGAACGAATCCTGACCTTGCACGGGCAGTTATCTCCCCGCGAACAGGTAAAAGTACTCTCCCAGGGCGCTTCTGCTGCTAGTGAGGACGCCCTGAAACCCGGGGAAGGCAGGATAATTGTGGCCACTTCGGTGGCAGAATCGGCACTGACTGTTCCCGGGGTTCGCCAGGTGATTGACAGCGGATTATCGCGGGTTCCGAACCGGCGTTTGCGCGGAAATGCCGCCGGACTAAGCACCTTGAGTTGCTCACGAGCCGCGGCAGCTCAACGCGCAGGACGCGCCGCGCGCCTGGGACCTGGATATGTAATTCGTGCCTATGACCAGCAAACTTATGCGCGGATGGAACCCGATACTCAGCCGGAAATCTTGAGCAGTGATTTGACTCAGACCTATTTGCAGCTGGCAGATTGGGGGCAAACTGACCTGGAAGTTCTGGCGCTGCCGACTCCCCCTCCGCCTGCTGCTTGGCAGCAGGCGGAGAAGGATTTGCAGGCTCTCGGCGCTTTAGATGCTGACTGCCGGATTACTGCTTTTGGGCGCCAGCTGGTGCAAATTCCCGCGCACCCGCGCCTGGCACGTGCCCTGATTTTGGGGGCGCGTCTGGTAGGTGAGCACCGCGCCGCCCAGGTGGTCGCGGCTTTACAGGCAGATTTGCGCATTCCAGACGGTGATTTGTGGGCAGCGATTCAGCGTGCGGAACGTCAAGGAGATAAAACTTACCGCACTGAGCGCAGCCGCTTTGAAAAATTGGCGCGGCGTTATCAAGGTATTGATACTGGTAATGGGGGTTTTGTCTCTTCGCTGTCAGATCGGGGCAAGCAGTTAGGGCAAGGCAACGCGAACAACCAAACTCCAAGTTCACCAGCTAATTTGCAAAAACTTGCAAGCGATTTAAGCGTAGGGCTAGTGGTGGCGATGGCTTTCCCTGACCAAATAGGTCGGTTAACCAGTAAATCCGGAGCATATCAACTGTCTGGTTCGGGAGCGGCTCACCTAGACAATGACAGTTCTTTATCCACCAGTAAGTGGTTGGCTATCGCCGAAATCGGGATGCGTAAAGGAGGGAACGATCAAATTCGTTTAGCCGCACCTTTGACTGAAGAATTGGTCTTAGAACTGGGTAAACATTTAGTGCAAGAGAAACTTGTTGCAGAATTTCGGGACGGAAAAATCGTTGCTTGGAAGCAACGGTCTCTAGGAGAAATCCCTCTGCAGCGTCAAAAAACGATAATCCGGGAACCTGAGCGCGTCCTCGAAGCCGAATATCAGCGGGTGGGGCTAGATTTTCTATCTTGGAATCCTAAAGCCGCTCGCCTGCGTGCCCGCCTGCGCTGGGCGGCGCACTATTTGCCTGCTATCCCGACAGTTGGTGACCAGGATTTACACGACAATCCCCGCTTTTGGCAGGTATTGATCAGTTATTTTGCAGATGGAAAAAGCGCTGCGAATGCCCCGGTAACTGCCTGGCTGGAGGGGGTGCTGGACTATGGCACGCGGCGCACCTTGGAACAAGAGGCACCCAACGAATTCTTACTTCCCTCCGGCCGGCGTGCCGCTATTAGGTATCCCGAAGATATCACCAGCGGTCCGCCTCGGGTACAGGCGAAACTACAAGAGTTCTTTGGCCTGCAATCCACGCCGAGGATCCTGGGCGGAAAGGTGAACCTGGCGATGGAGATGCTATCGCCAGCTGGGCGTCCACTGGCGTTAGTTACCGACTTGGATCATTTCTGGGATGAAGTGTATCCGCAGGTGCGTGCGGAAATGCGCGGTAGATACCGCAAGCACCCTTGGCCGGAAGACCCCCGCGCCGCTATCGCGACTGCCGCCACTAACCGCCAACTTCGTTCCCGTCATTAAGGACGAGGATTACTTTTGTCTCCCGTTATAGGGGCGGGGGCTGGATATTCCTCCCGCTCCGCTAGGGGGACGAGGATTACTTTTGTCTCCCGCCCAAAGAACTTGGGTAATACCTGAGGTATTACCCAAGTTCTTACGCCCGCCTAGCCTGATCGACAAAAAGTAATCCTCGCCCTTAGCGTTTTGCGGGAATACCAGCAAGTTCCAGCAGTAAATCAGGTGTATCCGCGCGGAGCTGTTGCGGGGTGGGGGGCTAGGTTTTATCCGAGTGGGTGCGGTGGGCATAAGAATCCGGTAAATACCTTTGGTACTTACCGGATTCTTGGGCGGGAGGAAAAACCTAGCCCCCCACCCTTACTTGGGCGGGAGACGAAAGTAATCTCCGCCCACATTGTCGAGACAGGAGGAAAAACCTAGCCCCCTACTTATTAAGTGCTTTACGAGAGGGCAGCGCCTACTACCTCTTGCGCTTCGGAAATCACTTGATCCACGTGCTCATCACCCTGGAAGGATTCCGCGTAAATCTTGTAGATATCTTCGGTACCCGAGGGGCGAGCCGCGAACCAGGCATCTTTAGTGACCACTTTCAGCCCGCCGATTTCGGCATCATTACCGGGGGCACGCACCAGTTTGTCGGTGATATCCTCCCCAGCTAGTTTCAGGGCAGTCACGTCCTCGGAAGAAAGCTTCTTGAGCTTGGCTTTCTGCTCTGGGGTGGCCGCGGCCTCGAAACGCTTATAACTGGATGCTCCGAAACGTTCCACCTGCTGTTTATGTAGCTGCGAGGGAGAAGAACCAGTGACCGCCAGGATTTCCGAGGCGAGCAGCGCCAAAATAATGCCATCTTTATCGGTAGTCCAGACAGACCCATCTTTACGTAAGAAAGAGGCACCGGCGGATTCCTCGCCTCCGAAACCGATAGTTCCCGAAAGTAATCCCGGCACGAAATACTTAAAGCCCACTGGTACTTCCACCAGTTTGCGCCCCATATGGGCTACTACCCGGTCAATTAGCGAGGAAGAAACTAAGGTTTTACCAACTCCGCACCCCTCGCCCCACTGCGGGCGGTGCGTGTACAGGTATTCAATCGCCACCGCCAAGTAATGGTTGGGATTCATCAATCCATCTGGGGTAACAATCCCGTGGCGATCCGAATCCGCGTCGTTACCGGTAGCAATATCGAAAGGCGTAATCCCGTCCTCGTCAGGAGCCATCTTTTGCCGCAGGGAAGCCATTGCATAAGGCGAGGAGCAATCCATCCGGATCTTTCCATCCCAATCCAAAGTCATGAAGCTGAAAGCGGGATCCACATCCGGATTAACTACCGTCAGGTTCAGGTCGTGGCGTTCTGCAATCATGCCCCAATAATCGACTGAAGCGCCCCCAAGGGGATCGGCACCAATGCGCACGCCTGCAGAGCGAATCGCATCCAAGTCAATAACGCTGGGGAGCGCATCCACATATTCTCGCAGGTAGTCATGGGGGTGTACGCAATCTGCTCGGGATAAATCTGACAAAGTTGAGCGGGGAACATTCCGCCAGCCATCCTCAAGAATCTGGTTAGCGCGGTCGGCAATCCAGCCGGTCGCGTCCACATCGGCGGGTCCACCGGTGGGGGGATTATATTTGAAGCCACCATCACGGGGAGGGTTGTGGGAAGGGGTGATTACGATCCCGTCTGCCACATCCGCACCCGAGGTGCGTACCTTGCCAGGCGCCCCATTGGCCTGCAAAATAGCCAAGGAAACCGCCGGGGTGGGGACGTAGGAGTTCCGCGAATCAATCCGTACGTCCACTCCGTTAGCTACCAGCACCTCTAGGGCGCTGCGGTGGGCAGGTTCGGAGAGGGCGTGAGTGTCGCGTCCGATAAATAACGGCCCGTTAATTCCCTGGTTGCGGCGATACTCTACGATTGCCTGGGTGATAGCTACGATATGAGCTTCGTTAAATGCATGGTCGAAGGCACTGCCCCGGTGTCCCGAGGTGCCGAAACTTACCCGTTGGCTAGGTTCGGTAGGATCTGGCTCCAGGTCATAGTAGGCGGCTAGGAGGTCATCGACATTGATTAAATCTTCTGGTTTGGCTTTCTGCCCGGCTCTTTCAAACATATATTTAGTCTCTCACTTATTTGGATTTCTGTCTGGAAAAGTCCATAGGTTTCAACCAGGTGGCGGTTCTCTATTAAATTTGGAGTGTGCATCGATTCGATTGGGCTATTCGGCAAGCTATGCAGCTGGCAGCCCTTGCCGGTGAGGGCGGGGATGTCCCGGTGGGCGCGCTGGTACTCGCTCCCCGGGCGGGTGGAACGGGAGCCCTTAATGCTTCCGACGGGGTTATCTTCGAGGACGAGGGCGAGCGAGGGATGAAAGCTATGCGCTCTTCCTCGGGCAAAGCTCAAGGTGATAGCTTTTTCAATGTTCCAGAAGAATCCGAGTTAGAGGATTGGCAAATAATCGGACGCGGCTTTAACCAGCGGGAGGTTTCCCCGTTTGACCCTACTGCTCACGCCGAGATTGTGGCTTTGCGTCAGGCGGCAAGGAAGCGTAGCAGCTGGCGGTTGTCAGATACTACTTTGGTAGTGAATTTGGAGCCCTGCACGATGTGTGCCGGAGCAATCGTGAATGCCCGGGTTTCGCGGGTAGTGTTCGGCGCTTGGGATGATAAGGCAGGCGCTGCCGGATCTGTCCGGGATGTGCTGCGCGATAGCCGCCTAAATCACCGTGTAGAAGTTATTGGCGGGGTTTTAGAGGACGAGTGCGGCGGGCAGTTAAAAGATTTTTTCACTAGTCGGCGCTAAAGGTTTATGTATTTACGTCATAATCTCTGACAGTTAGTATCTTTGCCCGCTGGCGCTAAGAGTTTTAGTCACCTGCGGCAAAGTTACTGTCCTCAGACCGGGTATTCGCGGGAGTTTTCTGCTGCGCCACCTACGCCCTCTCCGGCGGGTTATTGTCTGCTGTCGGTTCGGATAAACCTGTGTCCTGCTACAACTTTGCACCGCACGTCCTCCTCATAATTCCCAATTCCGGCAAACAGGTGGATAACATTCCGGCAAATAGGAAGATAACTTTCCGACAAATAGGTGGATAGGCTAAATGAAAATAGGCTGAACTGCTTAAATGCTTTTACTCTGAACTGGCATTAACTGGCGGAAAGAAAACTAATGAGTCCTTTTGCTAAACCGGAAGCGTACTGTTGTTGCCCTTGAGGGCTGGATAATCTTTGAGCATCTTGCGGGTTACGCATTTCGCCAAGCTCCACCATTACTGCTGGTACTTTCGCAAAATTTAGGGTGGCGAGGTCGGAGCGAGGGGCGGGATCTGCCCCAAAAATCGTGGAGGGGGTAAGCCCTGCGCCTCTAAGTCCTTCGGAAACCGCCCGTGCCAGCTTCCGGGACGGTTCGCCTTGTGCAGAGTTTAACGGAGGATTGGAAACCATTACGAAGAATCCGTGAGGGGCAGACGACTGGGAACCATTGGCGTGAATAGATAGGAACGCATCGGCGTGTTTCTCGTTCGGGATTTGTCCGCGGCGATCGACACAGACCTTATCTGCATGGTCATCTTTTTTGGTCAGATGAACAGTTGCCCCTTTTTCTTGCAGCTCAGCCTGTAGAATCAGGGCAACTTTCCAGTTGGCGGTATGTTCAGGGTATCCGCTGTTTGTTGCGGTTCCGGAGGTATTGCATATTTTGCTCCCTCCGCGTCCATCAGGGACTTTGTTGGTTAAATGTTGCCCGTTAGAGTGCCCGGGATCTATTACGATAGTTTTTCCTGCCAGTATCTTTTTAGGTTCTGGACTGGGAGTCGAGGGCGAGGCGGAAGGGAGAGTCGGGCTAGGGGAAACCTTGTCGGTAGCGTTAGGGGTAACGCTGCTAGCGGTTGTGTCTTTTGCAGAGAAATCGTGGTGCTCGGTTGCGGGACTGCAAGCAGTAAGGGTTAAAGTTCCCGCGGTGATAGACGCCAATACTAAGGGCACGAGTTTGTCGAGACTGCCGGGATGATGGAGAAACATGTTCTAACCCTAACCCCATTTTTATTAGGCATTCCGCTAAACGCTAGCTGAGCACGTGCTTTTCAGGCTCTCTTAGGTTTCAACACTTGATTCCAATGATTGACCATCTGGCCTGGGAGAGCTTTAACCGCGCTACGACCACTGCGCACCCGGAGTGTCAAGGAGGTTTGTCTGCTCCTCTTGTGTCTGGGACTTAAGTCGATTAGAGTAGGCTTTGTAAGGACAATTAGGCCAGTCACGGTAATGCTAGTAGCGGTAATGCTAATAGCTTAGGCATGGCCGGCGATAAGGTCAGCGGAAATCGAAGGAGATACTGACAATGGTAAAACAGCTGCAACACTGGATTAACGGTGAATATGCGCAGGGTAAACCTGCCGGAGAAATTGAAATTGAAGATCCGGCGCTAGGTGAAGTAGTAGCTACTGTTCCCTCCGCATCAAGTGAAGATCTGGATCACGCAGTAGAAATTGCTAAAAAAGCTCAAAAAGAGTGGGCAAAACTCTCACTAGCCAAACGCGTGGACATTATGTTCAAGATGCGGCACCTGGTTTTGGAAAACCAGGACAAGATGGCACAACTAATCGTGCAGGAACACGGCAAGAACTACTCGGATGCGATCGGGGAAATCCAGCGCGGCCGGGAAACCCTAGATTACGCCTGTGGAATTAACGCCAATATGAAGGGAGAACATTCCTACCAGATTTCTACCGGCGTTGATATCTTCACCGTGCGGCAACCGGTGGGAGTAGTAGCGGGTATATGCCCGTTCAACTTCCCGGCAATGGTACCCATGTGGATGCACCCGCTAGCTATCGCTACTGGTAACGCTATTATTATTAAGCCTGCCTCCTCCACTCCTTCCGCTGCCCTCTTGACCGGCGAACTATACAAACAAGCGGGACTGCCGGACGGTATTTACCAGGTATTGACTGGAAACCGTAACCTAGTTACCTCGATTCTGGAGCACCCCGGAATTGACGCGATTTCGTTTGTGGGATCCACTCCAGTTGCCCATATCGTGCAGGACACCGGGGTTGCTCATGGCAAACGCGTTCAGGCGCTGGGCGGGGCAAATAACCACGCGATTGTGATGCCGGATGCAGATATTGATTTCGCCGCCAAACATATTTCGGCTGCTGCTTTCGGTGCGGCTGGTGAACGCTGCATGGCGCTACCGGTGGTAGTCGCAGTTGGCAGCGCTGGGGAAAAACTAGCCGAGAAAGTTAAAGCTCACGCAGATCAGATCCATGTGGATCAGGGCATGGTCGAAGGCTGTGAGATGGGGCCGGTGATTGACAAGAAGGCTCAGGAACGTATTGAAGGGCTCATTACTGATGCTGAGGAACGCGGGGCAACCATTGTGCGTGATGGTCGCGGCTTCCGACCGGAGGGCTACCCGAACGGTTACTTCGTAGGGCCGACCATTATCGATAACTGCCCCAAGGATGCGCCCGCATATTACGAGGAAATCTTTGGTCCGGTGCTGGTGATTACCCGCGCCGATACCTATGAAGAAGCCATCGAAATCGTTAACTCTTCGCCCTTCGGTAATGGCTCTGCCATCTTCACCAATGACGGCGGGGTAGCACGCAAGTTTACTCTCGAGGCAGAGGCCGGAATGGTGGGCGTCAACGTCCCGATCCCGACCCCGGTTGCCTACTACTCCTTCGGTGGCTGGAAAGACTCCCTGCTTGGTGATACTCATATCCACGGTCCTGAGGGCGTGAAATTCTACACCAAGGCCAAGGCGATTACTACCCGTTGGCCGAGCGAGTCCGGACACTATGAAGCCACGATGAGCTTCCAGCGCGAAGAAGGCTAATAGTAGCTAAAAAACTAAAGGTTCAAGAACATTTGATGTAGGCGCGGGTCGCCGGTCAGTTCGGGGTGAAAAGTGACCCCGATTTGGCCTCCGGCCCGCGCTCCTACAATTATCCCATCTACTCGTCCGAGTTCTTCTACGCCCGGGCCGAGCTTACTGATGCGAGGAGCGCGAATGAAGGTCATTGGCAGATCGTCCATCCCCGCAAAGGCAGCCCGGGTATTAAAGGAACCAAGCTGGCGTCCATAGGCATTACGTTCCACGGTCACGTCCAAGGTGCCGAGCGCCATGCGATCGACATCGCGCTTACCCATAATCTGCTTGGCCAACAAGATTAATCCGGCACAGGTTCCGAGCACCGGCATCCCGGCTTTAATCATGTCTCGGAGTCGCTCCGCCATTCCCAGCTCAATTAGGAGTTTTGATTGCACCGTGGATTCCCCACCCGGCAATACCAGGCGGTTAAAACCGGTCTTTAGGTCTGCGGCCTCGCGTAGCTCAACTACCTGAGCCCCCAGTTTTTCCAGGCATTGTTCATGTTCAATGAAGGCACCTTGAACTGCCAGGACGCCAACTTTTTCCATTGAGTTTTTCTTACCGTTTCTGTTGCCGGGACTTACTTTCCGCGCTCTGCCATCAGCAGGTCAATTTCGTTTTCGTTGATCCCCACCATGGCTTCGCCCAAATTCTCGGACAGCTGCGCAATTAGTTTCGCGTCCTTAAAGTTGGTGACCGCCTTGACGATAGCGTTAGCGCGTTTAGCGGGATTGCCGGACTTGAAAATGCCGGAGCCTACGAACACGCCCTCGGCGCCCAGCTGCATCATCAAAGCCGCATCAGCTGGGGTGGCTACCCCACCCGCAGCGAAGTTTACTACCGGTAGACGCGAGGAATCGTGTACTTCTTTCAGTAGTGATAGCGGGACTTCTAGTTGTTTGGCAGCTTCGAAAAGTTCATCTTCACGCAGGCTGGAAATACGCCGAATTTCGGCGTTCATTGCGCGCATATGGGTAACTGCCTGCACAACGTCACCAGTTCCCGGCTCACCCTTGGTGCGGATCATGGTCGCGCCCTCGCCAATACGGCGTAGCGCTTCACCCAGGTTACGTGCCCCACACACGAAAGGTACTTTGAACTGAGTTTTATCAATGTGGTAGATGTCATCGGCGGGGGAGAGCACTTCGGATTCATCGATATAGTCAATTTCGATAGCCTCCAGCAGTTGTGCTTCTACAAAATGCCCTATGCGGCACTTCGCCATTACCGGGATAGAAACTGCTTCTTGGATACCCTTGATCATTGCCGGGTCGCTCATCCGGGAAACACCGCCGGCGGCACGGATATCGGCGGGGATGCGCTCAAGTGCCATAACGGCTGCCGCGCCCGCATCCTCTGCGATCCGCGCCTGCTCTGGGGTGGTAACGTCCATAATTACGCCGCCCTTTAGCATTTGCGCTAGTTGACGATTGAGTGCCACCCGGTCGTTTAAGTCGTCTGTATGCTGGACCTGGGGAGCATTTGCGGTTTCCATTTCCGTTCCTTCTTTCTGTGCCTAACGCTTAGGGTGCCTAATAACGCGGGAAATTACTCTCTAGTTTTATAGCTTACAAATTAACCCAGCAAAATAGTTATTTATTTTAAGAAACAGGGGCTGCCAGCGAAATACCTACCTCGGATATCTTCCTGCATTTCGGAATATAACTAAGTTCGCATATCCTAGACAACCTCGCTTAACGCGCGTTAAATAGCGGTAGGTGATTATTTGTCGTAAAAGCTTGGCAAAAAGAAATACCTCGAGCACCCTAGATTAAGCGAAACGTTTCGGGTAAACTGGGAGTGCCGCCAGATCGGGTGGAGCAATGAGGCTAGCGCTTCGACAGAAGAAGACTCAAGACCGCCCTACGCAAGATTGCTACGTCTACAACAGAAGGAATGAATAAATGGTCAAGATCGCCCTCGACCCCAATATGTATTACTGGTTTATGCCAGTTTCGCAAACCCTGCATAAAGCACGAGAACTTGGGTTTGAATACGTGGAGTTGTCGCCCACAGCAGATTTTCACTTTTGGCATCACTACCCCAAAGCCGATGACGCCTATATTGCAGAACTGAATAAAGCGCAAAAAGAATCTGGGGTCAAGATCGCTACCTTGAACCCGGTTTTCAACTGGTCGTGCGTAGATGAGGAAGAACGGCAAGCCCAAGTGCGCAATTGGCGCAGGCTGCTAGAAATTGCCGATCAGCTAGACGTACGCGAGATCGTTTCAGAGTTTTCGGGCGACCCTAACACTCCGCGGCGCTGCGAGCATCAATGGTACAAGTCCATTGAAGAGCTTACTCCTGATTTTGAAAAGTATGGTATCCAGCTGCATATGGAGGCGCATCCCTATGACTTCGTGGAGCTGCATGATCCCGCCATCAACCTGATCCGCGGAGTAAATAAGCCTTGGATCGGCTACGAATATTGCGCCCCGCACACCTTCCACCTTTCAGACGGTAAAGGTGATGTGGAACGGATGCTGCGTTCTGCCGGTGACCTACTCAAAGAAGTACATGTCGCCGATGTATTCAACCACAAGGCATTCGATGGTAACCGCTACGTAATTAATCCTCCGGGAGTTGACGCCCGGGTACACCAGCACAACGAGATTGGCATGGGTGAGGTTCCGTGGGACGAGCTGTTTAGTACTCTGCGGGATATGAATTTTGATGGCGTGTTGTCCCTGTGCGTATTCGGGTGGCACGATCGCGCTGACGAAATCAACAAAAAGATGATCGCTCGGGTAAAGAGCGAGTTCGGACAGTAACAGTTATTTGGTAAACGGAGAGGATTTGGTTTTTTCCGAGGGCGTAGCCGACGTCCTCGGAAAAACTATCCTTTAGGGTTGCTGTCCTTGGGAGATAGCAGTCAAAGAGATTAAGTTCTCCAGATTAACCTGTGGGTATTCGGATAAAAGCAATGTGTGTTCTAGGAAGCTATCCATCGATACCAAAATCTGGTTTAGCGGTTACGATTCGCCGTTTCTAGGGTTATTTAGCGATAATCTAAGAACAACATTATGAAACAAAAACTAACTATCTCCGATGTAGCCAAGGAAGTGGGAGCCTCCATTTCCACGGTGTCTGTTGCGTTGTCTGGACGACCCGGAGTCTCAGATAAGCGACGCGCGGAGATTCAGCGCGCCGCTTTTGAAATGGGGTATCGACCCGATCGGCAGGCTGCGCTTATTCGCCTGGAACGTACCCATCTGTTAGGTGTGGTGTTCTATATGGAGCAAGAGTTCCAAATATCGCTGATGGATCCGCTCTTTCGTTACGCTGAAAAACAAGGATATCGCCTGGTGGCAGCCGGTTGTGTAGGGCAGCGCAGCGAAATGGATTGCATCGAGTCTTTGATGCAAGATCGCTGTGAAGGGATTGTGCTAATAGGCACCAAGCTCTCTGCCGAGTATTTAGAAAAAATTGCGGCGGTGATTCCCCTAATTACCCTATGCCAAGAAGTTGGCTCCACCAGTGTGGATGCCGTGGTCTCCGATGATGCCTATGGGGTCATAAAGTCCTTTGAGCACTTGTGGCAACAGGGGTTTCGCGACATTGTGCATATCCGGGGGGACAATCAAACCAATGCGCAGGTGCGGGAAGCTACCTTTCAACAATGCCTGGAAGAGTGGAGCCTCGCGTCAGATGAGAATCCTGCGTTGCGGATCTATCAAGGCGGGCAAAATACCGGTGATGGGGCACGGGTTGCCGATCAAATATTACGACAGGTCCGCGCCGGCGAACGGGAGATGCCGCGCGCAGTGATGTGCTTTAACGATCTGTGTGCGCAAGGATTCATGATTCGGATGTGGCAAGAAGGTGTAAATATTCCCCAGGAAATCGCAGTGATAGGTTTCGATGATACCCCGATCGCATCCGAACCTTATGTGGAGCTAACCACCGTGCGCCAAGACCGGGAAAAACTGGCCAATCTAGCTGTCGAACGCCTAGTAGAGCACGTGGAGTTCTTCTTCGATAAAGAAAACTATGGCAAACAATGGGATGCGGTTGAAAAACAGGTAGAAACCCGCCTAATTGTGCGCAAAACTGCCTAAGACATGGTAGTTAGCGCTGCAAGTAAGTTGCGTTGCTTTTTGCGGTTAATTATCTAAAGCAGGACAGTTCTGCGTTATCAGTTTTAGATACTCTTTAATATTTGCCGAATAGTTCGGATAGGCCACTTTTAGCTGTTCCGGATCATTGACGTGCACCAATACAATATTCTGATTAGGAGCTATCAAACCATTTTTATTGTTTTCAAACACTTCGTCTTCAAGCCTTGAATATTCGCTGAGGGATTCGTCCATTTGATTATTGGCATAAGAATGAACAATCAAGTTCTGTTCGTCTTTTAGGAACTGTAAAATAAACACGCAAGCATCTTCAGGGGCACAATGCTTCTCATCAAGTCTTAAGACATCGTCGTATACACGGGAAAGTCTGCTAATGATTTCAGAAGACAACGGCAAAGTTTCAATTTCTGAGACAAGATCATCTATGTTTTTAGGGGTACCTGGAACGGTAGGACTTTCTTCGATGCTTGCGATTAAAGAAGAGGTCAGCTGATTGTAATATAACCGAGTTCTGGTATCAGTATCACCCAATAAAACATCTGTATTGGTAGTTTTAATCTCTCTTCCTTCTATTTCATCTATAATTTCTAATGCAGTTGCCCAATAATGTTGAAGTTGCGTTCTTAACTGGATTTCAACACGGTACTTACGCTCACAGCTACCCTGTTTAGTCAGTAGGTGACAGGAGCGATAGCCACTACTTTTCGGAGAATCAATGTAATCTTTAGTTTTGGTGATTTCAGAAGAGGTTCCAGCAATCTTATCTTCTATTCTTTTCTGAATTAGCCGTAGATCTTTAATGCTTTTAGTAATTACCCGGCATCCTCCAATATCATCCAAAGTGTTTAACAGGTGATTATGGTTAGGACGCTGTATTTTTTGGACAATAGAAGAGACTCTCTTTAGACGATAAGTGATGATTGCCCCGTCCACTCCTTTGCAACACTCTAGGAGAGTCTGAAAGCATTGACGGGTAGCCGGAGCGTAGCGAGCTCTCCACCTTTGCACAAAGTCGATAGCCTCTTTGCTTTGTTCCGCGTCATCGGAAATAGTCTGCTTCAAGATTTTGCTATAGCGTTTTGCCTGGCTAGTTGAGAGAGGAATCTCACCAGAGTTCACAGGTCGCGTATTCGCAGGTACAATCATAGAGGTATTGGCTTTTCAACTATGGTAGAGGAGGCTTCAAAAATGGCAACGGTTGTTGATGTTGCAGCATATATTCTAAATCGTTCTAAGCCTCTTTCCACGATGAAGTTGCAAAAGTTAACTTTCTACTCCCAGGCGCACGCTCTGGCAACTGCCGGCACCCCGCTGTTCCAAGAAGACTTTGAAGCTTGGCGAGGTGGTCCGGTATCTGCCGAACTATTCGAAAAGCATCAGGGGCTTTTTATCATCGAGTCTGGGCAGCTGCAGTCAGATAGCAATAATCTGAGTGATAAAGAGAAGCAGATTATAGATGTAGTTTTTGATCAGTTGGGAAATCTCACCGGAAATGAACTTAGCGAACGGACTCACGCAGAAGCTCCTTGGAGCAATGCGAGAAAAGGGCTAAACCCTAGCGATCCCAGTAACAATGTCATTTCCCAGGATTCAATTAGGGAATACTATATGAAAAATCCGGTTGTGAGCCGGTAGTTTCATTAGTAGCCTATGTTCCCCGCGGGGAACATCTTCTGGCATACGTAAGGGGGGCGGGTTCGAAGATTTTCTTCGAACCCGCCCCCCTAGATTTCAGGCGATCAGATTTTTAAAGCCACTAGGTGAGTGGGATTAAAAACCAGGTAGCACTGCCTTGTTCGGCCAGGTTTTCTCAATGAAAGCCTTGACTTCCGGAGAGTGCAGTAAAGAATCCAGTTTCTTGATTGCCTCTACCTTTTCGGAATCCTTCTTCCAAACCAGGATATTCAGGGAAGGATTATTCTCGGTGGATTCCAAGATCAAGGCGTCAGAGGGCTCCTTGCCTCCAAGCTGAGCAAAGTTACCGTTGATGACGGCGATATCTACGTCGGCTAGGGCGCGTACCAACTGCGGCCCTTCCACTTCAGGCAGCTCAAAGCCGCGCGGATTGTATTCTTTGGATTTGGCAATCACCGATACTTTCTGCTGTTTTTCATCTTTCGGTAGCTTAATCAAGCCATTGTCAGCCAGTAAGTTTAGGGCACGTGCCTGGTTAGTGGGGTCATTGATGATCCCAATCTTGGCGCCGTCCTTCAGATCCTTAATATCCTTGAGCTTTTCAGAATAGATTCCTAGTGGCTCTAGGTGGATTCCCTTGCCGTGCTCGAACTGCCAGTTATTCTTGGCGGTCTGATCATCGAAGTAGGGAACCGTCTGATAATAGTTGGCATCCAGATCCCCAGAGTTCAGGGCTTCATTCGGCTGGACGTAGTCGGTGTATTCTTTGACTTCCAACTCAATGCCCTGCTTTTCAGCCAAGTTATCGGCCACGTAACGCAAGATCTTCGCATGCGGATCAGGGGAAGCCCCAACGATCAGTTTGGTGTCGCCGCCAGCAGAATCGCCGCCACCGCAAGCCGCAAGTCCCAGTGCTAAGCCAGCAGCTCCCGCTGCGGCCACAAGTTTCTTCCAAGTTTTCATTTTAAAATTCCTTATAAGTAGTTTTTTTAGGTAGTTTACAAAGTCTTATTGTCCGCCCTCGCCGGCGTCTACTAAACGGACGAGGGCGGGGCGTTTCCCCGGATACCTAGAGCAGAGCCAGGGCACAAAAGTTTTACCGAAAACCGCTAAGAGCGGTGAAAATCTCCGACTGGTTTTCCCTTAGCGGTGATCTACCAGCCGGCTAAGCATATCGCCTAGCCACTGCACGATAACTACAATCAACAGGATGTCGATCACCACGATTAGCATCACGTCACCCATAAACTGGTTGTAACCATAGTTTATGGCGAGAGCGCCCAGTCCGCCGGTACCCAAAGTACCGGCCATCGCGCCGTAACCAATCAGCGAAATCAAAGTAACGGTAACTGACTGGATGAGGGCGGGTAGCGCCTCGCGCACCTGCACCCCCATCATGATCTGCCAGTTAGAGGCGCCGGCCATTTTCGCGGCCTCTAGTTTGCCGCTTTCTACCCCTTGCACATTGGATTCCACCAGGCGGGCAAAGAACGGCGCCGCCGCCAGGGTTAACGGCACTACCGCCGCTTTCCACCCCAAAGTGGTGCCTACCAGTAGGCGAGTAAAAGGAAGAATCGAAATCATCAAAATGACGAAGGGTAGGGAACGCCCCACATTCACGATAAATCCCAGCACCGCGTAGAGTACGCGCGTGACTTTGGTACCTGAAAGTAGCCCCGCGGGAGCAGTCGCCACCAGCAGCAGGCCGATTGGCAATCCCAGCAGGATTGAGAATAATCCCGACCAAAGCGACATATAAATGGTTTCTAAAGTGGCCTCCAGCAGATTATTAGTAATCACCGGATTGGAAAACCAGCGTCCCGAGGCATCCGCAGCTAAGGGCATCATAGTCACAACCTGTGAGGTAGTAGCGATAAGACTCATGCTCGCACCTCCGTATAGATGTGATGATTTTCCATTTCGCGGATAAAAGCGTCCAGTCCTGTAGATTTCACCCCTACAGCTAAGCGGCCAACTTGCGTGGTTCCCACAGTCTCAAAGGTTCCGGCCACAATATCGCCACCCAATTGCGCCACCAGATCCATAACTTTCGACCCGGTGGGCACGCCCGGCGAGGAAGTAAAAGCAATATCCACTACCGCGGCGGGTTGACCATCTAAAGTTACTTCGTCATCAACATTGGGTGGCGGTACCAGGTCTTTTGCTAACCGTGAGGAGTGCGCCTTGACTACGTCCTCCACCGAACCGGTCTGCACAATTTTTCCGCCTTCTAGCAAAGTAACGTGAGTGCAAATCTCGCGGACTACACTCATCTCGTGGGTAATAATCACCACGGTTACACCCAGACGGTCATGTACATCCTTAATTAAATGCAGAATCTGCTGGGTGGATTCGGTATCCAAAGCGCTGGTGGGCTCATCGCACAGTAGCACTTGCGGTTCATCTGCAAGCGCGCGGGCGACCCCTACTCGTTGCTGCTGTCCCCCGGAAAGCTGGGAGGGATAAGAAGATCCCCGGTCATGCAGCCCCACCAAATCCAGAAGCTTTTGTACCCGATCATGGCGATCCCCGCGTTTTTGTCCCGCTAAATACAGGGGGTAGGCGATATTGCCGGCGGCAGTACGTGAATCCAGCAGGTTAGCCGCCTGGAACACCATGCCAATAGAGCGGCGCGCCTGACGCAAATGCTTTTCCGAAAGGGTGGAAAGATTCTGCCCCGCCACCAGGATTTCCCCCGAAGTAGGATGCTCCAGGGCAGTTAGGCAACGAATCAGCGTAGATTTTCCGGCCCCTGATTGCCCCACGATGCCGTGGATTTCTCCAGCACCAATTTTTAGGGAGATACCGTCGAGGGCGTGCAGCTTGTCCTGCTTCTTGCGGGGATAAATTTTATAGACATCCCGCAGCTCAATCAGCGGATTATCCGCTTTAGCGTTGCTCATAAGTTCCTTCCCATCGGTCCTGGCATTAGCACCGTCTTATCGGTTGCTGCAGTGCGCGAGCCAGGTCTCTGCACTGCTCTTGATGGCTACGTTCAGATTAAAGCCCCGAAAAGCAAAACACCAATTATTGAGACGGCTTGTAGTTGCTTTCACGTTTTCGTTAGCATGGAGCTATGAAAGAAACAGCGATCAAATCGATTCAGTGGTGGTGGCTCGCCTAGGCGGGTCCTTTCTTTCAGGCATTTATAGAACCCGCCAAGTGGCGGGTATTTTTTTGTCTCCCGCCAGCGGAAACTATTTAATAGAAGTGATATTTCATTGAGGAGCAAGAGAAGAGATGACTGATAACTCTAGAATCCAACCTTTAGGATTTCCGATCGATAGCCACATCCCTGCTCGCTGGTACAACCTGGCTGCGGACTTCCCGGAGCCGATGCCTCCCTATCTAAATCCGCAGACCCGGGAGCCCATCACCGCGAAAGATTTAGAGCCGTTATTTGCGCCCGGGCTCATCGAACTAGAGATGAGCAAGGAACGCTATATTGATATTCCCCAGCGAATCCGGGAACTGTACACCAATTTCCGTCCCGCACCCCTTTATCGCGCGCATAATCTGGAGCAAAAACTAGGCACTAAATGCCGCATCTACTACAAATATGAAGGCAATTCTCCGGCCGGGTCCCATAAACCGAACTCGGCATTAGCACAGGCCTACTACAATGCGGTGGCCGGGATTAAACGGCTCACCACGGAAACTGGTGCCGGGCAGTGGGGTGCTTCCCTGGCGATGGCCTGCTCCATGCTGGGAATGGACTGTGAAGTATGGCAGGTACGTTCCTCCTATGATCAAAAGCCCTATCGGCGGATGCAAATGGAAACCTACGGCGCGAAATGTTGGAGTTCGCCCTCCGATCGCACCGAGGCCGGGCGCCGTATCCAAGCCGAAAACCCCGATACTTCCGGTTCTCTAGGGATGGCGATTTCGGAGGCAGTCGAATCTGCGGTTTCGGACCCGCAAGCTCACTACGCTTTGGGCTCGGTAATGAATCAAGTGATTATCCACCAGACGGTGATTGGTCTGGAATCACAAGCCCAACTGGCGAAAGCCGGGGAATCCGGCGCAGACTTCATTTTCGGTTGCGCTGGCGGTGGCTCTAACCTGGGCGGTCTGGCTACTCCCTTTATCGGCGAGAATCTGCGCGAAGGCAAGAACGCCCGGGTAGTGGCTTGTGAACCGGCTGCCTGTCCTTCGCTCACACAAGGCGAATATCGTTATGACTTTGGGGATATGTCGGGGCTGACGCCGCTAATGAAGATGTATACCCTGGGGCATGAGTTCGTACCGGATCCTATTCACGCTGGTGGTTTGCGTTATCACGGGATGGCACCGATGGTGTCTCACGCCTATCACTTGGGATTGATGGAGGCACGTGCCTATCCGCAAGAAGAAACCTTTGCAGCTGGCCTAGAGTTCGCGCGTGCCGAGGGGATTATTCCGGCTCCCGAATCTACCCACGCGATTGCCGGCGCGCTGGACTTTATCCGTTCGGGGGAGGCTCGTGACGGCCAGGTACTCTTGATCGGACTTTCCGGTAACGGGGTGCTCGATTTGGCTGCCTATCACCAGGTGCTAAAGAAGTAACTGAACTTACGGCAGCGGCGGCGGGGTTTTCCTCGCCGCCGCTAGCTATTTGCGCCAGGTGCGATTTTGTTTATCGAGGACGCGAACGGCTGCTTCTAGGGCGAGACGATCTAGTTTTCCGCTGGGCAGCAGAGGAAAGTGAGGGAGCAGCACCGCCGCGCGGGGCAGATGTGAGGACGGCAAGTACTCTCTAAGGGATTCCCGCAGGTTGCCGCCTAACTGGGCAAGGTTGGGGGCAGCGGTGGGTTCTGCGGCAGGCAAAGCGGCAGAAGAAAAAACAGCGCAAAGTATCTGTCCCCATTCCTCATCCTTAAGGGCACAAAACTCGATCCCGGGAAAACCTACTTGTTCGGCAGCGCGGGTCACCAGCGGTAAAGAGATATTTTCCCCACCAGAAATAATGGTGTCATCCAGGCGGCCGAGCACCTCTAAATGAGCAGGGCTGGACATGTCGATAATGACAGCCCCCTCCCCGAGCGATTCTTGGGGATGTTTCCTTCGTTCGTTCCCAAAAACTATCTTGCCCGTATCATTGGTGGCCAGCCAGGATGTACCGGAAAACTCGCGGATTTCTGGATCCGATTCTGCCTCCAAATAACCGTTCATCAAAGTGGGGGTAGCCAGCCAAATCCTGCCCGCGTTGACCGCCACTTTAACTCCGGGCAGGGGAACGCCGTCATAGACGCAGCCCCCGCAAGTTTCGGTCATCCCGTAGGTGGTGACCAGGTTTAACCCCGCCTCGCGCCCAGCGGAAAGTAGTGAGGAGGAAATATGGGCACCCCCAACCAGGATTGCAGAACATATCCGCAAAGCTGCAGTTGTTTCTGTATCGGCGAGGGCGCGGCGCAGCTGAGTGGGAACCAGCGATAGATAGATGGGAAGGTTACCCGAGGGAATGATTTCCAGTGCTTCCCGGAGTCGCGAGAGCTTAAAACCGCCGGTCATATCGATAGTTACCGGTTCAGTTCCGCCCGCGTAAGCGCGGGCAATCACCTGGAAACCGGCGATATGGTCACGCGGGAGCGCCGACACCCAGATACCGTTACCCCCCAACCGCTGGGCGGTCGCCTGATGGGATGCCCGCAAAGCCTCCAGGGATATCCCCACCAAGCGTCCTCCGGGTTTCGTAGACCCCGAGGTGGAAAGTATAAAACTGACCTGGCTAGGCAGGCGGCGTAGACGCTGTGCTTGCTGGAGCGCCCAAGAGCGGGACAGGCGCTCGGTGCGCGCCGGGAAAAATACTGGGTTGTAATCAGCCAGTATCCTTAACGCGAAAAAAGGTTTCGCAGGTTCGGCAACCGCTGATAAATCAATAGTGGGTAGGGAAGTGAAACTATCCGGCCAGAGGGCGGCGCGCAGCGCGGTAAAGAACAATTTATCCCGATCGGGGTTATCGGATACCGGTAAGAAAACCAGCGGCCGCGCGGCAGAATCCTCAGCGTTTTCTCCCAGTTCCTTCCCTGCACTCAGTTCGCTTTGCAACCAGACAATCTGCGGAACAGCTTCTTCGCTAATCTGGATAGCTTTATCGCTATTGTCGCCCTGAGGAGCTAATACTTCACAAGCTGCCCGAGCCTTAATGCTCGGTGGGGGAACAATGCGCAAAGTCAACCTCCGAAAATAACCGTTACCGCTCAGTCTATCGCCACTCCCGGCTATCCGAATTCAAGTGCAGGGGCTAGGTTTGCCTTCCGCAACGGGTCGGGCCGTAAAAGCGCTCGGGGGACCCCGGTGAGCCTTGCTTCGCTCAGCTCAAGCCCCCTCTCGCATCTTTTACAGCTCGACCCTTACGTAGGTCATACCAGCCAGCGTGGAGCCTAGGTTTTATCCGAGTGGGCGCGGTGGGCATAAGGATTCGGAAAACGCCGCTACGTTTTCCGAATTCTTGGGCGGGAGGAAAAACCTAGGCTTTGCGCGGAAAATGTGGGAGGAAAAACTTCTCTTCCCGCGCACAGAGCGCGAGGCAAAACCTAGGCTCTGCGCAGAAATGACAATACAAGGAAATCGGGTAGCAGATTGCGCGATAGGGTGGGGGTATGAGCCAGCTTGCACATGTTTCTGATACTTTCGACGCGCAGCGTTGGGTTCCAGTTCCGGGCTTTGAAAAGCTAACTGACCTGACTTTTCACCGGGCGGTCGTGAAAGCGGGAGGGGCGGATAATCCTGCTTTAGCGTCCTCGTGCGACTTGAAAGAGCATCAAAAGCCCTATAAGCCGGGGCGGGATCGCTATCAGCTAACTGACTTAGCCGCCACCGAATTGGCTGATCGCGGAGAAAATGGGGGTAAACTTCCAGTTTTGCGAATTGCGTTCGATCGCCCGCAGGTGCGTAATGCTTTCCGTCCGCATACGGTAGATGAACTGCTGGCTTGTCTGGAATATGCGCGCAGCGCCGCCGATGTGGCAGCGATAATCCTCACCGGGAATGGGCCAAGCGACTCCGATGGTGGCTACAGCTTTTGTTCCGGTGGTGACCAGCGGATTCGCGACCGAGGCGGATATCGCTACGAGCAGGAGGGCGCCGATCCGGATGTGGAAGTTTCCCAGCGGCGCCAGAATTTAGATTTGGCACGGACTGGACGCTTGCACATTCTGGAGGTGCAGCGCCTGATTCGAGCGATGCCGAAACCGGTGATTGCAGCGGTTCCCGGGTGGGCTGCCGGGGGCGGACACTCCCTGGTGGTGGTATGTGACCTGGCGCTGGCCAGCGTAGAACATGCCCGTTTCAAACAAACTGACGCGAATGTAGGATCCTTTGATGCCGGATATGGTTCAGCATTACTGGCGCGGCAGGTCGGGGACAAACGCGCGCGGCAAATCTTTTATCTGGCGAACACCTATGATGCCCGGCAAGCCGAAGAATGGGGAGTTATCAACGCGGCAGTGCCGCATCTCCAACTAGAGACCGTGGCGCTCGAGTGGGCGCTGACTGTAGCCCGCAAATCCCCGCAGGCTATCCGGATGTTGAAATATGCATTTAACCTGGCAGATGATGGTTTGCTGGGGCAGCAACTATTCGCCGGGGAGGCAACTCGTTTGGCTTATAGCACCGATGAAGCCGAGGAGGGGCGGCGTGCCTTTTTGGAGCATCGGGAACCGGATTGGACATCTTTCCCTTATTACTATTAGGTTTTTTGACGCAGATAGGTCGACAATAGGAAACGTTAGAGTTAACCGGTCAGTGCCAGGTCAAGTGCTATTTGTGTAAATAGAAGGATTCGAAAGACAACAAGGAAAACGTGATGGCAGGAAACATAAGCGACCCGATGCTAGTGGAGGTACCGCAGGTACAAGTCAGTGACCTGGGTAAACTATTTGAAAACTCTGAGTTTCCCGCGATCGACATTGACCAGGCGTTGGTATATTCCTTGCCGCTGGTCAACCGCTTCCGCCGAATAATTGTGCGCGAGGGCGTGCTGTTGCGTTCCGGCAACCGGTGGGGAGAGTTCGCGCCTTTTTGGGATTATGGGCCGCACGAATCAAAACGATGGCTATGGTCAACCGTCAACGCCCTCACCGAGCCTGAGCCGCAGATAGTGCGAGACAGTGTTCCCGTGAATGTGACCGTGCCGGTGGTATCCCCTAAACGCGCCACGGAAATTGTGGAGCAAAGCGGAGGCTGCCGGACTGCGAAAGTTAAAGTAGCAGATCGGGGCACGGAACTTGCCGATGATGTAGAACGGATAAAAGCCGTGCGCGCCGCCCTCGAAAACCAATTCGGCGGAAACTATCGGATTCGGGTAGATGCTAATGGCGCGTGGAACCTGGCGGAAGCAAAGGAAGCGATAGCGGCCTTAGACGAGGCAGCTGGAGAATTGGAATATGTAGAGCAGCCCTGCAAGAGCGCCCGGGAACTACTGGAATTGCGGGGCGCAACTTCGGTGCCCATCGCGGTTGATGAGCTGATTCGCCGCTCCCCAGATCCACTCGCCGATTTGCCGGCAGGCTGTGCGGATGTGATGGTGGTGAAAATCCAGCCCCTGGGGGGAGTCTCGGCGGTTATTGATTTGGCGAAGAAAGCCAATGAACGCGGCCTGGAAGTGGTGGTTTCTTCCGCAGTTGATAGTGCGGTAGGTATCGGATTAGGGGTGCGCGCCGGAGCAGCAATGACCCGGCTTCCCCATGCCTGTGGCCTGGCCACCAGCCAGCTACTAAAATCCGATGTTTCCCGCCAGCCCTGGCAGGTACGGGACGGTCAACTAGAGGTACGGGAAGTAGAAATAAACACCGACTTAATTAGTGCTCCTGACAACGATAATCGCCGAGATCTGGTTAACCGTTGGAGTCAGCGGATGCGGGACGTAGCGGAGGTAGCTAGTCGGTGAGCGACGTTTCTTTTCCCTCCACCTCCTCGTGTAGCTCCCAAAATAATCAATCCCCAGACCTGGCGGGAGGGCACCTAGAATCAGCCACCTCCTTGGCGCGCCTAGTGCTCAGCGAGTTGGTGCGCGCGGGGGTGCGTGATTTCGTGATTTGTCCGGGTTCTCGTTCTGCGCCCCTAACCTATGCTTTGGCAGCGTTAGAACAGGCAGGGGTGGTGCGTACCCATGTGCGCCTGGATGAGCGTTCTGCGGCTTTCTTCGCGCTGGGACTGGCCAAATCCGGTATCTATAAGGACGAGGACGCAGCTTACAATCCGGTAGCCCTAGTGGTCACTTCGGGGACTGCAGTGGCGGAGTTGCATGCCGGATTGCTGGAGGCTTTCCACTGCGGTATCCCGCTGATTGTCTTGAGCGCCGATCGTCCCCGTACCGCTCGCGGTACCGGAGCGAACCAAACTACCTGGCAGGAAAGGATTTTTGGGACTGCCTGCCCGGCGGCTCTAGATATCGACGCTAGCGAGGACGCCCTGCCAGTAGTAAAAGACCGTTTGAATGCAGCTCTCGCTCAGGCCGGGGGACCCGGGGAGGGCGGACACGGGCAGCGCTGCCCGCTACATATCAATTTGTGTTTTGCGCCGCCCTTGGTGACTTCAAATACTTGGCAGATTCCCCCCGAGCTGCAAGCTCTTACCTTAGAGCAAGGGCAAAGCGCGCCCTCCTCGCAGTCATCTTGGAAAAATCAGATAGTTGCGGATGGTGAGGGTGAACCTCCCCGAAAAAACGCAAAAACCGTGGTGGTTTTGGCCGATCAATGTCCTCCGCAGGTGACGCGGACAGCGCAAAGTTGGGGGCTCCCGGTGTTGGCGGAACCAACAGTTACCCTGAAACCGGGCAACGCGGTGCAGATCGCGCATGCTCCGCAGGTGCTTCCTGCCCTCGCTGATGAAATAGAGCAGGTGATTATAGCTGGTCATGCCACTTTGTCGCGTCCGATAAGTGCGTTGCTTTCCCGGGACGATATTCCTATCTATTGCCTGCCTAGTTTAGGAGCGAAAACTAATCTCACCGGAGAATATGTTTCTACCACCACCGCGCAGGTAGATTCCGTTTTTCCCGCGGCCGCTAGCCCTGCCTGGTTGGCACGATGGCGCCAGGCAGCGCAAGCGGTCGAACGTGCCTACCGCACAGGTGTTGATCGTCGGGCAGTAACCGTGTGGCAAAACGCCAACTACGCGGCGATCGATCCCCGAGAATTGCCGCAGGTAGCGAAGGATATACCGGTTACGCCCTCGGAAAAAATACCTAATCTCGGTTTTGCTACCGCCGGTGAAGAGAAACACGGCGAGAATGAAGCTGCCCACCGCCTCCGTATGTCCCTTCCCGAAAGCGCTCCGGAACTAGAAGGTAGCCTGCGGGAACTGGAAATGGGGATCGATCCCTACGCTTTCGCCCGTATTTATGAGGATGTGTATGACGCGTGGGTTAACCGTGACCCTGATTCAGCTCGGGACAGTGGAACGAAGGCTAAAAAAGCTCTAAACGGCGCGGATAATCTCCTGGATAGCGGCGCCGTAGGCAGCGGTGAGAGCATACCTGCCCAGCTAGACGATAAGCAGGTGAGTGCTGCCGGTGCTCCTCCGCTGACTATGCTCGGTGCCTCTAATACGATTCGTGCTTTCGATTTGGCAGCGCGGGGAGATCGGGGGATTACCTATTGCGCGAATCGCGGCTTGGCAGGGATCGATGGAAATATCGCGACTGCCTTGGGACTAGCCTCCGGAACCGGGCAGGCGGTGCGGCTGATCGCCGGAGATTTAACTTGCCTGCATGATTTAACCGGGTTGCTCACCGGGGCATTGGAGGCCGCGCCGGTCTTACAGGTGTTGGTACTCAGCGATGGGGGAGGACGCATTTTCTCTACCCTTGAACACGGTGAACAGGAGAACCAGAAAGTCTTTGACCGCTATTTTTTGACGCCGCAAGATTTCGACCTTTCCTTGCTCGCGGCTGGTTTGGGTTGGGATTACCGCTGCGCAAACGACATAGAGGAACTGAAAAGGATTCTGTGCGAGAATCCGCGCCGGGAAATCGTGGAGATTAATGCTTATTTGCCGGATTTGCGGGCTCGCCGTGCCGCTTTAGAATCTGAAATCCGCCGGGAACTAGCTGCCCTTTGACCCAAGTTTTACGCCTGGAGGGCGCGGTAGAGAGGTGACATTTTGGTTTCGGTTTCGGCCAGTTCGCGCTGGGGATCAGAATCTGCCATGATTCCCGCCCCAGCTATCAGTCGGTAAGTGTCAGCGCGAGCAGGGTTGCGCTGCGCGCACCGCAGGGCAATCGCCCACTCGCCCTCGCCACCAGCATCCATCCAACCGATTGGGGCGGCGTAACGGCGCCGATCCATAGCTTCGAGGGCGGACAGACGTTCGGCAGCAACTTCGCGGGGTTTGCCACAAACTGCTGCCGTGGGATGGAGCGCCGCTGCCGCACGCAGAGAAGTAACTGCCTGTTCTGCAAGGTTCTCGGCGGTAATATCGGTTGCCAAATGGGTAACATACCCCAGGTGCAGCAGGCGCGGGGCAGGTACCTGTAAATCTAAGTTCAGTTCGGTCAGCGATTCCTGGGCGCTTTGTACCGCTAAGCGATGCTCTAACTGCTCTTTGGGGTCGTTTAACAGACGTTGTTCCTGGGAAGGAACGGCGGAGCCTGCGAGGACGCGACATAGCAGCTTCCCTTCATTTACACTAGCTAGCATTTCGGGGCTGGCTCCCACCAGGTCACCAATCGCATAAGTCCAGCAAGTAGGGTATTTGTCGGCCAAGTATTTGGTGACCCTGGTCAAGGAAACATCGCGGTCAAAGGCTAGTTCTTTATCCCGGGCAAGCACGATTTTTTCCGCGCTTCCGGCGCGGATTTCTGCTACCGCGCGCCCGACTGCCGCCTTCCAGGCTTCTGGTTTTAAATGGGGGTACGTTTCGCGAAGTACCTGCGCCGGGCTGGAAGGCGATAGCGGGGATGATTGAGCAGTATGCGCTGCTGTAGGCTTCTCCGCTTCCTGTGCATTCGCCCGGCGTCCTTGGAAATCTGCTTGCCTTGCCTGCCAGCGAGCTTGCCACAGCCAGGTGTGAGAGCCGCTGGAAACTACCGCTAAAGTCGGCACTAGTAGCAGTGAGGGGGTAGTGGCAGTAAATCCGAAACTGCCCAAAACTAGCGGCCAGTTTAGCTTTCCTGCTTCCGTATGCTTGACCCCCGTACTTCCCTCTGAAATGTCGCTCGAGTTACCAGCAGTATTCTGAGCGTGCTTGCACAAATCCCGCCACGCGTCCTCGGCTTTAGAAAAAGCATTATCGCCGCTAAAACTGGCCTGCCAAGCGATTCCTAAACCTGCTAACTTGAGCCTCGACCCGCTCCAAACGGTAAAGGTATCCGGGGAAGTGCTTTCCGTTGAAACTAGCCGATGGTTTTGCTCTAAAAGCCCTATTACCTGCTCTAAGTGGCATTCATAATCGCTTAGCCGGGAGACACGGTATTGCAAAACTCCGTTTACAGGCAGGCTAGATGGACGCACGATTCCCCATAATATGCCAGGAAGCTAGCCGACACGAACCTACCGGTAATATCGGCAAACGATCCCGGAACTCTAGCTTTGCACATGTAATCAGTCACAAAAGAGCGGTTATTGTTTAATCCGGTTTGACCAGCAATAGGGGGGCTGACTAACTTTAAACATGGTGCCCGCGATACCGGGCTCCGAACTAGCCGGATTTTCTGGCGCGGGCTCTTTTCCGTTGAGCTCCGGACGTTAAGGGTAAGTCAGTTAGGCGCGATCCGCTGACCACCTAGGCAAGCATCCTGTGCAGCCTTAACCTGGCGGGCCGGCCCCGGCGGTGCAGCATGCCCGTTTTCGGGGCTGATATCTTGGTACCGCGTGGCAAGTGTTTCGACATTAAGTAACAGGAGAAGTAGTGCCTACCATCCAACAGTTGGTCCGCAAAGGACGCTCAACTAAGAAGGCGAAGAGTAAAACTCGTGCGCTAAAGGGCTCGCCCCAGCGTCGCGGCGTTTGCACTCGTGTTTACACCACCACCCCGAAGAAGCCGAACTCGGCATTGCGGAAAGTGGCGCGTGTTCGCCTGTCTAGCGGCATTGAAGTGACCGCTTACATCCCCGGCGAGGGACACAATCTGCAAGAACACTCCATTGTGCTGGTGCGCGGTGGACGTGTAAAGGATCTGCCCGGTGTGCGTTTCCACATCGTGCGCGGCGCGCTGGACACCCAGGGTGTGCGTGACCGTGGCCAGGGTCGGTCCAAGTACGGCGCGAAGAAGGAGAAGAAGTAGTATGCCTCGTAAAGGTCCAGCTCCCAAGCGCCCTTTGGCAGTTGATCCGGTTTATAACTCGACCATTGTTACCCAGTTGGTCAATCGGGTGCTGCTAGACGGCAAGAAATCTTTGGCGGAACGTATCGTTTACGGTGCGCTCGAGGGCGTACGTGAACGTACCGAGCAGGAACCGGTAAGCGTGCTCAAACGAGCTCTAGAAAATGTTCGTCCTGCTCTAGAGGTTCGTTCTCGCCGTGTCGGTGGCGCCACCTATCAGGTACCGGTGGAAGTGCGCCCGGCGCGCGCGACCACTTTGGCGCTGCGTTGGCTGGTTGATTTTTCGCGGCAGCGCCGCGAAAAAACCATGACCGAACGCCTCATGAACGAAATTTTGGATGCTTCTAACGGCTTGGGTGCTGCGGTGAAGCGTCGTGAAGATATGCACAAGATGGCGGAGTCCAACAAGGCTTTCGCTCATTACCGCTGGTAAACCTAACCGGAAGGAACGATTGTGGCATTAGAAGTGCTTGCTGACCTATCTCAGGTTCGCAACATCGGCATCATGGCACACATTGATGCTGGTAAAACCACTGTAACTGAACGCATCCTGTACTACACGGGCATCAACTACAAGATTGGGGAAACCCATGATGGTGCCGGCACCATGGACTGGATGGAACAGGAAAAAGAACGCGGAATCACCATTACCTCCGCGGCAACTACCTGCTTTTGGAACGGTAAGCAGATTAACATCATTGATACCCCTGGTCACGTTGACTTTACTGTTGAGGTAGAGCGCTCCCTGCGCGTCCTCGACGGTGCAGTTGCCGTTTTCGACGGCAAAGAGGGCGTAGAGCCCCAGTCGGAAACCGTTTGGCGTCAGGCGGATAAGTATGACGTTCCCCGTATTTGCTTCGTCAATAAGATGGACAAACTGGGTGCGGACTTCTACTACTCGGTTAAGACTATTGAAGACCGTCTGCACGCCAAGCCGGTAGTGATGGTACTGCCGATTGGTGCTGAGGCCGAGTTTAAAGGGGTTGTTGATTTGCTGGAAATGAAAGCAATCTACTTCCCCGAGACTTTCAGCGCCGAGCAGGCTGAGAAAGCCGGCGGTAAGGTTAAAGAAGGCGACCCCACATTGGGGGCAATCTTAGAATACGGCGAGATTCCTGCTGATCTGCAGGCTCGCGCGGAAGAGTACCGCGAGAAACTGATTGACGCGGCCGCGGAAGCTAACGATGAATTGATGGAGGCTTACCTGGAAAACGGGGAGCTTACCAACGAACAGATCATCGCGGGTATTCGCGAACTCACTTTGAAGAGCGAAATTTACCCGGTGTTCGCGGGTAGCGCTTTCAAGAACAAGGGTGTACAGCCGGTTCTCGATGGCGTTTTACGTTACCTGCCTTCGCCGTTGGATGTTCCCGCTCTTGAGGGACATCTACCCAGCGATGAAGAAAAGACGGTGCTTTGTCCTCCGGATAATGAGGCTCCTTTCGCTGCTTTAGCGTTTAAGATTGCCGCGCATCCTTTCTACGGCAAACTGACATACGTGCGAATTTATTCTGGGCAGATTAAGGCCGGGTCTAACCTGGCCAACGCCACCAAGGATAAGAAAGAGCGCGTTGGCAAGATTTTCCAGATGCACTCCAATAAGGAAAATCCGATTGAGGTCGCACATGCCGGTAACATTTACGCCTTCGTGGGTTTGAAAGACACCACCACTGGCGATACCTTGTGCGACAGTGACCATCCGGTAGTTTTGGAATCTATGAACTTCCCGGATCCGGTTATTCACGTGGCTATCGAGCCTAAGACCAAGGCTGACCAGGAGAAGCTAGGCATTGCGATTCAGCGCCTGGCGGAAGAAGACCCGACCTTCACCGTCCGCCTAGATGACGAGACCGGCCAGACCGTGATTGGCGGTATGGGCGAGCTCCACCTGGACGTACTGGTAGACCGGATGAAACGCGAGTTTCACGTGGAAGCAAATGTGGGCGCACCGATGGTTGCCTACCGCGAAACCATCCGTAAGACGGTCGAGGATGTAGAGTACACTCACAAGAAGCAGACCGGTGGTTCCGGCCAGTTCGCAAAGGTACTGGTCACTTTCGAACCGCTCCCTACGGATGCGGAAGAACCATACGAGTTTGTAAACAAGATTACCGGTGGACGTATTCCTCGCGAATACATTCCTTCGGTAGACCAGGGCATTCGCGAATCCATGGAGGGAGGCGTCTTGGCTGGTTACCCGCTAACCGGTATTAAGGCGACCTTGACGGATGGTGCTTACCATGACGTCGACTCTTCGGAAATGGCATTCAAGATTGCCGGTAACATGGTTTTGAGGGAGGGTGCACGTCGCGCTAAGCCCGTATTGCTCGAACCGATTATGGCCGTTGAGGTCAGAACTCCGGAAGAGTACATGGGTGACGTGATGGGCGATCTTTCCTCTCGCCGCGGATTTATTCAGTCCATGGACGATGTCAATGGAGTGAAAGAAGTCCGGGCAAAGGTTCCGCTGTCGGAAATGTTTGGGTATGTGGGCGACTTGCGTTCAAAGACGCAGGGTCGCGCCGTTTACACGATGCAGTTTGACAGCTACGATGAGGTCCCCCGCTCAGTTGCTGAGGAAATCATTGCTAAGACCCGAGGCGAATAGCCCTCGCGGGTGCCTTTTATTTTGTTAAAAATCACAGATAAACCCGTAGGAGATCATTCGCGTTGGGTGTTAACCTTTACTTTGACAACCAAGCGATAGATAACTACCCGAGTCCAGGAGGACATTAAGTGGCTAAGGCTAAGTACGAGCGGACTAAACCGCACGTTAACATTGGTACTATTGGGCACGTTGACCACGGCAAGACCACCTTGACCGCGGCTATCACCAAAGTGCTGCATGACACCTATCCGGAACTGAATGCATTTACTCCTTTCGAGGACGTAGACAACGCTCCGGAAGAACGTGAACGCGGGATTACCATTAACGTTTCCCACGTTGAATACCAGACTGAGAAGCGTCACTACGCACACGTAGACGCCCCCGGTCACGCCGACTACATCAAGAACATGATTACCGGCGCAGCCCAGATGGATGGAGCCATCTTGGTGGTTGCCGCAACTGACGGCCCCATGGCTCAGACTCGTGAGCACGTACTGCTCGCTCGTCAGGTGGGCGTTCCCGCCATCCTGGTCGCTCTGAACAAGTGCGACATGGTTGACGACGAAGAAATGCTGGAACTGGTTGAGGAAGAATGCCGCGACCTGCTGTCCAGCCAGGACTTCGATGGCGATAACGCTCCGATCATCCAGGTGTCTGCTTTGAAGGCGCTCGAGGGCGACGAAAAGTGGGTTGGCCAGGTTCAGAAGCTGATGGAAGCGGTTGACGAATACATTCCGGAACCGGTTCGCGATCTGGACAAGCCCTTCTTGATGCCGGTTGAGGACGTATTCACCATTACCGGTCGTGGCACTGTGGTTACCGGTCGTGTTGAGCGCGGTACCCTTCCGCTGAACTCCGAAGTGGAAATCCTGGGTATTCGCGATCCTCAGAAGACCACCGTTACCGGTATCGAGACCTTCCACAAGTCTATGGATACTGCTGAAGCTGGTGACAACACCGGTCTGTTGCTGCGTGGTATCAAGCGTGAAGACGTTGAGCGCGGCCAGGTTGTGGTTGCTCCCGGTTCTATCACCACCCACACCAAGTTTGAAGGTCAGGTCTACATTCTGAAGAAGGACGAAGGTGGCCGCCACAAGAGCTTCTACTCTGGCTACCGTCCCCAGTTCTACTTCCGTACCACCGACGTTACCGGCGTTATCACCCTGCCCGAGGGCAAGGAAATGGTTATGCCCGGTGACACCACCGAAATCTCGGTAGAGCTCATTCAGCCTATCGCTATGGAGGTTGGCCTCGGCTTCGCTATTCGTGAAGGTGGCCGCACCGTTGGTTCTGGTCGTGTAACCAAGATCGATCTGTAAACTAATCAACGATTAGTTTCTAATCTTTTCAGTTGTGCCTGGGAGTTAACTCCCAGGCACAACTTTTTTAATTGTCCTTCAGTTGGGGCAAGCGGCGGGGGATAGTTTTTCCTCCCACCCAAGAATTTGAGAAACGTAGCGACGTTTCCCAAATTCTTATGCCCACCGCACCTACTCGGATAAAACCTCCCCCCGCATGCGGTACGGTGTTCTGCACCCGTAAGTGCTGCGGCTGTAAATGGGCTGACCAGGTAAAAATGCGAGAGGGGGCTAGATCCGAGCGAAGCAAGGCTCACTGGGGTCCCCCGAGCGCTTTTACAGCGGCAGCCCCAATGTCAGGTGGGGATTATCTCCACTTTTGCGCGAGATAATACCCCTACCGCCACGATGTCAACCCGGTTACGGCACTATGTCATTGGAAAAAAGCCGACACCCTTGATGTGTTTGCCCATAACCGGAATACTATGAAGTTAAGGAAAGGGGAGATTGTATTATGCCGATATCTATTAGTTTGACTGACGAAGAACAACGTCTAGCCTCCAGCTATGCGCGCATTCATTCAATCTCTCTTGGCGATGCCTTTAAACAGGCGTTCTTTGAGCGGCTTGAAGATGAATACGACTTACAAATAGCGCGCGAAGCTCTTGAAGAATACGAGCGCGATGGCCGCAAATCACGTCCCATTGAAGAACTATGGGAAGAGTGCGGTCTATGAGATGGACCCTGCAAACATCGAAACGCTTTGATAAAGACTTTAAAAAGCTTGACCGTAACACACAACGCATCATAAAGGGATGGATCACTAAGCATATTTCCGGTACCGAAAACCCACGCGCCCTCGGAAAAGCTTTAACGGGAAATCTAGCTGGATTATGGCGCTATCGGATTGGGGATTATCGGCTTATAGTCGAAATCAAAGATGACCGCTTTGTTATTCTTGCACTCTTCATAAGACATCGGCGCGAAATCTATCGCTAACCCCCACAGCAGGAGTTGATGCCCAGCATCTGTTAATTCCTGTTACTTCAAAGCGGCGTTTATGCGCGGAAATTTTCGCCAAGGGAAACGCGGGGGAGGGGAAAATGGCGATATTTATTCCGAGGACGAGTTGGAGGTGGCGGCGACCTGTCGGAAATTCCGACAGGTCGCCGTTAATGAGAGCAAGAAAGGTCGAGCGCGGCGCTCCCTGATTGCGGCAGACAGTTTCACCGCGCCCACTCGGATAAATTTTTCCCGCTCAAGTATGGTGCCTGCGTAAGGGTATTTCTTGGCAGGCTGCGCGGGAACTAGGTTTTATCCGATTAGGCTAGGCGGGCGTATAACTCTGAAAATGCGTAGAGCATTTTTAGAGTTTTTGGGCGGGAGGAAAAACCTAGTTTCCGCGCAGGATATTACTAAAAGCAACCCTTGCGCGGCAGAAAATAAGTGCTGCGACACGCCCGGATGCGGGGACGTGGGGTCATTCACATGAGTGCAGCTTGAAAGGGTTCGAGGCGGCGCGTTAGAGTTGTTTACTGGCTCTAGTTGAAAGGTGCGCAGCGCGTACCCGCTCTCCTAGCGCCCGGTAGCAAGAACGCAGGAATCGATTCGTGCCTGGTGAAACAGTTCGCCGGGGAGCACGCAGATCACCTCCCTAATATGTTTTAGGGCTTTTTGCGCTTGTCACCGGCTAAGTTCGCCCCTGCGGGCTTGGCGCAAGCAAGGGAGGAAATCCCCTGGCAGGCCCGGGATAATCACCGGGGAAACATCTACGGAAGAAGAAGAGGTAGACGGAATGGCGGGACAGAAAATCCGCATCCGGCTGAAGTCATATGACCATCAGGTCATTGACTCGTCCGCGAAAAAGATCGTGGAAACGGTCCAGCGCGCGGGCGCCACAGTGGTAGGCCCAGTACCTTTGCCGACCGAAAAGAACACGTTCACCGTGATTCGGTCGCCACACAAGTACAAGGACAGTCGTGAGCAGTTTGAAATGCGTACGCACAAACGACTCATCGATATTGTCGACCCGACGCCTAAGGCAGTCGATTCGCTAATGCGTCTCGATTTGCCCGCTGACGTAAACATCGAGATCAAACTCTAAGGATAATAATTATGACCACGCAGACCCAGCCGGCTGCCGCAGTACCCACCAGGGCACTTCTCGGCCGCAAGCTAGGCATGACGCAGGTTTGGGACGAAGACGGAAAAGTCGTTCCCATCACCGTCGTGCAGGTCGACAAGAACGTGGTGACGCAGGTCCGTGACCAAGAAACCGATGGCTACACAGCCATTCAAATCGGTTTTGGCCAGATTGACCAGCGCAAAGTCACCAAGCCCCTTGCCGGCCATTTCAATAAAGCAGGCGTCAGCCCCCGTCGCCACCTGGTAGAGGTGCGCACTGGCGGAGATGACGAATTCACTCTTGGCCAGGAACTGGCTGCCGACATTTTTGAAGTCGGCCAGAAAGTGGATGTTACCGGAAAGACCAAAGGTAAAGGCTTCGCCGGGGTTATGAAACGCCACGGCTTTGCCGGTGTTTCTGCCTCCCATGGTGCTCACCGTAACCACCGTAAACCTGGTTCTATCGGCGCTTGCGCCACCCCCGGACGCGTATTCAAAGGCCTACGCATGGCCGGACGCATGGGTGGGGATCGCCGTACCATCCAAAATCTTAAAGTTCAGGCAGTCGATGCCGAAAAAGGCATTGTCTTGGTTACCGGGGCTATTCCCGGCCCCAAGGGCGGCATTGTCCTGATTCGTAGTGCAGTGAAAGGTGCGTAACTATGACTAATCTTTCGCTAAACGTAACTGATCCCGCTGGTAAGCAAGTTGGCAGCGTTGATCTGCCCGCCAGCATTTTTGATCGGGATCCCAATATCGCTTTAATGCACCAGGTAGTTAACGCCCAGCTGGCAGCGGCTCGTCAGGGTACTCACTCCACGAAGACCCGTGGTCGGGTGCGTGGTGGCGGCAAGAAGCCGTGGCGTCAGAAAGGCACCGGCCGGGCTCGTCAAGGCTCCATTCGCGCACCGCAGTGGCGTGGTGGCGGAGTAGCCCATGGCCCACAACCGCGCGACTACTCCCAGCGTACCCCCAAGAAGATGAAGGCGGCGGCTCTAGCTTGCGCTTTGTCTGATCGGGTACGCAAGGATCGTATGCATCTCGTATCTCAGTTGGTGGCCGGGGATACCCCTTCCACCAAAGCGGGTCGCGAACATATCGAATCCCTGGTAGATCAGCGTTACGTTCTGGTAGTGCTGAGCCGCTCGGAAGAAGAACAGGTATTGTCAGTGCGTAACCTGCCGCAGGTACATCTGCTCATGGTTGACCAGCTCAACACCTATGACGTACTCAACAATGAGGACGTTATCTTCACTGAGGCCGCGATTCGCCAGTTCATCTCCGACAAGACCGGACAGGAGGCGTAAAGCAATGGCACTCGAGGTTACTAAGAACCCGCGGGATATTATTTACCGCCCGATCGTCTCGGAAAAAGCCTATGGCCTAATGGATCAGGGTAAATACACTTTCGAGGTAGACCCCAAAGCCAATAAGACCGAGATTCGGATTGCCATCGAAAAAATCTTCGATGTGAAAGTAAAGACCGTAAATACGATTGCGCGCAAAGGTAAGCGGGTACGTACTCGCACCGGATATGGCAAGCGGAAAGATGGCAAACGCGCCATTATTACCCTCGCTGAAGGCACAATCGATATCTTCAACGAAGCGTCTGCGTAAGGGGTGAACAAGTAATGGGTATTCGTAAATACAAGCCGACTACTCCCGGGCGTCGCTTCGCGTCGGTTTCCGATTTCGCGGAAATCACCCGCGACCATCCGGAGAAGTCTCTGCTGCGTCCTATCCACAAAACCGGTGGACGTAACAATGACGGCCGTATCACTTCCCGCCGGCGTGGCGGGGGACATAAGCGCCGTTACCGCGTGATCGATTTCCGTCGTCACGACAAAGATGGGGTGCCCGCAAAGGTTGCCCACATCGAATATGATCCGAACCGCAGCGCCAATATCGCCCTTCTGCACTATGCAGATGGCGACAAGCGTTACATCATTGCCCCCAATAAGTTGCATCAGGGCGACCGGATAGAACAGGGGCCGGCTGCTGATATTAAGCCTGGCAATTGTTTGCCCCTAACCAACATTCCGTTGGGTACCGTGATTCACGCAGTGGAAATGCGTCCTGGCGGGGGAGCGAAGATTGCTCGCAGCGCGGGAGTTTCCGTGCAGCTGGTGGCGAAAGAAGGCAAATATGCCCAGCTGCGGATGCCTTCCGGGGAAATCCGTAACGTGGAGGCTGCTTGCCGCGCCACCATCGGCGAGGTTGGTAACTCTGACCACGGCAATATCAACTGGGGTAAAGCCGGACGGATGCGCTGGAAGGGCAATCGTCCCAAGGTACGTGGTGTGGTAATGAACCCGGTTGATCACCCGCACGGTGGCGGCGAAGGCCGTACTTCCGGTGGTCGTCACCCGGTTAGCCCCTGGGGTAAGCCCGAGGGTCGTACCCGCCGTCCGAATAAAGCCAGCGATCGCCTGATTGTGCGTCGTCGGCGGACCGGCAAGAAGCGTTAGGTAGGAGATAAATCATGGCACGTAGCCTAAAGAAGGGTCCTTTCGTCGACGACCATTTGATGAAAAAAGTCGACGCTCTGAATGACGCCAATAAAAAGTCGGTTATCAAGACCTGGTCACGCCGCTCTATGATTACCCCCGATTTTATTGGGCACACTATCGCGGTACACGACGGACGCAAACACGTTCCGGTGTACATCACCGAAAACATGGTTGGTCACAAGTTGGGCGAATTTGCTCCTACTCGTACCTTCCGCGGACATGACAAGGACGACCGAAAGGCACGCCGCCGCTAGGCGCGCCGGAAGAGAAAGAAGGCAAAGATGGAAGGCATGGCGAAAGCGCGTTTCGTGCGCTCTACGCCGCAGAAGTCGCGTCGCGTCGTGAACATGATTCGCGGCAAGAACGCCCTCGAGGCCTACGACATCCTGCGTTTCGCTCCGCAAGCGGTCGCAACTGATGTTCGCAAGGTGCTTCGCAGCGCAATGTACAACGCCGCCGCTAAAGCAGATCGGTCTGGCGACAAAGAAACGTTTGCGGAACTGAAGGTTTCGCGGGCATACGTAGATGAAGGCCCCACGATGAAGCGATTCCGTCCGCGCGCGCAAGGGCGTGCTGGGCGAATCCTTAAACGGACCAGCCACATTACGATCGAAGTTTCTGACGGCAAACAGGAAGAGGAGAACGACTAATGGGACAAAAGGTTAGCCCTACCGGTTTTCGGCTAGGTATTACCACCGATCACCGTTCCCGCTGGTTCTCGGACTCCACTAAGCCGGGACAGCGTTACAGTGATTTCGTAGATGAAGATGTGCGCATTCGTAAGGTCATGGAAAGGAGCCTGGAGCGCGCCGGGATTTCGCAGATCGATATTGAACGCACCCGCGATCGGGTACGGGTTGATTTGCATACCGCTCGCCCCGGTATCGTTATTGGCCGGCGTGGCGCTGAGGCAGATCGCCTGCGTGGCGATTTGGAGAAGCTCACCGGTAAGCAGGTGCAGCTGAACATCCTCGAGGTTAAGAATCCCGAGATCGATGCGCAGCTAGTGGCGCAAGGGATCGCGGAACAGCTTGCGGCACGCGTATCGTTTAGGCGCGCAATGCGTAAAGGTATGCAGTCGGCGCTACGCGGGGGAGCCCTCGGGATCCGGGTGCAGTGCTCTGGCCGTCTGGGCGGGGCAGAAATGTCACGTTCAGAGTTTTACCGCGAAGGTCGGGTGCCGTTGCATACGCTGCGCGCCCTGATCGATTACGGCTTCTATGAAGCTCACACCACTTTCGGACGCATCGGCGTGAAAGTGTGGATTTATAAAGGCGATCTCACAGAAACCGAATTCGCCCGGAAACAGGCGGAATCCGGTGGACGCGGCGGACGCGGAAGCGGACGTCGTGGCCGCGCAGGTCGGGATGGCGGACGCGGCGGCCGGCGCGGACGGGGCGAGGGCCGGCAAGAGGCCGCTGCCCAGGCACCGGCGGGAAACGCCGAGGCTACGTCCTCGGAAAAAGAGGCACCCGCGGCTGAGGCTCCTGCTGAAAAGCCGGTAGCCGACGCCGAGAAGCCGCAAGAAAACGGAACGGAGGAGTAACGTGTTAATTCCTCGTAGGACTAAATGGCGCAAACAGCATCGCCCCAACCGTAAGGGCATGGCTAAGCGCGGTACCGAACTGGCGTTCGGCGAATACGGCATTCAGGCTCTCGATCACGCCTATATCACCAACCGGCAGATCGAAGCCGCTCGTATCGCGATGACACGCTACATTAAGCGCGGCGGTAAAGTGTGGATCAACATTTTCCCCGACCGTCCGCTGACCAAGAAGCCGGCTGAAACTCGTATGGGTTCTGGTAAAGGCTCTCCTGAATGGTGGGTGGCTCCGGTCAAACCTGGTCGCGTACTGTTCGAATTGGCGGGCGTGTCTGAAGACATCGCTCGGGAAGCTATGAGCCGCGCGCAGCACAAGCTGCCGATTAAGACCCGGTTCATTAGTCGTGAAGGCGGTGATCAGTAATGGCTAAGGGCCTTAAAATGTCTGATTTGGATTTGCTGGACGAAGAACAGCTTTCCCAGAAACTAGACGAAGCTAAGACCGAGCTGTTCAATCTGCGTTTCCAGCTGGCCACCGGTGCTGGTGAGGATCGCGGTCAGATCGGGCAGTTGCGTCGCGATATTGCCCGCATTTACACCATCGCTAGAGAGCGGGAGCTCGGTATTCGTACCGCTCCGCAGGCTGAGGAGTAGGATTCATGAGCGAAGAAACAGAGAAAACCGCTACGGTAGAGCGTAATCACCGCAAGGTGCTGCAGGGCTACGTCGTATCTGACAAGATGGATAAGACGGTAGTTGTGCAGGTCGAAGATCGCGTTAAGCATCGCTTGTACGGCAAGGTGATTAACCGCCGCAAGCGCTACAAGGTGCATGACGAGAATAATGAATGCGGCACCGGCGACTTGGTACGGATTATGGAGACTCGTCCCCTGTCCAAGACCAAGCGTTGGCGGGTTAGCGAAATTATCGAGAAAGCCAAGTAGGTTTTCGATAGCTTTTTAAAGGGATCGCTAAGGCCTAAGATCTGGCAAGATTTTTCGTCGGGTTCCTGATAGCTGTAAGGCGCGGGGAGAGTTTAATCGGGTAAGTGCCCGGGTAAACTCTCCCCGCGCCTTTGGTATTTTCTTGCCAGTAGGGCAAACCTGATGAGGAAATACCTTTATGTTAGTTCCGTAGCAAGATAAAATAGATAGCTTCCTTTTTCGATCACAGAAGGTTTCAGCAGTGGCAAATTACCGTGGGAAAACTCCGCTGGCGCAGTTAAGTGAAGAAACACTGCGCCAGATGGTGCAGGAAACTCCGCCTGCAGGCAAAAAGCGCGGAGTTATTAGCTTAACCGTTTTGGCCGCTCTGGAATCTTTGGTTTTCGGCTACGATATCGGGGTTATTTCCGGAGCCTTGCCCTATATGTGTATGCCGTATGGAGCTGGCGGGATGAGGATTACCCCTGCACAAGAGGGCGCTATCGGCGGTATTCTTCCCTTGGGCGCTGCATTTGGGGCGCTATTGGGAGGACGGCTGTCGGATCGTTACGGGCGTAAGCACGCCATGATCCCACTAACGGTGCTGTTCGTGGTAGGCACCCTCGGGAATGCCTTTGCCCCCCATATTTGGGTGATGTATCCATTTCTCCTAATCCTAGGGTTTGCAATTGGAGCTACTTCGGCTATTGTGCCGGTGTTCTTGGCAGAATCTGCACCCCAGCGCATCCGGGGTACCATTTTAGCGGTTAATCAGCTGATGATTGTAACGGGACTGCTATTGGCTTTCTCGATGAATGCGATTATTAATTTCTGCTACGGCGGGCCTCGGATCATCGTGAAATCGGATCCGGCGGGAGTAGTAAAGACCGGTGAATATTCCTGGGATACGTTGAACCGGTTGGTGGCTAACCACCTGGGCAGTGATGACGTGCAAAAAGTGCACGATTTTCTTTCCAATATGGTGATTGCCGGCGGTAATGGGACTGCCTGGCGCTGGATGGTTGTCGCCTGTTCTGCGCCGGCAATCGCCATGTGGCTAGGAATGCAGCTGATTCCAGAATCTTCACGCTGGTACCTATTACAGCAAGAGGTTTATGCTGCTATCGGCTCCCTTAAACGGGTCCGTGACCCGAAGAAAGATGGGGATCTCGCTATTGAGCTCCTGGAAATGGTACAGGCTCGTCAACGCCAAGGTCTTGGGAAAGAAGCTACTTTCCGGGAGGTGATCGGCACTCCCTGGCTGCGGAAACTGATGTTCGTGGGGATTTTTCTGGCAATTGCCAACCAAACCACCGGGGTAAATACGGTTTTGTATTACGCGCCGAAAGTTCTCAACGTTGCGGGCATGGGAAGTTCTGCTGCGATTTTCGCGCAGGTTGCGAACGGCTTAATGAGCGTCGTGGGATCGGCAATCGGTTTGATCCTGATTACCAAGTTCCGCCGGCGCACTATTTTGATCTGGGATGTGGCCTTAGTTGGCATTAGCTTGCTTGGAATCGCCTTGGTCTTCCAGTTTGCGATTACTCCGCATATTTCCGACTCAGCGGTGCCTGCTTGGGCAGGTTACCTAGTCTTGGCGTTGATGTCGATTTTTTTGCTGGCGGTGCAGTCTTCGAACGGCACCGTGGTGTGGACGATGCTAGGTGAAATGTTCCCCGCGGATGTACGGGGGATTATGAATGGTACTGCCATTTTCTGTATGTGGATCGTCAGCGCCTTTATTACCTGGACCTTTCCCCCGATGGTAGCTGCTTTGGGGCCAGGACCAACCTATGCCTTATACGGGGTATTGAACCTGATCATTGCGGTGGTGCTGTTCAAGATAATGCCGGAAACATCTGGGCGTTCCTTGGAGGAAATCGAATCCTATATGCAGCACATTTATAGTAAGTAACTGCTAAATCTCCAGGTGAAAATCTGTAGGTCAGTTACCTGATACGTGGGGGCGAGCTGAGCTCGTCCCTACGTTTGCGTGTGCTGGTAATCCCGAAGAAACCGCTTATGGGACTAATCCCTAGTTCATCTGCGAATAGCGATGAAATGCAGGGAAATGGAGCGCGAGGGCATTAACTGCCAATGCGCGCGGGGAGAGTTTAATCGGGTAAGTGCCCGGGTAAACTCTCCCCGCGCCTCTTTGTTTTTCTTCTTATATACTCGTCTCACCATTAAATGTAACAATGTTAAGTCAAATGCTGGACAAAGCGAAATAATTCGGTTACATTGAATGGCGTGCGTAATAGAGCAGGGAGGCTCCGACGCGCTGAATGCATGACGGCCGATGGTGGCTGGGTAAGGAGTTTAGATGTCCGATAAGAAAAAAATTGGCGTAGGGGTAATATCCCTGGGCTGGATGGGGCGTTTGCATACGCGTTCCTATAAGGCGATGGCTGAGCGTTTCCCGGAGTTGGGAGCTGAGGTGCGTTTGGTGGTTGCTTGTGATCCGATCGCTGAGACCCAAGAGCTGGCAACTAAAGCTTTGGGCTTTGAGAAAGCGGTTGCTGATTACCGGGAGGTGCTCTCAGATCCGGAAGTGGATGTGGTCTCTATTTGTTCGCCCAACTTTTTGCATCGTGAGATCGCGGTTGCGGCGGCGGAGGCTGGTAAGCCTTTCTGGATTGAAAAACCAATGGGGGTAAGTGCTACTGAGTCTCGGCAGATAGCTGAGGCTGCGGCTAAGGCGGGGGTTAATACGGCGGTTGGTTTTAACTATCGCCATACCCCGGCGGTTGAGCAGGCGCGAGAACTGATTGCGCAGGGGAAGCTGGGGCGGATTACCAACGTTCGTTGTTGGTTAATCGCTGATTATGCTGCTAGTCCTGATGGGCCTTATACCTGGCGTTATGACCGGGATAAGGCAGGTGCTGGTGTGGTTGGTGACCTCATGAGTCATGGGGCTGACCTGGTGCAGTATGTGTTGCGTGATCGGATTAGTCAGGTGTCGGCGCTTACTGACACGTTTATTAAAGAGCGTCCTATTCCTACTAAGACTGGTGTGGGTCATACTGGTTGGGAAGTTTCTGATGAAAAGAAGGAAGTCGGGAACGAGGACTATGTGGCCATGATGGTGCGTTTTGATTCCGGCGTGGTGGGGACTATGGAGTCTTCTCGCGTCAGCGTGGGGCCGCGCGCTGAGTATATTGTGGAAGTTTATGGTACCGAGGGTTCGGTGCGTTGGAACTTTGAATACCTCAATGATCTGCAGGCTTGTATTGGTCAGGATAATGGGGTTATTCACGGGTATGTGCGTTCGATGGCTAATCCTCACTATCCGCATTTCTCGCGTTTCCAGCCGGGAGCGGGTACTTCGATGGGCTTTGACGATATGAAAGCGGTCGAGTGTTTCCAATTCTTGTCGGGTGTTTTAACCGGTGAGCAGGTGGCGCCGTCAGTGGCTGATGGTTGGTCTGCAGCCGAGATCGACCAGGCAACCGTGGCCTCCGCCGCAGACGGTAAATGGCACGATGTCCCTAAAGTAAGCGGCATCACCACTTACGACAAATAACCTATCTCTTCAATATAGAAAGTTCTAGCAATGGAAATTAATAAGAAAAAAACTCCTCTTAATGAGTTGAGTAAAGATGAACTGCGCGAAATGGTGCAAGAAGCGCCAGCCTCCGGTAAACACCGGGGAGTTATCGCCGTGGCAGCAGTGGCTACGCTAGGCTCCCTGCTATTCGGGTATGACACCGGGGTTATCTCCGGAGCCTTGCCCTATATGTATATGCCACATGGTGCAGGCGGCATGGGGATTACCCCGGCTCAAGAGGGTGCGATTGGCGGTATTCTTACCCTTGGCGCAGCCTTCGGAGCGCTATTTGGAGGGCGGCTCTCCGACCGTTATGGACGCCGGCACAACATCATCATGCTGGCGATTCTGTTCCTGATCGGCGCCCTCGGAAATACTTTCGCCCCCAATATTTGGGTAATGTATCCGTTCCGCCTGATCCTGGGGCTAGCCGTAGGTGGCGCCTCGGCAACCGTGCCGGTATTCCTGGCGGAAACTGCGCCTAAGCGTATCCGCGGTACCATCGTGGCTGTTGACCAGCTGATGATTGTGGTCGGCCAGTTGTTAGCCTTCTCGATGAATGCCATCATTAACTCTGCTCACGGCGGCCCGCAGATTACCGTCAAATCGGATCCTGCTGGGGTAGTGAAGGCTGGAGAATACTCCTGGGATGCCTTAAACCAGATCGTTTCTAAGCACCTGGGTAGCTCTGATGCCCAAGCAATCCACGAATTCATCTCGAATATGGCGGTTTCCGCCGGTAACGGCTCTGCCTGGCGTTGGATGATTGTGTTGTGTTCTGTGCCTGCCGTTGCTCTGTGGCTAGGGATGCACCTGATGCCGGAGTCTTCGCGTTGGCATGTACTGCAGCAGGAAGTCTACGCCGCTATTGGATCCTTGAAGCGGGTACGTGACCCCAAGAAAGATGGGGATCTTACCGAGGAACTATACGAGATGGTCGAGGCTCGCCAGAATGAAAAACATGGCAAGAAGGGTACTTTCCGCGACGTAATGAACACGCCGTGGCTGCGTAAACTAATGTTCGTTGGTATATTCCTGGCGATTGTCAACCAGACTACCGGGGTAAATACCGTTATGTATTACGCCCCGAAAGTCTTGGGTATTGCCGGTATGGGAACTTCTGCCGCGATTACTGCGCAGGTAGCTAACGGCGTGATGAGCGTGGTGGGTTCGGCAATCGGCTTGATTCTGATTACCAAGTTCCGCCGGCGCACCATTTTGATCTGGGACGTCACCCTGGTAGGTATCCTGCTGCTGGGAATTGCTGTAATCTTCCAGTTTGTGATTGCTCCGCATGACGCAGCCGGCAGCGTGCCGGTGTGGGCAGGGTACTTGGTGCTGCTAATGATGTCGCTATTCATGCTGGTGGTGCAGTCTTCGAACGGTACCGTAGTCTGGACGATGCTGGGTGAGATGTTCCCCGCGAATGTACGCGGAATTATGAATGGTACTGCCATCTTCTGTATGTGGATTATGAACGCCATCATTACCTGGACCTTCCCGCCGATGATTGCCGCTCTGGGCGGTGGACCCACCTACGCAATGTACGGGGTACTAAACCTGATCATTGCAGTGGTGCTATTCAAGATCATGCCGGAAACCTCCGGACGGTCTTTGGATGAAATCGAAACCTACATGGAGCACATGTACAGCTAATAACTGCTAAATCTACAGCTGAAAATCTGTAGGTCAGTTACCTGATACGCGGGGGCGAGCTCAGCTCGCCCCCGCGTTTGCGTGTGCTGGTAATCGAAAGCCACCGAATTGTGTTTGCGCGGAGAGAAAATAGGTTTAGGCGCCGGGAAAGGTTTTATCCGAGTGGGCGCGGTGGGCATAAGAATTCGGAAAATGCCTGAGGTGTTTTTCCGAATTCTTGGGCGGGAGGAAAACCTTTCCTGGCGCGATCGGATTACGCGGCGCACTCGCGGTTAGAGCAGCAGGAACACTGCGGAAACGATGGTTAGGACAGTGACAATGGGATCGAAGATTTTGTTGTCGATGCGCCCTATCCACCAGCGCCCCAGGAGGGCTGCCCCTAGAACTAGAGGAGCGAGGCATAGGGCGATCAGTAGCATTTGCCGATCAATCAAGCCAATACCGGCGGAAAAAGGTAGTTTTAGCAGGTTGACGATAAAGAAAAACCAGGCTTGAGTGCCCATGAAGCGGCGGACTTCAAAACGGGAGGCCAGGAAGTAAAGGGAGACCACCGGGCCTCCTGAGTTCGCGGCCATAGTGGTAAAGCCCGATAGAGAACCGTAAAAAAGCCGCGCGGGTAGGGAAGTGCCCATAGAGGTCGCCAGGTCACGTCCGGTGCGGCGCGCATACCAGATTAGTCCCAGGGTGAGGGCAGTCAACGCCAAAATAATAATCCCGATAGAAACTTTCATCACCTGGTTAGAGACTTTTGCCAGAAAAACTGCGCCGATAGCTACCCCCACGGCTACCGGTGGAAACAGGCCGCGCAGAACTTTCCAATCAGCATCTTTACGGTAAGTCCAGATGGCCAGCAGGTCTCCGGTCAGCAGCATCAGCAGCATTAGGGCAGTGGAGGGGCGGGTAGGCATTACTGCTGCCAGGATGGCGACCGGGATGCAGGCTAGTCCCGGAAGGGCGGTTTTTGCCAGTCCGCACATTAAAGCACAGGCGACCAAGATAGCGATTAGCCCAGGAGTGAGGTCAAGCATGGTTTCCTTTCTAGGATCCGATAGATGCTGGAGGTGTTCGTGGCACCATCGCGACGGCTCGGGAGTTAGAGTCAGTATCTGTAGTTTGTTGCCTCTAAGGGGTACGGTTAAGGAACCCAGGAAGCTTCGGTAAGCGCAAACCAATAGAGCTATTGTTATTACATTTATATAGTAATACCAACGCATGCCGGAACTGGGTTAAATCTTCTTATGCAGCGTTTTTACTTGTGTCTATAGTCCCGTCCGTGTCGTCTTTAATATAGTCTTTAGGTAAAAAAATCACTTTTTGTCAAAATGTATGGACAAAGATGTGGATCTGTACGATACTGGAAGTGAGTGACAGGAGCAGCTTCTAGGGCGCACCTGTCAAGGCTGTAACAAATTCGGATATAAAAGCTAGCAAAGGAGCAGGATATGACGATTCCCGAGACAATGAAGGCCGCAGTTCTTCGTGATGTTGAGAAGGGACTGGAAGTAAATGAGATTCGTACCCCCCACCCCAAGGCGGGCGAGGTGCTCATTAAAGTCGCTGCCTGCGGTCTTTGCCATTCTGACCTGCATGTAATCGGGGGAGCCATCGACTTCCCTAAGCCCTGCGTCCTCGGGCATGAAGTTGCCGGACAAATCGTGGAGCTGGGCGAAGGCAATGAACATACCGGGCTGGAAGTTGGACAGTATGTTTCCGGAGCCTTCCTGATGCCGTGCGGTCAATGTGAAGCCTGTGCTTCTGGACGCGACGATTTGTGCGCGCCTTTCTTTGACCTCAACCGTTTGCAGGGCAAGCTCTATGATGGCACCACCCGGCTGGCTGATCTAGATGGCAGCGAAATCGCCATGTACTCCATGGGTGGACTCGCCGAATACGCAGTAGTGCCCTCCACCTCGGTAGCAGTGGTGCCTTCTAGTATGGATTTGGTTTCCTCGGCGATTATTGGTTGTGCCGCGATGACCGCCTATGGAGCGGTACGTCGCGGTGCTGACCTGCACTTTGGTGAATCCGTGGCGGTAGTTGCCACCGGAGGCGTGGGGTCTAACATTATTCAGATCGCTAAAGCCTTTGGTGCCAGCCAGATTGTGGCAATCGATATTTCCGATGACAAACTCGCCAGCGCTAAAGAACTGGGTGCCACCGACGTAATTAACTCGGTCACTCAGGATGCGCGCGGCGAAATCCTCAAGATTACCGGTGGCAAGGGCGTAGATGTAGCATTTGAGGCGCTCGGGCGTCCGGAAACCTGGACCACTGCCTTGGATGTACTTAAAGATGGAGGCCGCATGGTGCCGATCGGCCTGGGGGCTGGAGTGCAAACTGCGCAGGTAGAGATTAATCGCCTAGTCCGTCGCTCTCAGCACATTTTAGGATCGTACGGTGCCCGTACCCGTCAGGATTTGCCGGAGGTAATCCGGATGGCTGATCTGGGAATGATTGATTACCAGAAGATTGTTACCAAGCGGATTCCGCTAGAAGAAGCCGGCGCCACCTATAAGCTGCTTTCCCAGGGCAAGGTGCAAGGTCGCGCAGTGGTTGATATGTCGCTATAAAGCAAGTTACTACTGTTGAGGCGATTAAGTATCTGCTAGTTGCCGCAACTGGGTGGGCAGGTTCTTTTGAAAAGAAGAACCTGCCCATTTTTTATTTAGCTGTTTAATTTGTCTTTGCTCCCTGGGGTAGGGAGGATCTGAGATGGTTGGCTGCAGTAGTTGTAAAATCCGCGGCTGGAGATGTTGCCTGAAAATATCTGCTTAAGGGAAAAGTGAGGGCATCGAAACTCGGCGTGAAAATAGAAAAGCGGGGCGGATGGAAATCCATCCGCCCCGCAAAGGTAACAGTCTTGAGAGAGCCTGCCGAGACAAGAACTATTAGGAGGCTGTCCAGACCATCTTGACGCCTAGCGTCTTAAGTACGCTAGCGTCTAGACTTTCCGAGATTCTATTCAGCTGTTATATCTAGCTCAGCGAGACTTTAGGCGTCGCTGGCGGCGACGCGCATATGGTTTTTAGGCGTATGCCAGGTAAAACCTATTCTCCCTTGAGCTGGAAATAAACATTAGACCAGGCGAAACCAAATCCGCTAACCGCAGTTAGGAGTCCGCCCAGGATTGCGGTGACCGCGTAAGCGGAAAATGCACCGATCAGAGTAATCGCTACACCAGCTACCATCAGGGAGATGAAAGCGATGTAGGCAACCATCTTCGGCTCTTCAAGCCGAGTAGAAGACAATGAAATCGAAGGAGCAACCAAAGTAGCCATTTTTATTTTCTCTCTTTCTGTTCTAGCGATTCGAAAAGTTCGATTTGAACTTTCTCCCTCGTGGAAACGTTTACATGTTTACTATACGAGGTTTTTTTGAAGAGCGTCAATGTCAGGACAAAAAATATGAGAAATTTTGGTGGTGTGCGGCTTTTGTTGTCAATAAAATACCTGGTAGAACCGGTAATTATTAGATTAGAATCGCTATTGTGAAAACGATTACACGCTGTCGATGGGAGGCTTAAATTCTCAAGATACGCTATTTTTAGATCTTTTTGGCTCTGCTGCCGTAGCAATACCTGACAAGCGATCCTGGGCTCCGATTGGCCGGGGGTAAATTACTAAACTAAGTTGCCTCAGGTAAATGCAGTTCCGACTCGTTTTTAGCTCTACAATGGCTTTTTGGTTAACTTATGGAACCGCGCAAGAAAGGCAACGAGTGGGCGTGATTAAGGCGATGATATTTGACCTGGATGGCACTTTGGCACCCTCGAAACAGGTGATGCTGCCCGAAATGGCGAGCGTCTTCGCGCGTCTTACCCGCGTTTTACCTACCGGGGTGATCAGCGGGGGTTCCTTCCAGCAGTTTTCCCGCCAGCTCTTAGATCCTTTAGCGGAGCATGATTTCTATCCCCAGCAGCTACATCTGCTGCCCACTTGCGGTACTCGTTATTATCTATTTGCAGACGGGGACTGGAGGGCGCAGTATGTGCTGAAAATGGCGCCAGAACAGGTGCACAAGGCGCGGAGGGTAATCGAGGAAGTTGCTCGCTCCCTCGGGTATTGGTGCGAGAATCCGGCGGGGGAGATAATTGAAAACCGAGGTTCGCAGCTAACCTATTCCGCCCTCGGGCAACAGGCAGCCAGGGAAGCAAAAGATGCTTGGGATCCCAGTGGGGCTAAGCGGGCGGAGCTTGCTGCCCGTGCCGGTAAGCTTCTGCCAGAGCTGACGGTGCTTTCGGGAGGATCTACGTCTGTGGATATTACGATGCGCGGGATTGATAAAGCCTATGGGGTGGAGAAGTTCCTAGCGCAAACAGCGCTGGAGCCGACCGAAGTGCTATTTGTGGGGGACCGTCTCGACCCGGATGGAAATGATTATCCGGCGGTGCGAACTGGGGTACAAACCCGCTCGACTTCCGGGCCGCAGGAGACCCAAGAAATAGTCGCGCAGGTTTTGGCCTCCGTTAGCAGTTGACGCGGATCGGACGGTTGTCAATCACGTTCTTGCGAATCCTCCAGCCTGCTATCACTAAAACTAGCGACAGGATTGTTACTGTGCCTCCAAGGGTACCGGTACTAGCCAAAGCCGGATCGTTGTTGGAGTTTGCTGGCTTAGTAGTCGCCTTCGCTGGCTTTGTTTTGTTTGGGGTGGCGCCAGTAGATTGTGGCCTGGTCACAGTATCGTTTTGAGACTTTGCTGCTGGGGACTTTGAGTTAGGTTGGGTTGGTTTTTCTTTTTGGGTAGCGGCTGCCGCTTTCTTTGCCTCTGCCGCCGTTGCCTCCTGCTGAGCTTTTTCATGCTCTGTGGCCTTTATAGCAGCGTTTTGAGCGGCCGCATCCTTCGTAGCCTGGGAACTATTTTCAGGCTTGGAATTGCTAGCCAACTGGGGGCTGGTAGTGGCTTGAGGATTAGCAGTTGTAGCAGTGCTGGAGGATCTAAAGCTCGCCAAGCCTACCTTTTGGGTGGCGTTAGCGTTGCTGCCAGTAGCCGGGGTGCTAGTCACCTGTTCCTTGGCGGCTTGGGCTTTGGTGTTATTGGAAGTGCCGGTGTATCCGCCCTCAGGAACCACGACTTTCTTATTGGGTGTGGCTGCAGGAGCTGAGCCTCTTGGGTCTCCGAACCAGCGTTGATAAATGTTGAAGAAATTGTAGTTACCGTCAGAAGAACACCGGTCAGGCTTGCCGGATAGCAAAGCTTGATTCGGCTGGTAAGGGGTGTAATTGTAGAGCGATGCTGTGGCCTGGTTTTCTAATCTGACTGTTGAAGCCCCGCATCCGTTTTGGTAAGAAAGCTTGATATTGGCGGTTTTGCCGCCCCGGTAACTGTAGTATCCCGGCTTGAGACGGTATCGCTGCAACTGGTGCGCCGCCTGATAGATTTGATTTTGAACCCCATAGTATTGCTCATTGCAGGGCTTGCCGTCTGGGCATCCGTAGCCGGTAAGTTTATTTTGGCTAACAGTTGACAGGTTGCGAGTAATTCCGGATTGTTCTTTTTGAATGGTCACCAGTAAAACCTTCGGGCTGATTTGGCAAGCCTGGGAAATCTTGAAGATAACCTGTGAAACTGGCTCATTGTTTGCTCCCCGGTAACTGCCCTTGCAGTAGTTGTCGGCGTTAAAAGACCGGGTATTTAGGCGCATATTTTTCAAGCATCCATTGCCGCGACAATCTGCGCCTTGGGTCTCCAGGAATTTTTGAATTTCTGCCGCTGACATGGAGGGGATCTTCTGATACATGTTGGCATCAGAAATAATGTTTCCCGCCCGGAAACCAGTTTTGCCAAACGCCGATGAGAGGGGAACTGAAAGTATTGCTAACGAGAGGGCGAGGATGCCAGCTGCTATTTTAAAAATATTTTTCTTACTAACCATTGGGACCATCTTGTTATGTAAGTTACGAATGTTGTAAATGTTTCTATTGTGATTAAAGTATATTATGGGTGATTTGTCCAGCTGTTTTACAAAAAGTAAGTAACACTCTCGGGAAGATAGTACTTTCGCTTCCGCGAGTAGCTGCGGGATTGTCCCCAAGGCGATTTGGTTTCCCGATACCCTGAAAATGTTTTTTGGATCTGGCTTACCTCCTTCCCAAAGCGGAATCTATGGGTATGGAAACAGTAAAAAATAGCGGTAATACTCCCGCCAGAAATAGTCAGATACCCGATCCTTCCTCGAGAATCAGTCCTCGCCGTCGACGACGAGCCCAAAGACGAAAACATCTCGGTATCCTCGGGCTCGCCGCCGCCATCGCCATGATCAGTTCCGCTATGGTAGTTACCGATCAGGGTACTTCCCAAGCCGCCGGACCTGGGGCAGCCTGGAAGAGTTATGGGGACTCAAAAATGGAGTTGAACGCCCGAAAGTCTGCAGACGATAGTAAAATCGCAGTCTGTGCCACAGATCGGCAGATCAACTCGCCGCGAAACAAATGGATTACGTATGAAGGGCGCAGAGTAATCGGTGCGGGAAAAGAGTATCGCTCCAACAAAGCTACTTTCGAAGTTAAAGATAAGGTCAAGGGGACTGCCGTAATCTTTCCGGCATCGGCACAATATCGGGTGGCATATCTGGCTGGCCAGCTGCGAAGCGCTATCGCTAAAGGAAACCCGGAACTGGGAGCCACAGTCTATGCAATTCACTCTCTGTCCGGACGTCTAACCACAAAGCAAAATGGCTCCGCCCCAATCAAGCAGAGAGCAGCCCAGCTATTGCAGCAAGCCGCTGCCTATGCCGGTCCCTACCGGATGGGAAAACCAGAAATACAAGTAAAGCCGGGATCCAAGCAAGGAACCGTGCGCTTGCCAGTGCCCCAAAGCGCAGCCGGCCGCCCTCTCAATGGCTTCAAAGAAAGCATCACCTTATCGGGGGCGGCACATTTTTCCAGTAAAGGCCAGCCTAAAACCCTAATTACTTCCTCCGAAGCTACGGTCAAAGAGATCCCGATTGAGATAACCGGCCCGGGAAAAGTCAGTGCCCAGGTTGAGGTGGCAGGACTGCCGCCAGTTACTTACGAGGTATGGGAACACCAGCGTTGGCAGGATTTGCTGATCGCCGGCCCGAATTCGCAGCTAAGCGCCATCGCCACCACCAATGCTGATCCTCGACAATTCTTTGCGGTAAAAACACAGACTAAATCGAAAATGAATCCGCTAGAAGGAGGATCCGAGTTAACGGACACTATTTTGGTGACAGCCGAAGAAAAATGGGGGAAGAACACCGGAAAAGATAGCTGGCAAACAGTAATGATCGACTTGTCGCTTTACGGCCCTTTTAGCTCTGCGCGTGGCCCGGGACAGATTCCAGCTCAGGCTCAGCCATTAAAAACCTGGAAGTTACCCGCGACTCCCCAAAATGAGCAAGAGGCAGAAAAGGGCGTTACTATCTCAAATGAAACTGATCCCTTCAAGATAGACAAATCCGGTTTCTATACTTTTGTCGCCGCCGCTCACCGGGATCTGCAGCCGGAGAATACCTATTTGAAAGCTGACTATGTCCCCAATTTTTTCGAGGAAGACGAAACGCAAGTACTGCCGTTTTTCCCCGGGGTAAAAACTCAGGCAAAAGTAGTAACTGATAAAGAGGACAAAATATTGACCGATCAGGTAGAACTGAGCGGATTCCCCGACGACCACTTGGAATTTACCGGCAGCGGCAAATGGAAGGGCGATGAACGGGTAGTCCGCAATGACCTTTACTGTTTGCCCCAGCCCATTAAAGACCAAGATGCCCAAGGGAAAGAACCCCTAGCGAGAATTGAGTTACCGGCTAAGAACGGAACCTATATTGTCGACAAAGATAAAGAGGGAACCCCGCTCAGCCTGGAACGCTTCGAATGCAAAGATACCTATGTGTTTGTCACTAGCTATGAGGGCGACTCTCGGACACAGGCTTTTAGAAGTTCGGAAACCGAAACGGATGAACAATATACCCTACCCCAGGCTCCACCTCCCACTACTCCGCCGCCATCTACTCCACCACCGTCTACCCTGCCTCCTACTTCAGTGGAACCGACTGTGCTTTCTGAAACCGGTGCCAGTCCCTCTGCTCCGCTGTCGGTGGCTCTAATAGCGCTCGGATGTGGGGGACTGCTAGTTTCCTATCGTGCCCGCCGCAAGTGAGCAGGCCGGCTGAAATAAACAGGTTATTCGCGCCCAACCCCTGGCTATTACGCCCACCACGCGTTCTAGCCAGGGGAATCTCGCTTATCTGGTAGTAGGTGCATTAAAGTTGAAAGGGTGGCTGAAGCGCGTGATAAAAATCCAGAACGCACCGATCAAGCACATAACTTGATTCGGCGCGGCGGACAAGCCCCCCTCGCCATCATGGCAGATCGGGCAAGCGGCGTCCTCGTAGGGCAAGCATGCGGTAACGCTTTAGGAGTTGGCTACGAATTTAAAACTCCCACTCTAGAAGGAATTCCCCGAATGCAGGGAGCCAACGGACGGTTAAGTCCGGGAGAATGGTCGGAAGCCACCCAGCTGGGGATCTGTATAGCAGAAGTTGCGGTCACCGGAATCGATTTGACCACAGAAGAAGGCTTAGATGCAGTCGCTACTCGTTTTTTAGCCTGGTACCACGGGGGAACCCGTAAAATAGATGCGCCCACCAGAGTGGTGTTAGAAACTACCAGCAATGACATTTCCAATATGAATCCCGCCCGAAAAATGCGTTCGGCCGCTGCATATTTTCACTTGCGTACCCGGCGTACTTCCGGAGCCGGTACGCTCAGCCGTTGCGCTATTTTGGGGCTTACCCGAATAAAAGATCCCCAATGGACAGCAGAGTCAGTACGGGCAGTATCCGAACTAACCCATGTAGATCCCTTAGCCAGTGAAGCAGCGGTTATCTATGCGGAAGCGATCCGCCGAGCCGTTACCGATCCGCTCCCCGGCGAGGAAACCTGGGTAAACCGGATCAACCTGGGGGCGGGAATAGCGCTACTACCCACAGCTCGCCGCGAACAGTGGCACGAATGGTTACAACAAGCCGAGGAAACCTACTTCAAACCTCCGCGTGACAACACCTATGCAGTTACCGCTTTACAAGCAGTGGCAGGGATTTTACAGGCCGTGAAAATCGAGCATGCCGGGATGCCGCTCAGCGGACAAGATGCCTTCCGGCGCGCTACCTCACTCGCGGTACAACTAGGAGGAGCAACTGACACTATTGCCGGTTTAGTGGGGGCATTATTTGCATCCGGAATTGGGCTCGCGCAAATACCTGCCGATCTGCAAACGAGGTTGCACGGCTGGCCGGGACTAAAAGCTGACGCTCTTTCCGAAATGGGGTTAGGAACTGCGCTAGCGGGGGTAGTGGGCACCCACGGAATGGCACGTATGATTGCCTCCGCCTCCTCACTTAACGATCTGATCGCCGCCCATCCTGATGCGGAACTAGATACTGTGACCACCCCGGAGCCTTAAAGCTTAAACAAATTAGTAATTAATCCCGGGGATAGATAAAGAATCTCTGAGTAAGCCTGCAAGAAAAATCCCGCGGCGGCGACTAACCGCGAACCATATTTTGATCAAGATAAATCTTGCCGGGAGTAAGCGATCCCCCGAATAATTCGGGAACCGTCACCATCGTGAATCCTTGCGAGCGTAGATATTTAATAATCTCAGGTACTGCTTGAATGCTGGTGGGGTGAATATCATGCATCAAAATAATTGACCCTGGTTTAGTTTGCTGTTTTACCTGAGTTAGTACCGCATTCGGGTCACGATGCTTCCAATCTAAGGTGTCAACATCCCAGATCACAGCAGCATGATTCAAGGATTTCAAGACAGAAATTACCCGGGGGTTAAAAGCTCCATAGGGTGGGCGGGTAAAGGTAATCTGCGCATTCGGGGCAGCTTTCTTGATCGCATCTGCCGTGCTGGTTATTTCGTTGACTATTTTGTCGTCAGGAAGCTTCGTTAACTGCGGATGGTTCCAGGTGTGAACACCCAGGGAGTGCCCCTCTTTGAACTCTCGTGCCACCGTATCCGGGTAAGTGGCAACCGACTTGCCCACCAGCAGGAAAGTAGCGGGAACATTTTCCGCCTTTAAAGTATCCAAGAGTTTCGGAGTGTCGGGGCCTGGTCCATCATCAAAAGTTAGAGCCACACATTTTTCTTTAGTGCAATCTACCGGAGGACGAGTGAGAGTGGGGGTGGAAGTCGGGCTGGAAGTAGTAGTGGGGGGAGTAGTGGTGGTGGGAGCGGTTTTGGAAGGCTTAGTTTTAGTAGGGGTCGTTTTCGAAGTTGAGGTGGAGGCTGTTGCTTTCGGGGTTCCCGAATCCCTGGTTGCCGCGTAAGCGACCACCATAGCCGAACACAATAACGCCACCCCTACGATTACCCCGAGCATTACTTTGAAGTTACGAGGACGCGACAAGCCCATCTCAATTCTCCCACTGCAATAAGACTACATGGATATCCTAACCTGCTGATTTTTGAACAGCCCTAATAAGGGAGAAAAAGCGGTAAAAATCTCGGTAAAACTACGATTTTATTGGCGCTTTGTATGGAATTAGCAGGCGCTAAGTAGGCAAATGGTGGCCGCAGCCGCAATCGCCCCGCAGACAGCGGCATTGCCATGGTAGACGTCTTGCCCTTCCGGGGAGCACAGATCAGAAATGCAGCGCACCGCCAAGAAGGGAACCTGGGATAAAAATGCCACTTGGGCTGCGGCGGCTGACTCCATTTCTGCGGCTAGAGCGGTAGGAAAGGCCGATCGTACTGCATTTACATTGGAGTCAGTAATAAAAGAATCTCCCGTAGCTATAGTGCCGCAACGTGCCGGGATCTCTTCTAAAGCGCCTGCAAGTTCCGTCTCTGCAGTAAAAATCGGATTTTTAAATGTAACAGCACCGGTTGCAGTACTTGAATCCTTTTTATCGCTAGCAGTCAATAGGCTACGGGCACTAGCTAGTAATCTTTCGTTACCTGCGTAGGAGGGAGGCATCCCCGGCAGCTGCCCGCGCTGATAACCAAAAGCGGTAGCGTCTGCGCTGTGGAACACATAGTTGTCGCCGAAAACAACTTCCCCCACCTGGCTGTCTTTGGCTAAACCACCAGCGGTGCCTGAATATAGCACTTGGCGTGCCCCTAATACCTCAATCGCGATCGCAGTGGTGCGGGCGGCATTAACCATTCCCACCCCGCTTTGCACGCCCAGAGTTTTCCCGGGGATTTCCGGCAGATCTAGGGAATAAAACCGCAGTCCCGAGAGCTCTTTACCAGGAGTGGGGAATACTTTTTCGGGATCTGGTGGCTGGCAAGAGTCCTCAAAACGGTGAGCCAGGCACTCCTGTAGCCACGTTCGGTTGACGAAGGGCGCCAGTTCGGTCAGTTCCGCGCAAATAATAACAGTGTCACAGCTGTTCATAGCGGTTTTCTCCTAACGATAAACCTGATTCCAGCTTTCTCGTGCTGCCAAGAAGTGAGCGGTAGCTTCTTGCGCACCTTTCAAACTATGGTGAGCGCCCCACCCGCATTGGCGTTCGTTCGCCGCGGGAACCTGGTCGGCACTTTGAATATCTTCAAAAGTTGTGGCCAGTAGCTGGATGAACTCGTCAGGTTCTACCCCCAGCATCAGGGCATAAAACCCGGTTTGGCAACCCATAGGCGAAAAATCAATCAACTTATCGGTGTGGTTGCGCATCAGTTCCGCGCTTAGATGCTCAATCGAGTGCACGGTGTCCATTTCCAAGTGTTCCTGGTTTGGTTGACAAAAACGCACATCGTATTTGACCAGTTCATCTCCGCCAGGTAGTTGTTTGCGGTCGGCTACCCGCACAAAGGGAGCCGCCACTTTCGTGTGGTCTAGGTTGAAAGATTCCACGTTCATGCGCTCGCTCATCGCCTACTCCTTAATTCTCAGCTGTTCTGGATACCACCTTATCTACAATCATTCGCGTGTGGGGGCTAGCTTGCCGTCGTTGCGGGTCTGGCTCGGGTTGCGCGGGGGATAAGTTTTTCCTCCTGCCGTTTTCCGCGCGGAGCCTGGGTTTTTCCTCCTGCCCAAGAATTCGGAAAACGTAGCGGCGTTTCCCGAATTCTTATGCCCACCGCACCCACTCGGATAAAACCTAGGCTCCCCGCTCGCTGGTACCGCCTACGTACGGGTCGGGTGGTAAAAGATGCGAGAGGGGGCTTGAGCCGAGCGAAGCAAGGCTCACCGGGGTCCCCCGAGCGCTTTTACGGCCCGACCCGCTACAGGAGGTAAAGTCCGGCCGGGTGCGCGGACGACTGCGACACGCCGAAGGAAGTTTTTATCCACAATTTTGGTGGAACTGCTCACCAATCATCTCGAACTAGATTTCACCCTAAAAGGCAGGCAGGTGCCGGGTGTCCAGCTAGTAGATTGTTCGGGGTCGCGGGGTATCCCCAGAAATTCGCCCTCTTTCCACCGGTTATCCCCAAACACATTATCTTGGGGTGCTGGTGTTGAGTCACTACTAGGTGTAGTGTTTACTTCATCGCCTAAATGTGGCGGCATAAAAACTACACTGATGTTATTCTTTGAATAGCGCAGACGAACAAAGCCAAATTAAGGAGCGCAGAAACATGTCGGTCACCGTTTACTCTAAGCCCCGTTGCGTACAGTGTGATGCGACCAAGCGCGCCCTCAAAAAGCAAGGAATTGCCTACGCGGAAGTTGATATGAGCCAGGATCTGGATGCGCTCGAGCATGTAAAGTCTTTAGGTTTCGTACAGGCTCCGGTAGTGGTCACTGATACCGATTCTTGGAGCGGATTCCGTCCCGATAAAATCAAGGGGATAGCGGTTGCTGCGCGTGCGGCAGCTACCGCCTAAGGCAGGTGCGTCCTCTAAAACTTGTAATCTAGTTCCGAATACTTCCTGCTCTCCAAGAGGGGCGCGGTATTGCGGAGCAGATAATAATGGTTCATCCCAAAGCAGGTATTAACGAGAATAGAAAACAGTAAGGCAGGTCAAAGGTGAGTAATGCAGAACCCCTGCTAGTCTATTTTTCTTCCGCAACGGGTAACACTAAACGCTTCGTAGAAAAACTTGGCTTTCGCAATAAAAGGATTCCGCTGCGTCCTCGTGACGAATTCCTTTATGTAAACGAGCCCTACGTGATTGTGGTTCCTACCTATGGGGGTGGAAACATCAAAGGGGCTGTACCTAAGCAGGTAATCAAGTTCTTAAACGAAAAGAGCAACCGAGATCACTGTGTAGGGGTTATAGCCAGCGGAAACACAAACTTTGGCAAAGCATATTGCCTTGCCGGCGATATCCTCGCCCAAAAACTGAAAATCCCGTTTATGTACAAGTATGAACTCCTGGGAACCCCTCAGGACGTTGAGATATGCCGTAAAGGACTGAGTGAGTTTTGGCAGAAAATCTAACTGACACCGGAGTAGAAACCGCGCCCGCTCCCGAGCTGGACTATCACGCTTTAAACGCGGAACTGAACCTGTATGACAAAGAGGGCAAGATCCAATTTTGGGCAGATAAAGAGGCAGCCCGCCAGTACTTTCTGCAGCACGTAAACCAGAACACTGTCTTCTTCCACGACCTGGAAGAAAAAATGAAATACCTGGTAGAGCAGGGGTATTACGAACAGGAAGTGGTAGACCAATACCAATTCCAGTTTATTAAAGACCTGTTCAAACGAGCCTATGCCTATAAATTCCGTTTCCCCACCTTCCTGGGGGCGTTCAAATATTACACTTCCTACACCTTGAAAACGTTCGACGGTAAACGCTACCTGGAACGCTTCGAGGATCGGGTATGCATGGTGGCACTTTACCTGGCACGCGGGGATGAAGAACTGGCAATAAAGCTAGTAGACGAGATCATGACTGGTCGTTTCCAGCCGGCTACCCCCACTTTCCTAAATGCGGGCAAGAAAGCCCGCGGAGAACTGGTTTCCTGCTTCCTGCTGCGTATCGAGGACAATATGGAGTCGATCGCGCGGGGTATCAACTCTGCCCTGCAGCTTTCTAAGCGCGGAGGAGGGGTGGCCCTCTCGCTTACTAACCTGCGGGAAGCGGGGGCTCCTATTAAGAAAATCGAAAATCAGTCCTCCGGGGTAGTGCCGGTAATGAAACTGCTCGAGGATTCGTTTTCTTACGCCAACCAGTTGGGGGCGCGGCAAGGTGCCGGGGCAGTCTATCTAAATGCCCACCACCCCGACATTATGGAATTCTTGGACACGAAACGGGAAAATGCGGACGAGAAAATCCGGATTAAATCGCTGTCCCTGGGGGTGGTAATCCCGGATATTACCTTCCACCTGGCACGCAATAAAGAACCCATGTACCTGTTTAGCCCTTACGATATAGAGCGGGTCTATGGGAAACCGATGAGCGATATTTCCATCACCGAGCATTATCGGGAAATGGTAGAGGACGGGCGGATCCGCAAAAAGAAGATTGACGCGCGCCGTTTCTTCCAGACCCTGGCAGAGATCCAGTTCGAGTCGGGCTATCCCTATATCGTTTACGAGGACACCGTTAACCGCGCTAACCCGATTAAGGGTCGGATCTCTATGTCCAATCTGTGTTCCGAGATTCTGCAGGTATCCGAAAAGAGCGAGTTCAACGAGGACCTCACCTATGAGCAGGTGGGTAAAGATATTTCCTGTAACCTAGCTTCGCTAAACATTGCGAAGACTATGGATTCTCCAGACTTTTCCGCCACCATTGAAACCGCGATACGTGGCCTGACCAGTGTGTCTGATTTGTCAAATATCCGGGCAGTGCCTTCGATTGAACGCGGAAATGCGATGAGCCACGCCATCGGCCTCGGGCAAATGAACCTGCACGGCTACCTGGCACGGGAAAAGGTATTCTATGGCAGTGAAGAAGCCCTGGATTTCACCAATATGTATTTCATGACCGTGGCATTTGAAGCCATTAAAGCTTCGTGCAAGATTGCTAAGGAGCGCGGGGAACGCTTCGAAGGGTTCGAGGATTCGCAGTATTATTCCGGGCAGTATTTCGAGAAATATATTAACGGGGATTGGACTCCCAAGACCGAGAAATGCCGTCAACTGCTAGAAAAATCTTCCATCAACGTACCTACCAGCGAAGATTGGAAAAAACTGGCGGAAAAAGTCCGGGAATACGGAATGTACCACCAGAATCTGCAAGCGGTACCCCCAACCGGATCGATTTCCTATATCAATAACTCCACTTCCTCGATTCACCCGATTGTGGCCAAGATTGAAATTCGTAAAGAAGGTAAAATCGGGCGGGTTTACTATCCGGCTCCCTATATGGATAACGATAACCTGGAGTATTACCAGGATGCTTACGAGATTGGTCCCCAAAAGATTATCGACACCTATGCGGTGGCCACCCAGCACGTAGACCAAGGGCTCAGCTTAACCCTGTTCTACCCGGATACGGTCACTACCCGCGAGGTAAACAAGAACTATATTTATGCTTGGCGTAAAGGCATTAAGACCCTCTACTATATGCGTCTGCGTCAGCACGCCCTACAGGGAACCGAGGTCGAAGGCTGCGTATCCTGTATGCTCTAAGGCGCTGGAGGGCGTCGTAGCAGAGTCGGGAGACCATTTGTGAGCTTGCTCCGGTGCGGGGTTAGCGGCCGGGACAGTCAATCCTAAAGGCTGCCGGCAGGACTGAGACTTGCACCCAGCGCCACCTGCAGTCTAATCCTGAGAGCGAGCTATCAGAGTGTTGGTTGCCTGGGCAACCGGACGGATAATAACCCGGTCGATATTCACGTGTGGCGGACGCGATAGGCACCAGCTGATTAAATCCGCAATATCCGCGGCGACTAAAGGTTTTTCCACCCCGCGATAGACCTGCTCCGCGGCCTCTCTCGAGCCCAGGCGATTCAGAGAAAACTCGGGGGTTTTCACCATGCCCGGCGCGATTTCGATCAAGCGTACCGGCTCGCCCACCAGTTCTTGACGCAAAGTCAAGGGAATCATCTGTTCGGCGTGCTTAGCGGCCACGTACCCGCCGCCACCGGGATAGGTGTCGAGGGCGGCAGTAGAAGTAACATACAGCAAGTCGCCACCATTTTCGCGCAGAGCAGGCAGAGTAGCTTGGGTGACATTCAATGCCGTAACCACGTTGCGCTGGTACATTTCTTCCCAGTCCGCTACTTTGCCATCCGCTACCGAATCGGTGCCGATAGCGCCACCCGCGTTATTAACCACCGCGGTGAGCGAACCTTTTGATAACAGTTCAGCGACCATTTCCTCAACCGCCGCGCGGTCAGTTAAATCGCAGGCAAAGAACTCACAACCGGTTTCCGCCGCTAGTTTTTCCAGGCGTTCACGCCGGCGCGCTACCGCGATTACTGCCCAACCGCTAGCACGTAGTTGCCGAACCGTTGCCTCGCCAATACCGGTAGAAGCACCAGTAACTAATACGCGGGAAGCGGGACGAGGCTGCGGGTAAGTAGGAATATCACTCATACCTTTACGATAACCCGATTAAGGCAGTTGTGGGCAAAGGGGTTAAGAGATAAACCGGTAAATGTTTTGACCCGCCTGCTTATAAGACAGGCGGGTCAAAAAGCATTGTTTAGATCTGGCGCCGGGACACGAGGTCATGATCCATAAGAATCAGCCAGCGTCCTCGCCAAACGAAATAAACCTAGAAGTCCCAGTCGTCGTCCTCGGTATCTACGATCTCTCCGATCACGTAGGAAGAACCTGACCCGGAGAAGAAGTCATGGTTTTCATCCGCCGACGGTGAAAGCGCCGCCAAAATCGCGGGGTTCACATCGGTAGAGTCCGCTGGGAATAGCGCCTCGTAACCCAGGTTCATCAGGGCTTTATTGGCGTTATAGCGCAAGAACTTCTTTACGTCCTCGGTCAATCCCAGGGGATCATACAGGTCTTCAGTGTAGGCTTCTTCATTGTCATAAAGCTCTGTCAACAGGTCAAAGGTGTAATCCTTGAGTTCTTCTTGCCGCTGCGGCGAGGACTCGTTGACCGCTAACTGGTATTTATAGCCAATGTAATAACCATGCACCGCTTCGTCCCTAATGATCAGACGAATCAAATCCGCGGTGTTAGTCAGCTTGGCGTGCGCCGACCAGTACATAGGGGCGTAAAAGCCGGAATAGAAAAGGAAAGACTCTAGCAGGGTAGAAGCCACTTTACGTTTTTCCGGATCATCACCCTGATAGTAGTTCATGATGATATGCGCTTTACGCTGTAGGTTCTCGTTTTCTTCACTCCAGCGAAAAGACTCATTAATCTCGGTGGTAGAAAGCAGAGTGGAGAAAATCGAAGAATACGACTTCGCGTGCACGCTCTCCATAAAAGCAATATTGGTGTAGACCGCTTCCTCGTGCGGGGTGCGCGCATCCGGAATCAGCGAAACCGCGCCCACGGTACCCTGCAAGGTATCAAGTAAGGTCAGGCCAGTAAATACCCGGTTAGTCATGAGCTGTTCTTCCGGCTTCAAGGTTTTCCAGGAAGGTAGATCATTCGACAACGGAATTTTTTCCGGCAACCAAAAGTTTCCCGTGAGTCGATCCCAAACTTCCATATCTTTATCATCTTCGATATCGTTCCAGTTGATCGCTTGGATCGTATCAACCAGTTTCAGCTTGTCAGTCACGAAAAATCCCTTTCATCCTCTGAGTTAATTCGCGCAGCCGCCTCGTAAAGTTTGGGAGTTGCCCCGGGGCTACCATGCCAGTCTACAAGGCAAAGTAAAGTGCGGCATAGAATAGGAAACTATGCGGGATGCAGATGAGCTAATTCGAAAAACAAAATCACTAGACGGTCGCTCCTATGGGGGCTATAAACAACTGCTTGGGCAATGGAGTTTCGGGGACTTTAGTTTCTCTATCGACCGGGTACAGTCTGATCCCTTCGCCCCGCCTTCAGCCTGCCGGATATTGGTGCCATTGGATACTGCCCAGATCCCCTCCGAGATCGCTCTAGATAAGTTAGCGCGGATAGCTGCCGGTGATTTCTTGGCACGGCGCGCCCGGAAGATTTTTGGGGCGAGGCGTTCGGGTGGGAAATCTGAAGCACAACTGCGGATCGCGCCGGTAGGGCAAGAAATCCTCCCGCGCTCCTCGGTAACCTTGAATGAAGAAGGGATGGAACTGCGCGTCCAGGTACCGTTTCCGGCGGCAGGCCGGCGGATTCTAGGACGTAATTTTGCGCGTTTCTTGGACTATGACCTGTGCGAATTGGTTTATAAAACCGTATGTTTTGGCGAGGACGACGGCCCAGATTTAGCTGACCTTACTCGCCATATTCACACGCTCAAAGATCATGCGGCACTGCAAAAGATTCTTCATGAGCGTGGCTGGGTGGCTTTCGTGGCGGATGGGGCGCTGCTGGCTCGAGCCTCCGGGATCAGTGATTTACCGATGACAGACGCGGTGCCCTTCCAGCTACCTAAGGTATTAGGGGAGGATACGCCCTCGTCCCTGGTGCAAACTATAGAGCTGCCCTATAGCGGGAAAATATCCGGAATGGCGATCCCCAAAGGAATCACTGTGATTGTAGGGGGTGGCTATCACGGTAAATCTACCCTGCTAGAAGCCTTAGAGCGGGCGGTTTATCCCCATATTCCTGGGGATGGGCGCGAACTGGTAGCCACTTTACCCGATGCGATAAAAGTGCGCGCCGAGGATGGAAGGGCTATAACTGCCACTGATATTTCCCTATTTATCGGCGCGTTGCCCGGCGGGGCTGATACGCGACAGTTCTTTACTGAAAATGCCTCGGGTTCAACTTCACAGGCCGCAGCGATTACTGAAGCCATAGAATGCGGTTCGCGTGCGCTACTGATTGACGAAGATACCTCGGCTACCAACCTGTTGTTGCGCGATAGTCGGATGCGGCAGCTGGTGCGCAGCGAGCCGATTATTCCCCTAATCGACCGGGTAGGAGGCATTCGGGAGGAACTAGGGGTGTCCACCATTATGGTGATGGGAGGATCGGGAGATTTCCTGGATTTAGCCGACCAGGTGTTATTACTGGAAAACTATATTCCTTACGATGCCACCGCCAGGGCGCGGGAAGTAAGTAGGGGAGAGGCCGCGGCAAGTAGTACGGATAGCGCAGCCCCTGACTGGCCGCAAGAGGCAGTGCGCAAACGGCTCCTGCTATCTTGCCCGCCTCCACCTGCGGGGCGACGCGAAAAAACTCGCGCGGAAGGCACCGCCACTTTGCGTTTGAATCGGGAAGAAATCGATATTTCCGCCCTTGCTCAAGTAGTGGATCCCGGTCAAGCAGAAGCGATTGCTTACGCGATTCGAGCTTTGGTTACTGATGCTAACGGCAAAGAAACGATTGCGGATGCCTGCTCCCGCTTCGCTGCCGAGTTTACTTCCTCTAGCTGGCAGGCGTTCGCCGCTGGGCGTCACCCGGCGTTCCTGGCCGCGCCCCGACTCCAAGATATTTTCGCGGCGCTTTGCCGTTACCGGTACCTAAAAGCCCGCTCTGCCTAAGTCTCTCGTTAATTCCCCCGCGAATGTCGGGTCGCGGCCGGTAAAAGCGCTCGGTTGAGCGCGGAGGTGAAGTTTTTCCTCCTGCCGTTTTCCGCGTGGAGCCTGGGTTTTTCCTCCCGCCGTGTGCGCGGGGGAGAAGTTTTTCCTCCTGCCCAAAAATTTGGAAAACGTAGCGACGTTTTCCAAATCTTGCGCCCACCTAGCCTGCTCGGATAAAACTTCTCCCCCACGCATAAGGGTCGGGCGGTAAAAGATGCGAGAGGGGGCTTGATCTGAGCGCAGCGAGGATCACCGGGGTCCCCCGAGCGCTTTTACCACCCGACCTGAAGTAAGGTGTTAGATGAATTTCAGATGACTAAGGCGGGGGCAGGTTAGTTGGCTTGGTATTGCTGGGCGGCGGCTAGTTCTCGGCGGCGACGGTCAGCGAACTCGGCGCGAACTTTGGCATTATGCGGAGTGCGGCGTACCAGGAACGACACTGCAGCAATAACCCCAATCCACAGGAGGCTCGCCAACATGGCATACAGGGTTGCTGGATCGAGGGCGAGGACGAACACCATCGCCACGATAAACACACTGATTACCGCGATAGAAAAATATCCACCGGGCATGGCAAATATTGATGCTTCATGTTTTTGGGGCAGACGGCGACGAAACTCTACGTAGGCGGCCACTATCATCACCCATACGAACATAAATAGCACCGAAGCCACCGACGTTACCAGGGTAAATGCTTCCATTACCGTGCCGCCTACTGCCATCAGGGCAATGGAGGTAAGCAAGAACAGACAAGTGACTATCAGTGCATTTAAAGGTACGGAGCGACGGGAAAGCTTTCGGAAAAGCTTCGGGGCGTCACTGCGCAGCGCCATGGCGTACATCATCCGGGAGGTGGAATAAACTCCCGAGTTACACGAAGAGGCGGCCGAAGTCATTACCACCAGGTTCACTAGCGACGCCGCAAATACTAGCCCTACTAGGGAGAATAGTCCTACGAAGGGAGAGGATTCCGGGTCGAGAGAATCCCAAGGAGTAACCGACATGATCGCTGCTAACGCCAAAACATAGAACAACAACACCCGCAACGGAATCGAGTTAATCGCTTTGGGGAGAGATTTTTCTGGGTCTTTGGTTTCGGCGGCGGTAGTGCCGACCAGTTCGATTCCTACGAAACTAAAGATTGCTAGCTGGAATCCGCCCAAGAATCCGGATAAGCCATTCGGGAAGAATCCGGAACCAGTAACTCCCGGGTGTGACCAAAGATTAGTGATGGTGGCGCGCTGGCCATCGGGAGCAGTAAACCCGATAATCACCATTACGGTTCCGCAGCAGATCAGGGCAATAATCGCGATAATTTTTATCATCGAAAACCAGAACTCGGTTTCTCCGAAGGCTTTCACCGTTAGGGCGTTAAGGAAAAACAACAGCGCCACGGTAGCAATCGCGGGAATCCATCGCGGCAGGTCTGGCCACCAAAAATTGAAATAACCGGCAATCGCGATCACTTCGGCGGTTCCGGTAACTATCCAACACAGCCAATACGTCCATCCCACAACGAAACCGGCACCTGGCCCTAAAAGGTCGGTGATGAAATCGGCGAAAGTGCCATAGCGGTGATTGGAAACTAACAATTCCCCCATGCATCGCATCACCAGGAATAGCACGGCTCCGATAATGGCGTAAACCAACAGCACTGAAGGACCCGCCAAGTGAATCGTGCGTCCGGATCCCATAAACAGACCGGTGCCGATGGCTCCACCGATCGCGATTAACTGGATATGCCGATTCGAGAGGTTGCGTTGCAATCCCCCCGAATGACTATTAATAATGTCCTCAACCTCGACTGGTTTATTCGGCATTGGTGTTCCCTTATCGATCGCTTTTCGTTTCCTCGATTTTAAGCGCTAAAACCCAAAACTAAGCAAACTGATGCCCATGTGCGCGTGATTGGCTTTCCTCTGGTATCGGGTCGGGCCGTAAAAGCGCTCGGGGGACCCCGGTGATCCTCGCTTCGCTCGGCTCAAGCCCCCTCTCACATCTTTTACGGCTCGACCCTAGTGCGCGGGGGTTAGGTTTTATCCGAGTGGGTGCGGTGGGCATAAGAATTCGGAAAACGTCGTTACGTTTTCCGAATTCTTGGGCGGGAGGAAAAACCTAGCCCCCGCGCCTGCCACCTCTAGCTACGTAAAAGAAAATATCGAGGTTGAGGACATTCAGAGAGAAGGGTCAGGAGATCTCGGAGAGGACTTCTAGGAGAACCGGAGTTACCCTCTCGATTACTTCGAGGGTATCGGCAAACTCGCGTTCCCCGCCATACCAGGGATCGGGTACCTCCATATCGGCGGGGTTAGCCTCAGGATCAAATTCGCGGTAGAGGCGAATTTTGTTCTCATCTGCCCCCCAGCGCTGCGCCAGGCGGGTGAGGGCGCGTTTGTGTCCGCTAGTCATAGCTAGCAAGAGATCAAAATCGTTAAAATCACTGCGACTAATCTGACGGGCATGATGGTCTGGCGTCAGCCAGCCATGATCTTCCAAGATATGTACGGCACGGTAATCTGGGGGATTGCCGTGTTCTTCGTCAGAGACTCCCACTGAATCAAAAACTAGGTTATCGAGAGCTTCTTCTTCGGCCTTTTGAGCGGCAACTGCCTGCGCCATTACTGAGCGACAGATGTTACCGGTACATACGAACAGTACCCGGGTCAAGGTGATTCCTTTCGCTAGTTATCCGGTTCGGTGTCTGCTTGCCTTATTTAACAGGTTTACCAGGAGCTTTCGACGGGAGCGCCCTCTTTATATCCGGCGGCGCTTTGAATTCCCACGATTGCTTTTTCCCGGAATTCTGCCTGGTTAGTGGCGCCCGCATAGGTGAAGGAGGAACGCACTCCCGCCAAGATCTGGTCGATCAAGTTTTCCACCCCGGGACGGGCGGGATCCAGGTACATCCGCGAGGTAGAAATCCCCTCTTCGAATAGTTCTTTACGGGCACGTTCAAAGCCGCGGGAGGTGGCATTACGGTTACGAACTGCCCGGCGGGAAGCCATCCCAAAGTTTTCCTTATAGGGGCGCCCATTCCCATCGCGCACAATGTCGCCAGGTGATTCGTGAGTACCGGCGAACCAGGAACCCACCATCACGTTAGAAGCTCCGGCGGCCAAGGCTAAGGCCACGTCCCGTGGGTGACGCACGCCGCCGTCAGCCCAAACATGTTTTCCTAGTTCGTGAGCGCGGCGGGAACATTCGAGTACCGCCGAGAATTGGGGGCGGCCTACACCGGTCGCCATCCGAGTGGTACACATTGCGCCGGGACCAATGCCGACTTTCAAAATATCGGCGCCGGCAGCAGCCAATTCGGTTACGGCGTCTGCGGTGACCACGTTTCCCGCCACAATTGGCACCTCAACTGAGGTGGCTCGCACTGCCTTTAAAGCCTGGATGGTTTTATCTTGATAACCGTGGGCAGTGTCGACCACTAGGACATCTACCCCTGCTTCTACCAGTTGGCAGGCACGTCCCGTCACGTCACCGTTAATGCCGATTGCTGCGGCTACCCGCAGCTTGCCGTCTTTATCAGTGTTCGGGGTGTAGATGGAAGAACGCACCGCCCCTGGCGCGGTCATTACCCCGACTAGGCGTCCGTCAGTGTCTACTACTGCGCCGAGACCTAGGTGTTCTTCCGCTAATTGGCGGTAAGCGTCCTCGGGGCCGATCCCCTCCGGTAATAGCAAAGTGTGGGTATCCATTACCGTATGGAGCTGCGCAAAATGATCCACTCCGGTCAGTGCCGATTCGGGAACTACCCCTATCGGGTGGTTTTCTTGATCTACCACCAATACTGCGCGGTGGGAGCGCTTTGAAATCAAGGACAGAGCTGCCGCTACGGTGTCGTGCGGGCCGAGCACTACCGGGGTGTCATAGACCGTGTGACAGGCTTTAACCTCAGCAACGGTTTTCGCGATGATGTCACCGGGAACATCTTGAGGCAGAGTTACTAGACCGCCGCGGCGAGAAACTGTTTCCGCCATCCGTTTTCCGGCGACCGCTGTCATATTCGCGACGATAATCGGCACGGTGGTGCCAGTGCCATCATCGGAAGATAAATCCACGTCGAAGCGGGAAGCTATCCCCGAACGTGAAGGAACCATAAAAACATCGTCATAGGTCAGCTCATAAGGTGCCGACATTCCATTTAAAAAGTGCACGGCTACTCAGCTTAGTGCAAAGAAAGCAAAAGGGGGAGACCTTAATCAACCTAGAGAGTATTTCGAGGCATACCAGGGAGCGTTTTCCCTGATAAATAACTTGGGGAAGGTAAATCAGGAAAAATATTCGCTCGCAGTTTAAAAAAGTTTGCTAAAGGTAGCTAGGCTAGTTTTATGGCAGATATACACGATCGGGAAGTCCTTACCTGGCAAGGATTCGGAGATGCTACCCGAAAAATTGCGCAAAATATTGTAGATTCCGGGTGGATGCCCGAGTTAGTAGTGGCGGTGGCTCGGGGCGGATTGTTACCGGCGGGTGCGTTGTCTTACGCGCTAGGGCTCAAAGCAATCGGCACCATGAATGTAGAGTTTTATACCGATATCGAGGAAACTCTGCCCGAGCCGGTGCTAATTCCGCCGTTAATGGATGTTTCCGCCCTGTCCGGTAAGCGAGTATTGGTAGTCGATGATGTTGCCGACTCGGGGAAAACTCTAGAATTGGTGATGCGCTTGATTCGCGAACGCGGGATTCCTTCTGGGCAAGAAGGCGAGCGGGTAGCGGTTTCAGAAGCCAAATGTGCTTGTATCTATGTGAAGTCGCGGTCGATTATTACTCCCGACTATGTACTAAAGCATACCGATAAATGGATTAATTTCCCCTGGTCGACTCTGCCTCCGGTTACAGCGGAAGGGTTGGGACATTAGGGGCAATCGCTAGTTACCATCCTCGTTTTCCAGCGGGGTGAGGCTACTTTTGAAAGTAGACAGTTTGGAAGAGGTATTAGCATTAGCGCGCCGCACCTTGGATGCCTGCGGCCTACAGGACTGGGAAGTTGATCTAGATCATGCACGCCGCCGGGCTGGCGCCTGCCATTTTGGAGATAAACGGATTAGTTTTTCTCGCTATCTGCTCCCGCTCTACGATTCGGCTGCCGCGCGCGAAGTTGTTTTACACGAGGTCGCTCACGCGCAAGTAGGACCTAAGGTGGGGCATGGTAAGCGCTGGCAGCAGGCGGTTAAAGCCCTAGGAGGCAACGCTGAACGGACGGTATCCCCAGATGCGCCCTCCCTCCCGGCTCCCTGGATCGGGGTATGTAAAGCCGGACACCGTATTGAACGTTTCCGCACTCCCACCCGGGTTTTAGCCTGCTCTAAGTGTTCTCGTTACTTTAAAGCAGAAAACATTTTCACTTGGACCTACCGGGGAGCCCCTCCCCGTCACCACCGGGCATACCTGCGCGAACTCCGCAAGATTTGCGCCAATCAGTAAAATCAACATCGAGGTGACAGAAGGATTTTTCGTTCTGACCCCTTAAACTGGATGTTGAAAAGTTATCGACTAAGTTACAGGGAATGTATGGATAGTTATCAGACGGCACAACCCTCTGCCGGATCCCCCTTCCCTGTTGCCGGAAATTCAAAGAAGTCGGCGGTACAATCTTCCAACGTACAGACCGCGACGATCGCTGGTTATCGCCTGTTAAAGGCCTTGGGCTCGGGCACTATGGGTGAAGTGTGGAAGGTCGCTGATCCTTGGGGGAACTTATACGCCGCTAAGATTTTGCGTTCCAAATTGGCAATCAAGCCCGGGATTGTTCAACGCTTTCGAATGGAAAAAGATTTGGTCACCGGGGTGCGGCATCAAAATATTGTAGAGGTTTATGACCTGATCCAGACCCCGGAATATATGGCGATCATTATGGAATATACCGATGGCGGGGATTTGGGGGAGCTGCTGAAAAAGCAGGGTACGCTGCTGCCTTTAGATGCCGTCTACTATTGCATGGGTATTGCCGCTGGTCTGTCTCCGATTCATCATGCCGGAATTGTCCATCGTGACCTAAAGCCTTCGAATATTTTGTTGCAACTACAAGGGGGCTACCTGGTGCCCAAAATTGCGGATTTTGGGTTAGCCCGGTGGATTGATCCCCGTTACGAAATCCAGACTACGAAGCGTTCTGGAACCCCCTACTATATGGCTCCCGAAATGATTGAAGGCAAAGGGGTGAGCTCCAAAACCGATATTTATTCCCTGGGAGTGATTCTTTACGAGTTGCTCTGCGGAATCACCCCTTTTAGAGGTTCGGTGGCGGAAGTGTTAAACCATCAGTTCTACGATATGCCGGGAATGCTACCGGGAATTCCCAGCTCTTTGTGGAATGTGATTACCCAAATGCTGGCGAAAGAAACTTCGGTACGACCCAGTGCTGCCCAGACCCACGCCCTCTTGAAGTCGGTAGTTGACCAGGTTCGTTCCCTTGAAGCCCTGGAGGTGTTGAAGGAGCCCCCGCCTCCGCAACCTTTAGCCGATGTGGTGCGGGTTTCCCCGCCGGATGCTCAAACTTCCTTGGCCTCGGTCAAACCGATCATTCCCGCCCACGATGAGGCCGAAACCCAGTCGGGGCAGACGGCTCACGGGCGGGTGGAACCGGCGGCTCCCGTCTGGCAACCGGTGACTTTACCTCCGGCGATTATGGTAAACACCGAGGATGCTATCGGGGCAGGAGCGGGATCTCCCGGGGACTTTTCGCCGCCGAGGGAGCAGGAGGATTCTGTAAATGAGCAAACCCTGGGAGCCTGGATGAACAGTTCAGATTTTTCTGAGAATGTAGCAATAGTTTCTCCCCGACAGGGTGCGCTAACTCCCCGCCGGAGTGCAGCCAAAGAAATCGCCGGCGGAGTCGCGATCGGCTTAGCTGTTGGTGCTCTAATCACCCTGGTAGCAGCGGTAGTTTTGCTACTGTTTTAAGGGATCCAGCTTAGTCTTGCGCCTCTTTTAGAAGTTTGCTTAGGCGCGGTAGTGAAACGCGTTCGCGAGTACCCAGGGGCTGGGCAAACAGCGAGACCCGTAACTCTTCTATTAGCCAGCGGCCGTGGATGAGGGCGGCTACGGCAGTAGGATCTGCGGCTAGGTTTTCCTGGTTTTCTAGCTTTCCGCTTGCACCCTCCCAAATAGCTAGAGCCTGTTCTTCCTGTTGGCTTCCCTTGCTGCGCCCCTGACTTGCTTTTTGTAGACGAGTAGCTATCGCCTGTAAATAGCGTCCTAAATCCTCAGCTCCCTCACACAAGTCCCACAGGAACCCCGGGTAGATCAGCTGTGATAGTTGGGAGCGCACCTGGGTAACTTCCCCTAAGGCTGCGAGGGGGAAATGCGAGGATAGTGCGGCTGATACCTCCCGGTAGCTGGCACCAACCTCCCCAAGTTCGCGGGCGAGGACGTACACTTCGTCCTCGAAACGGTCACGGAAATCTGCAGCGAACTGCCGCAGGGTGGAAGAGTCCCGAACTGTCCAGGTGTCGGCCTGGGCTTTTTTGAGGCAGCGCCAGGTGGCAACCAGTTGCAGATCGGAAAGTAATGCTACTTTTTCGTAGGGCAGTGCCGCCAGGTTTAGCGCTAAACGAGCTGGCCAGCGCGTAAAGATGCGGCTAGGTGGTAAGTAAAGCTGGGAGCAAAGCAGGCAGGTAACCCCAAAGTGTTGGGCACGCTGAGCCTGCTGCAAGCTGTCGAAGCGCGCCACTCGCACCGGGAATATTGGGGAAGCGGGATCCTGCCGGCTATTGTTGTCGCCGCTTGATCGGGCAGAAGAGGGGTTTTCGTAGCGGTTTTTTTGCGAGCCAGTAAGCAGTGATAATCCGAAGGGACGCGGAAGACGCTGCGGCAGTAACCCCGGGAAGGATCTTCCAGACATCTCACCGGCAGAAATAGTTATTTCAGCAGGTAAAACTGCGTGTTGGTTGCGTATTTGCGGCCAAGCAGAAGAAAAATCTGTTTCCGGGAAACGCTGCTTGGAGGCCTTAGTAGCTTCCTGATTGCTACGCCTCGTTTGGGAAGGGACAGGGTTTTTCTGCCTGCTTTCGGCTTTGCTTACCTGCGAGAGCGCTTCCCGGATGACCTGTTTGCGGGCCGCGCGCCCTTTTTTACCGTAGCGCTTCTGCAGTTTTTCGAGGTCACGAGAATAAATCTGCTCTTTCCCTACGCGCAGCGCAAAACGAATGCGCAAATGGGCAGGTAAACTCGCGACCGCTTGGGAAAATTCTTGTTCGGTTACCTCCACGGCGCGCAGCTGGTCAAGAGCCGCAATGAAAAGTGAAGCCAGCGGACGGGAGGGGGCAGTGTGATTGTTATTGCTTGCGGCTTCGCCTTGGTCGCGGTGGCTATGATTTTCACCAGTGCTCGCAGCGTTAGCAGCAGCGGGGTTGTGGTCTTTTGAGGAGTGGCTATTTTTCTCGTGTCTTGCGTTAGGGTCAGGTGTTGCTGAGCTACCCTTGTCCTCACTGCCCATATTTCCCGTATCTTTAGGATTGGGGTCGCTGGGGGGAGTAGATTTATCGCCGTTATCAATCCCCGCCCAAGCAGCTAGGCGTCCCAGGGAAGCTTGTAGCGCTTCCTCTTGTTTAATCTGCACCGGGGTAGGTTCGTGGCTTTCGGCGGCGCCGGTAGCAGCCGTGGGATTAGCTAGTTCCCGCTCAATCCATCTGCTTACTTCTGCCCCCACCTGCGGGGCAGGTACTAGTTGGCGGCGTACCGCTTTCGGTAACGCTCGAATCAGCGCGGTGAATAGCTCTGGCCACAGCCCCGGAACCGTCCATTGGAATTCTTGCGGATTAAGGTAGGGCAGCTGCTCCAGTGTGACTTGGCAGGTAATGCCATCTTCTTCCTTGCCGGGAGCAAACTGATATTGCAGGGGCAAACTAAACTCTGCCCCTATCCAGCGGTCAGGGAAACCCGAAGTGGAAAGCTGGGTGAGTTTGCCCGCCAGATTGGTTTGGTTTCCAATCGATTTATCTGCGGCTTCACCGCTGGAGTAGTTGCGGGGAGCGCTAGTCTTGGCAGCAGACGGCAACAATACGTCCTCGGGATAATCCAAAATATGGGGGTCATCTTGACGTTTGAACCAGGCCGCAAAAGTTCCCGGATTGGTTACTTCTTTGCCCAAGCGGGCAGCGAAAAATGCCGCCAAAGCGTCCTCGCCGGCAACAATCCCGGCCTGGCGGGTACGTTGCTCAACTTCTAGGGCACGCTGCAGCAGCTTTTCATTGCGTTTTAAGAAGGGATAGTTTAAGGAGGCATCCCCTCTGACTAGTGCATTAGTGATAAAGAGGGCGCGTGCCCACTGCTTCGCGGTCTGCGGGGACTGCTCACCGGGCAGATTAACATTAGCTGCTACCGGTGATAGCGCAGGCATGGCTTTATTCCCGAGTCGAGACAGAGGTATCGGCACATCAGCAGCAATCGTGAGGCCATACAGGGTAATGCGCTCCGGTACCATTGCGGTACCTTTCCGGCTCGACCAATACGGTTCCCCATAGGAGCGTTTTACCAGGTGCTTTCCCGCATGAATAATCCAACCAGGATTAACCCGGGCAACGTTGCGGGCAAAAAGCCGCGAGGTTTCCACCAGTTCGGCAGCCATTACCCAATCGAATGTGCGGTTAGAGAGCCCAGAACCAGGCCAAATCGTGAAGCGAGCACCACGCGGAGCCAAATACTGTTTGGCGCGCTGATCCCAGTTACCAATCCCAGATAGCATTCCTACCAGCAAGGAACGGTGAATCGCATCCGTGTCGGAATGCTTGGAAGTCAGGCTTTGGCAAGCCGCAATCAGTTCGGTGGATTCCGGGTCTGGCCGGTAGCTTGAGCGGGAGGGCTTCGCTAGGGGACGCGCGTTAATTCCTAGTTCTTTTAATAGTTGCCGCAGTTGGTGGGTAAGGTCTTGCCATTCCCGGGTACGCAAATAATGCAAGAATTCGCGCTGGCACATTTTCCTAAAAGCACTCCCGGACAGGTCACGGGATTGAGTGCGCAGGTAGCGCCAAAGATTTAAGTAAGTCAGGAAGTCAGAACTGGAATCCAAGAAACGCGAATGAGCTTGATCGGCAGCTTCTTGGTGTTCTAGAGGGCGCAGGCGTACATCTTGCATCGACAGCGCCGAAACAATAACTAATGCCTCCGATACGCAGCCGCGCCGGTCCGCCTCCAGCAGCATTCGGGCTAACCGCGGATCAATCGGCAACTTGGCGAGGCGTTTGCCCAATTTGGTAAGGCGATACCCCTCGGAGTTTTCGCTCCGCTGCGAGAGCGCCCCCAATTCGTAAAGCAACTGCTCTCCGTCCCGGACTTGCCGAGGATCCGGGGCATCAATAAAGGGAAAATCGGCCACTTTCCCCAGGTTTAGCGAGGCCATCGCCAAAATCACTGAAGCTAGGGAAGTACGCAATATCTCGGGTTCAGTAAAACGCGGGCGTGCCAGGAAGTTCTCTTCCGAATACAGCCGGATACAAATCCCCTCGCTAATCCGCCCGCAACGCCCCGCCCGCTGGCGGGCGCTGGCTTGGGAAACTTCTTCAATCGGTAGGCGCTGTACTTTAGTGCGCTGCGAATAGCGAGAAATCCGCGCCAGACCAGGGTCAATCACATATTTAATACCCGGCACGGTTAGTGAAGTTTCCGCCACATTGGTGGCGAGCACAATTCGCGGATAAGGATGCGGGGCGAAGATGCGTTGCTGTTCGGCCGGAGACAATCGGGCAAACAGCGGCAGTATTTCCACAGCTCCCGGAGTGTTTGTACGTTCCCCGGCGCGCACGTACCGGGAACCCAAATGCGCGGCGAGGGCGGCCTCGGTGTCCCGAATATCCCGCTCACCGGGCAAAAACACCAAAATATCGCCGGGGTCGCCAGCAAAAAGTTCATCAACCGCCTGGCAGATTCCCTCAGTTTGGTCTTTCACTTCACCGCGGGCGGTTCCCGATTTCTGCTGTTCAAAAAGATTCTTGCGGTTCTGCCCAGGGGTTTCCTCTTCTCCTACTTCGTCCTCACCCTGAGTATCCGATCCCTCCAGGGGGCGGTAACGTATCTCAACCGGGTAGGTGCGACCAGATACCTCAATAATCGGCACTGGGTAACCGGGACGGGAAAAATGCTCGGCAAAACGCTGAGAATCAATAGTTGCCGAGGTAATAATGACTTTCAAATCCGGGCGGCGCGGCAACAGGCGCGCCAAATACCCCAAAATAAAATCAATGTTCAAGGAGCGTTCGTGGGCTTCATCCACAATGATGGTGTCATAGCGTTTCAGCAGGGGATCGGTGCGGATTTCCGCTAATAAAATCCCATCTGTCATTAACTTGACCATGGTTTTGCTAGAGACTACATCGGTAAAACGCACCTGGAACCCGATAGTTTGACCTAGCTCTTCCCTAAGCTCACTGGCAATGCGGGTAGCTACTGAGCGAGCCGCAATTCGCCGCGGCTGAGTGTGTCCGATTAATGCGCCGCGTCCTCTGCCTAGCTCTAGGCAAATTTTTGGCAGCTGGGTAGTTTTCCCGGATCCAGTTTCCCCGGAAACCACTACCACCTGGTTGTTAGCGATAGCTTCCGCGATTTCTTGCCGCCGGGCACTTACTGGAAGCTCCTCGGGATAGGAGATAGTAGCAGGCGCATTATTTAAGGTTTTCGCGTGGCGGCGGGCAGGATGCTTAGCTTCCTTATCGGGTTTTTTGGCTCGCGCAGGGCGCTTATCCTGCTTGCCAGCTGCGTGCTGCTCGCTCATCGCCCTCCCTTACCGCTGTGAAGCCAGTCTAACAATCCACAAGGCGAGGGTAATTTTCTGCTTCTGATTATTTTGCGAATCACTCGCTATTTCATCGCGGGAAGAGTTTGATTCCAAGGAGTTGGAGGGGAGCGAAGCCTGGTAATAATCAGCAGATATTTAAAGACTGCATGCGTCCATAAAACATGTTCTATCTCACAGTTAAATAATTTTTAAAAATTAGCATTAACTTATTGTGCAATATAAGTTAAATTGTTCCAGTTGGTAGAATTTTAAATTAATGTAAAGGTACTTTAGTCCCGCATTGGGACTCAGTAGTTTTGCCTTTATGAAAATATGAAAAGATTCTAAAATAAAATATCATAAAAATCCTTGCGGGACGCTAGGTGCTCTTGTAAACTTAGTTCGTGGCGTGGCTACAAAGGCCGGCTTGTAAAGTACGTAAAGGTGCGTACGAGCCTCACCGCCTCCGGGGCGGGGATTTGCGACTAAATAAAAGAGTTTTGGACTATTGGCGTCTGAAACTTTTTACTTTTCAATATGTAATTGAAAATCTAAAAATTGGTCTTTTAAATGGTAATTTCTATTATTTAATAGATCAAAATATTTTCTTCAGTGTCGAAGAAAAAAGGGTTTTATTCCGACCCTATCAATACCAATTTCCTCAGGGATAACTTGAAAGGATTCCGTATGAAAATGTTTAGAAGCGGCGAAGTTGTTGCCTTGGACCTTTCCCGGGGTAGACGCGTAATGCTGTTGGTATTAGTATCAATGGCCAGTTCAATGATTTATCTACCTCCATATATGAAAATAGTGTTTTATGACCCGTTGATGAAGGCGTTGAACTGCACGAATGCCGATCTTGGGGTGTTGATGTCCGCATATGCGACAACCGCTTTGATTTGTTATCTGCCTTCAGGGATAGTGGCTGACAAATTTAGAATGCGAACTCTGAATGCGGCCGGTTTGATCTCTACAGCCGCCCTAACCTTCGTGTTTGCTCTACTTCCGTCTGTTGGTACCTTGATGCTGGTCTTTGTCGCAATGGGGGTTACTACCATCTTGGTTTGGTGGGGAGTGCGCTTCAAACTGGTACGACTGATTTCTGAGGAGGAATCTTACGGGCGCAATATTGGTATTTCCTACGGTATATATGGAGCCGTGGGCCTCGTTTGTGGCTTTTTACAAATGGGAATTATCGGTCTGTTCGGGAAGCAATTTGACCTCGCGATTTCCACCACTCTGGCGGTAATCGGAGGATTGCTGCTACTAATGGGGATTCTTTCGATATTCTTGGTGCCCAAGTTTGCGGGAGAGATCGGCTCTGCAGATTCGTCTGGTTTTAATTTCTCGATGGTACTAACCGCCTTGAAAATGCCGGTAGTTTGGTTGTGTGCCGGAACGATGTTTTTCGTTTACTTCTATTACACCGGGGTTGCTTACACTACGCCTTATTTGCAAAACGTACTTGGTGCATCTCTGGGGGTAGTGTCTTTCGTATCGATAGTTCGCACCTATGCGGTAACCCTAATATCAGGACCAATTTTTGGGGTAATCACTAAACGGAATGGTTCTCCCTCGAAGGTCATTATTGGCGGTTCAATAATCGTGGTTTGTGGGATGCTCTCCTTGATGCTTCTACCCCACGAAGCTAGTTTCGCGGTAGTCGGAGCTATCGTAACTATCCTGCTGGGCTTTGTGGCTAACGGGGCTTATGGCATTGCTTCATCCCAGTTGTCGGAAGGTAAGGTGCCCATCTCAGTGTTCGGCACGGCTACGGGATTACTCTCGGTTATCGGTTTCGCCCCTGATACGTTCTCTTCTACGTGGTTTGGGGTGCTTATCGATAAACACGGTAACGGAGCATATCCGCAAATTTTCTTGATCCTCGCAGTTTCAGCTCTACTGGCGGTGCTATTTGCTGGTGCCCTGCTACTTTATGTGCGTAAGAATAAGGTCAAGCTGGAACAAGTAGAAGAAAAACTCGGAGAATCCGCCTTAGAGGACGATGCCCATTCAAAGAAGAACAACTAAGGAGAAGTTATGGTAAACAAACTTGATGTACCACATTTGTGGTCGCAAGAGACTGAGCGCGCGGTAGCAAAGCAAGAAGAATTAGCAAAGGGAGTCTATTCCACAGATCAGTCCTTCGAGGAAATGCGGATTGCTTATAACAAGGAACGAGCTTACTGGAACCAAGATCCCCCTGAAATGGTGGAAGTGCGCGATGACACGGTCCCGACCGATAAAGGCGAAGTTAGAATCAGGCAGTACCGACCGGTTGAGGCGAAGACGCTTCCCTGTGTCATGTTTTTCCATGGCGGCGGCTGGGTGTTGGGCAATCTTGACACCCATGACCGGATGGCCAAGCTAATCGCCAGGGAAACCGGCGCAGCTGTGGTAGCGACTGATTACTCGCTATCCCCAGAGGCTAAGTATCCCCAACCGATCGAAGAGGCAGTCCAGGTTTTCCACTATTTGCAAGACAACCATGAAGAGTGGGGGATAGATCCCAGGGACTTCTCATTCACTGGGGATTCTGGCGGTGCACATATTTCACTTGCTACTTTCTTAGCTTTGCGGGGGGAAGGAATAAACCTTAGTGATATTCGTGCATTACTGCTGTTTTATGGATGGTTCGGGCTCAGTGACTCAATGAGCTCCCGGCTACTAGGTGGATGGTGGGACGGATTGACTCAAGATGACTTCGATTTTTACAAGAGTCTCGCTTTGAAGGACATGTCGGAAACTAAACAGCCCTATGTTGATCTTTTCCGCAATGATCTGACCAAACATATGCCTCCAGTTTATCTGGCAGCAGCAGAACTGGATCCTTTGCTGGATGATTCCCGCCTGCTCTCAAAAATACTTGAGGCGAATAAAATACCGGTGCAGTTGGATGTATTTGCAGGGACAATCCATGCTTTCTTACATCACTCCCGGATGCTAAAAGCAGCTAACGAAGCTATCGAAAATGCGGGCAGGTTCTACCAGAAGTTTGCCCGATAAGACCAGAGGTTTCTGGGGCGCTGACAATCTTCCAGCGCCCCAGGCATAACCCCATTGAAAGGAGAGAGCATTGGAGTTCTCACTAAATGAAGATCAACAGATTATGGTTGATGCTTTTCGCGAAGTGATGGAATCTAGGAATTGGGAAACCTATTTTCATGAATGCGACGAGACCCATACCTACCCCGAAGAATGGGTCAATGCTATTTGTGAGGTTGGTTTTGATCGAATAACGATTCCCGAAGAGTACGACGGCCTAGGTTTGGACTGGGTAACCATGACCGCGGCCTATGAGGAACTGGGGCGCTTGGGTGGCCCCACTTACGTCCTCTACCAGTTACCGGCGTTAGAAACCGTTTTGAAAAACGGTACCGACGAGCAAAAAGAAGCTGTTCTTGCCTTCTTAGGTACCGGCAAACAAGTGCTGAACTATGCGATGACTGAACCGTCAGCAGGCTCGTCTTTTGAAGATATGCGAACCACCTACACTCGCCGTGATGGGAAAATTTACCTAAATGGTCATAAGACTTTCCAGACCTCGGGAATGCACGTCCCCTACATGGTTGTCATGGCACGTGACAGTGAGGACAGCAGCAAGTACACGGAGTGGTTTGTAGATATGGCGAAATCTGGCATAACCAAGGAGCCACTAGAAAAGCTAGGCCTCCGTATGGATTCATGTGCCGAGATATACCTCGAAAACGTGGAACTAGAGGAGTCCGATAGGTTTGGAGAGGAGGGCGGTGCCTTCCGCCGCGTAGTAGGTGATTTTAACCTAGAGCGTTTCTTGGTTGCCTTAACGAATTACGGAACCGCTTATTGTGCCTATGAGGATGCGGCTCGTTATGCTAATCAACGAGAGCAGGGCGGGAGAGCAATTGGAAAGTACCAGTTGGTTCAACTGAAGTTTGCTGACATGAAAGTAAAACTAACCAACATGAGAAATATGCTCTATGAAATTGCCTGGCGTCACGATCAAGGTTTACTCGGTCGCGGCGAGGGCTCAATGGCAAAGTACTACTGCTCGCACGCGGCATTTGAAGTGGTAGATGAGGCTTTGCAGGTGCTGGCGGGAATAGGTATCGCAGGAGAGCATCGGGTGCAGCGGTTCTGGCGTGATTTGCGGGTAGACCGGGTCTCTGGCGGAACCGACGAAATGATGATTCTGGACACCGCCTTTATGGCGCTGCGTCCTTACCGCTAGGGGGCAGAGATGAACACGGATAAGCCTTCATTCGGAGCGCTTGATGATGTCAGGGTGTTGTACTCTGCAGTCGAAATTGCCGCGCCAACTGCCGCGGCAATAATGGGCGAGTGGGGAGCGGATGTGACCTGGATGGAGAATATCTGGACTGGTGACTCCATGCGGGACACCAAGTGGGTCAAGGAAATGGAACGGCGAAATATGCGTTCTCTTTCTATCCATCCCTTTACTTACGAAGGTAAAGAGGTACTCGTACGGCTGATAAAAGACACCGATATTTTTATCGAGGCCTCTAAAGGTCCCGTGTGGAAGCGTAAAGGGATTACCGATGAGCAGCTGTGGGAGGTTAATCCGTCTCTAGTTATCGTGCACGTATCAGGGTTTGGTCAGTGGGGTGACTCATCGAGAATTAATGCCGCTGCCTATGATCTCACGGTTGCTGCTTATGCCGGTTTGATCGCGCAAAATGGAAGCCCCGAACAGCCTATGAACATAGCACCCTACGGTGCCGACTACTTTAATGCGTTGATGATTATCTCTGCCAGTCTGGCAGCCTTGCACAAATCCCGTTTAACCGGGCAGGGGGAAAGCATTGATGTAGCCATGTACGAAACGATTTTGCGTGTTGGTAGCTATTACATGATGGATTACCTAAATGAAGGGATAACTTATCCCCGACCTGGTGCCCGTCATCAAAACCTTTGTGCTATTGGTGAGTGGGAATGTAAAGATGGTTTCATCGGCCTTTGTGTATACGGGGTGCCGCAGAATAAGTATCTGCTCGAGACTATCGGCCTGGGAGATCTCTGGGGTACCGATGACTATCCCGAGGACACCTCTGCCTTGTGGCTGGACAGTCCGCAGGCTGATTTGATTCAGCGAAAGTTAGAGGAATATCTGAAAACGCAGTCCAAGTTCGAGGTTGAAAAGGACTTTTCGGCACACAAGATTGCGGCACAGGTGGTTAATGAATTCGATGATCTACTTAGGGAATCTCATGTCAAGGACAGAGAGTGTTTCATCGAATGGGACAACGCGCAAGGAAAGAGGGTCAAGGGACTGAATACTTTCCCGAAGTTTACTAATAATCCTGGGGGTTTCTGGCGACCGATGCCTGCGTTGGGTGCCGATTCCAGAGATGTATTGGAACGTGCCGGATTCAGCGCGGAAGATATTGAGCGTTTTAAAGAGTCCGGCAATATTAGATTCGATGGGGAGTGAAGAGGACGCGCCCAACGTTATAGGTGGGCGTAATCATTCGGCTATGTTTGACACCGCTAAGAATACGACGATTAGGGATCTGTGGCGACGGCAGTGCGCCACCTTCCCTGATCGTCCTTTCTTAGTATTTGTCAATACGGATACCCAGGAATGCGTCACCTACAGCTATCAAGATTTTGACCACCTTACGGAGCAATTTGCGGCTTTACTTGCCGAACGGGGATTACGAAAGGGAGATCGCTTGTGCGTCTACCTGGATAACTGTGTTGAATTCCTGGTCGCGCTACTTGCTGCCCCCAAAATTGGGGTGGTTATCGTACCGGTAAATGCAGCTTCGACAGTTAAAGAGTATCTTTACATCGTTAATAAAACTCGGCCACGTCTGGTACTTACGAGACAAGATTGCTATCGACAAGCAGGGCTCCCCGATTTTTCGCCTCCGGCTATCCTAGTTGACGATCCTGGCGAGGGGTCTTTCCTACGTGAGCTGCAAAAATCTAATAAGACGGTGCCAACATCAGAGATTGAGCCCCTTGATCTCTGGGAAATCATGTTCACTTCCGGTACCACTTCGTCCCCTAAAGGAGTAATGCTCACCAACGCCAATGCAGTTTTTTCTGGTCTGTATGTCAATTGGGAGTTGAGTATGACTTGTCGAGATCGCTACCTGACTTCGATGGTGGTTTCTCATGTCAACTTCCAACTTTCGGCGCTAGCCCCAGTAATCACTGCTGGTGCCACATTGGTCTTACAATCTCGCTACTCCGCAAAACGCTTTTGGGAGGAAGCCCGGATCCGCCACGCTACCTTAGCGCAGGGTATGGCCATGATTGTGCGGACAATGCTCCGACAGCCGAAGAAGTTGGAAGAGCAGAACCACTGTGTGCGAGAAATGCACTATTTTCTACCCATATCGATTGGGGAAAAACAAGAATTTTGTGCCCGATTTGGGGTGAGTTTATTTAATAACTACGGATTAACTGAAAGTCTAGTGGGGGTAATTACGGATTCGCCTCACGCAGAGCGACGCTGGCCCTCGATTGGCAAAGTAGGTCCTACTTATCAGGTGCGTTTAGTGGACTCACAGGGGGAGGACAATCCAGGTAAAGAGGGCGGAAGCATTGAAATTCACGGAACTCCGGGAATCAATTTGATGGCAGGCTACTGGGAGGATCCACAAGCAACCAGGCGAGTGCTTTCCGAGGACGGATGGTTAAGAACTGATGACTACGCTTTACAAGACCGGGATGGGTGGTATTACTTCCTCGGGCGGGACTCGGATCTTATAAAACGAGGCGGGGAAAATGTATCCGCGGCAGAAGTAGAAAATGTATTGATGCAATGCCCGGGGGTACAGCAAGCGGCAGTTATTGGGGTTCCCGATAGTATTCGAGACCAGGCTATCAAGGCTTTTGTTGTATTGGAGTCTGGTGTCAAATATAGCCAAGCGGAAATTATCAGTTTCGCGCAAGAAAATCTTTCATATTACAAAGTTCCCAGTTCTGTGGAATTTCGCAGGGAACTCCCGCAAGGAAAATACGGCAAAGTTGCAAAGAATAAGTTGGCCTAAAAGCAAATTCAAAGGAGAATCATGGCTCGTATAAAAACAGAAATGGTAGGCAAAGAGTTCGGTCCCTTCATTCGGGACTACAATTTCCGTGATCTTGAGTTATTCGCCTTAGGATGCGGAGCAGGTATCGATGGAAAAGAAGGACTGGAATATTTAAACGAGGGCGATCCCCGTTCACCCAAGCTAAAAGTACTTCCCATGTTCGGAGCAATGTTGATTGTCGATCAAGAGATAACTCGCACTATCGATTATGGGTATAACTATGCCGGATCTTTGCATTGGGGTTTTGATATTCGCTTCGAGCAGCCAATCACCAAAATGTCCGACCGCTTAGAAACTAGAGTGGTGCTGCAAGGGCTCTTTGATCGGGGTGAAGGTAGAGGTTTACTAGCTCAACATGTAGGAAGAACCTATGACTCAGACGGTAACCTTCTTTTCACTAATGAGTCCTGGGATTGCCTAATTTATGACGGTGGCTGGGGTGGCCCGAAAGCACCAAAAGACTTGGTTGAGATGCCCGAGCGTCCTGCCGATATCGAAGTTACGGAACGCATTCCCGAAAACCAAGCTCTGATCTATCGACTTTCTGGTGACTGGCATCCGCAACACATTGACTGGGAGTATGCCAAGGAGAACGGGCAGCCGCGTCCTATTTTGCATGCAATCTCATATGCCGGTATGGTCATGCGCCATGCCATTGCGCAATATTTCCCAGGAGAACCAGACAGGATAACTCGCTTCAAGACGAGGATTACCAGTCCCGTACTTCCAGGACAAGTTCTGAAGACTCAATTGTGGCAGGTAGGATCCGGAGAGTTGAGATTCCGTCTCGTTGATGAGGATGCCAAAACTACCGGAGCAAAACCCCATTTGAACTGGGGAATTATTGAGTTTAAGTAAGAAAGGGTGTCGATGATCGGGAGTCGTGTTCCCGGGTAGGAATCTATCCCGGGAAACTGGCTACGACACTAGGCGGCGATTATGGTCGGAATGGAGGTCTGAATGCAAGGAAAGTTGGTCAGATACCACAGACTCTGCGTATTCGCGGAACTCGGTTTTGAAGCAATCAATATTTGCAGGATCCAAGCAAAAAGCTCGCATCAGAACCGAGCCCTCAACTGCATCCAACAAACGAGTGATCGACTGGTCACCGGGAATAATTCCTGCTTGTTTAAACTTCCACAGTTTGCTGCGCAGCTGAGAAATCGGTTGATCGTAGGTAATCGAATGAATCTTGGCGATCACCGGTTGATCGCTGGAAGCCATTTCCACAAAGATTCGGCGCACGGCCTGGGAAGATTGGCCAAAATAGAGATCCAGTCGGTACTCAATTTCATCTAAAAGGAGGTCTTGGACGGTGTCACCAGTAGGAACGTGTTCGCTAACTAGGTGCTCGAACGCGGAAATCAGCAGGGTTTCGCGGTTACGGAAGCGGTTGTACATGGTGGATTTTCCTACGCCAGCTTCTTTTGCCACCTGGGTAAGATTGAAACCCGCCCACCCAGATTGTCCATATACCGTTAGGGCAGCGCGAAGAATTTTTCCATCAGCAAGTGTGTCGCGGGGGCGACCTATCTGGGGCTTCGGTGTCACCAGATCCTCCTCAAAATGGCTAGCTACCCTCACCGTAGCACAGGAAATGCACATTCTGGCGGAAAAAAATTTTATTACCAAACTAATTGTAAAAACGAAAAACCCGCGATGCAAGAGCGAGGTAGCAGTGTCATTAGACGGGCTTTCCCGTAGGCATGCCGTCGCGAAAGCATCACCTATGGAAGGAGAAAAACGTGAGTATTGTAGTTGCGTATAAATACGCGGCAAATCCACAAGATGCACTGGTAAAACCCGATGGAGAAGTTGATTGGAGCCGGGTAAAACCAGCACTTTCAGATTATGATCCGGTAGCGATAACTGTCGGACGTAGTCTAGCTGACGCCCTAGACACTACTTTGGTGGGGATTTCTGTCGGAGGGGAGAGCGTAGCTTCGTCTATGGCAAAGAAGACTGCGTTATCTCGGGGACTAGACAGTGCGCTGGTAGTAGCTGACGCGGCTACCGCAAGCTGGAATGCGAGTAAAACAGCATCTGCTCTGGCTGAACTGGTTGGCAAAGTGTCCGATGTGAAACTAGTGATAACCGGAGACTCCTCAATTGATGAGGGATCCCGGATAACCTCTGCTCTGATTGCTGGCTATTTGGGTTGGCCCTGTTTTCAAGACGTGTGTGCCGTAGAACCTGCAGGAGCTGGTTATCGCGTAAGTCAGATTGTAGCTGGAGGCGTAAAAGTTCTGGAGGTTTCCACTCCCGCAGTGTTGGCGATGAGCTCGGATGCGGCAGCGGTAAAACCACCTGCGATGCGGGAGGTGTTAGCTGCTAATAAGAAACCTCTCGAGGTTGTTCCGGTATCAGACCTGAACATTGTCTCTGTTGAGCAAGAGATCGTCGGCTCGAGCAAACCTGAATCTAGGATGCGTAAACAGCAAATCTTCTCTGGCGAGAATGCAGCTTCCGAGTTGATCACCGCACTACACTCCGAGAACGTCCTTTAGGAAAGGAAAAAGAAAATGTCTGATACCTGGATTATCGCTGAAGACGGCGCGATTTCGGCGCTGGTAGAAATTGGAAAGAACTACGGCGGAAAAACAAATGTGGTACTGGTAGGAGATGCCGAAATTAAGGGTGTAGATCGGGTAATTCGTATTCCCAAAACGCCCGATCAGCCGGTAGAAACGTTAGCTCCGGCAGTGGTGGCTAGCCTGCGACCTGAGTCAGAAGACATTATCCTGGCCGGCAATACTCCCGGCTCGCGGGTGCTAGCGGGAGCAGTAGCGGCAAAACTTGGAGTTCCAATATTTTTCGGGCTGCAAACAATTAGCCCGGGTGAAATAACTGTTTCCCGCTACGGGGGAATAACTTTGCAAACCTTCCGAATCAATGGATCGGTTGTGGCGGTAGTGGATGGGGGAACTGAAACCGAAGGAGATACCCCAATCCTCGAGGAGGGATCTACAGCTGCTTACGACGTTAAAGTTGTTTCGGTAGACAAATCCGAGAGTGTAAAAACTCCTTTGGGGGCGGCGCGCAGAGTTGTTTCTGCTGGTAGAGGTTTTAAGAATGCTGAAGACTTAAAGCTACTAGCGCAGTTCGCAGATTCAATAGGTGCTGAGGTTGCCTGTTCGCGGCCGCTTGCCGAAGGTGCTGGTTGGTTGGAACGTGACCGGTATGTAGGAATCTCTGGGCAGCATATTAGCCCCGAGTTGTATATCGCTGTGGGAATTTCAGGGCAACTCCAGCACACTGCTGGGATGTCTAATGCTGCTACCGTGGTAGTTATTAACAGTGACGAGCGGGCTCCCTTCTTCAAACAGGCAGACTACGGTATTGTGGGAGATCTGTACGAGGTAATACCCGCCCTGACGGAGGCAGCGAGATAAAACATGAGTGTGGAATACGATTTCGATGTCATCATCGTAGGTGGCGGCGTCGCCGGAACGGTATGTGCCTACCTTTTAGCAAAAGAGGATCACCAGGTCTTGTTGATTGAGCGCGGCTCGGAAGTGGGGGCTAAGAACCTTTCGGGCGGGGTGTTCTACTGCCAGGTAATGAACCAGATTTTCCCCGGCTTCATTGAAAAAGCCCCAGTTGAACGAAAAATCACCAAGAACATTCTTTCCTTCCTGAACCCGACCTCCGCCGTAAATATGGAGTATTGGGATCAAAGGCTAACTGATCCGGTAAACGCGGTCAGCGTTCTGCGCGCCAAACTTGACCCTTGGCTGGCGGAGCAGGCAGAAGCAGCCGGTGCCACCATTATGCCAGGCATGAAAGTTGATGAACTGGTGCGCGAGGGCGGCAAATTCTGCGGAGTGCGTGCGGGAGAAGACACCGTATACGGCAAAATAATCGTGGCAGCAGACGGGGTGAACTCCTTCCTCGCGCAATATGCCGGGATTCGCCCTAAAGAACCGCTGGGTCACCTGGGGGTGGGGGTAAAATCTGTTATCCAGCTAGGGGAAGAAACCCTGAAAGAACGCTTCAACCTGCAAGAGGGCGAGGGCGCGGCCTATCAAATGGTAGGGGACTGCACTCAAGGAGTAGCAGGCGGCGGCTTCCTGTACACCAACCGGGATTCGGTTTCTATCGGGATCGTGGCGATGCTAGATGACCTGAAGAAAAAACAGTTATCTTCCTCTGAACTGCATGATCATTTCTTACAGCACCCCTATATCGAACCGTTCCTGCGCGGAGGAAAACTGCTCGAATATGGCTGCCATCTGGTAGCCGAGGGTGGTAAATCCATGCAACAAGGACTGGTACATGACGGGCTGATTCTGATAGGCGACGCCGCCGGTTTCACCCTCAACACCGGGTTCACGATTCGGGGAATGGATTTGGCAGCCGGATCTGCCCAAGCCGCCGCCAGCGCCATTGATACCGCACTCAAAGCAGAAAACTATAGCGCGTCCTCGTTAAATAAATATCTGGAAAACTACCAGGCGTCTTTCGTTGGTAAAGATATGGAAACTTTCGCGCGCGCGCCGCAGTTCCTACACAACCAGGAACTATACGGCCAGGTAGGACGGCTCGCGGCGGACGTGTTCCACGGGGTCTATAACCTGGATACCACCCCGCGACAGCGGCTATTACCAGTGGCGCGGGCAGCGTTGAAGAAATCGCCACTGAGTATGCGCCGCCTGGTGAAGCTCGGTTTACAAGCAGTGAGGTCGATTTAAAATGACTGATTACCTTCCCGAATCCGTATCTGAGAGACTTAGCGCCAATATTTATGAGGTTGACGAAGAAGAATCCCATATCGTTATCGACCAAGAACTAGCGAAAGCCACGGACGCCGGCAAACTTCTAGAGCGCGTTTGCCCCGCTCATGTCTATACCGCCCGCGAGGACGGAACAGTCGATATCGAATACGCCGCCTGCCTAGAATGTGGCACCTGCCTGGCAGTCGCTCCTCCCGGGGTGCTCAAATGGCGTTACCCGCGCTCCATGATGGGCATTAGTTACCGGGAGGGTTAAGTAATAGTAATCCGAAAGTAATCCCGCGGAAGTCGGATCGACTCGCAAAAAATAGTTATCCTTAAATGCATGAGTACCCCTATGCAGATTCGTCAAGCTGAGACCGCCCGCGACATGTTAGATATTTTTGCGACTCGTCGCGCGGTTTTTCACCTGGAACAAGGCATCTCTTTGGATCGGGAAATAGACGATATCGACTTCGCCCAGGGAACTATCCACCTTTTAGGCGAGGACGCCTCCGGCACTATCGCGGCCGCCAGAATCTCCCCGCCCAAAATTGGTATTCCTTCCGACCTGGCAGAAATGTTTCCCCAGCTGCCACGGGACACTATTACCGGGAAGCTAGGACGTTTTGCCGTACTGCCTGCCGCCCGCGGATGCGGTAACGGTAAAGAACTGGTACTCGGTGCCGAACGTTTAGCGCTTAGTAATTGGGGGAGTTCCGAGGGCGGCGGAGTGGTGTTGTTGCAAGTCGCGGCGCAGGCTCCAGTAATCGGGTTCTATCAAAAACTCGGCTACCGGCTAGTTACTTCCCGCGACCCCTACCTGGATGCTGGAATCGAACACCGCGACCTGGTGAAGCTGGTGGAGCCGCAGGCCAGTGTGGTGCAGTTTCCCGGCCGTTGGCTTTAGGCTGCGCGGGGGATTGGTTTTATCCGAGTGGGTGCGGTGGGCATAAGAATTCGGAAAATGCCTGCGGTCTTTTTCCGAATTCTTGGGCGGGAGGAAAAACCAATCCCCCGCGTATCCACGCCAGTCATTTGCGGTAGCGCGCTGCCTGTTGTGTCTTGGTGCGGGGCGGCTGGCTCGGTAAAAGCACTTCGGGGTTCTGTCACCGGCTTTGTAGGGGTGTCGCGAGGAGGAGGATTTTGCCTCCTGCCCAAAGAGTTAGAAAAGACTCCAGTCTTTTCTAACTCTTACGCCCACCTAGCCTAATCGGCATAAATCCTCCTCCCCGCTTTCGCTACTTAACGTGTCCCTCCCACATCTTTTACCGGCCGCGGCTCGTGTGCTTTGGAAATCCTCTAGGCAGAAGCCTGTTTCTTTGCGTAGCGGTAGCCCCAAAGCGCTATAGCGACGAAGATAACCAGCCCGACCAGGGAGGACGTTCCTGACCAGGAATCAGGTACTATTGCCAGCGGCTCTCCGCTGCCAGTGCCTCCCACAATCGCAGCGTAAACCACGCCCCACAGGCTTTCCCCTACTATTAACCCGGTGGCGAGCAAAGTTCCCATTCGGGAAGCCGCCTCCGGATTCTTTCGAGTCTTAGCCCAGCGGTTAAAGAGAACTCCGCAGGTAGCGCCAACCGGAATCAAGATGGTGAGGGTGATAGGCAGATACATTCCCATCCCCACTGCGATTGGAGGCAGCGAGTAACGAGATGTGGTGTGCTTTAGAATCTCGTCTATTAAGATGATGGCCACCCCGATCAATGCTCCAAGACCCAGCAGACTCCAGTCAATATCGCCTCCAAAGACCCCTTTGGTAAGTTCAGCAATCAGAGACGCTTGCGGAGCAGCCAGCGCATTCTTGCCCGCACCAGGGGCTCCTTGAAATCCGAAAGCCGTGTTCATCAGCTGTAACACCGGTGGAATTATTAAAGAGCCGAAACCTACCCCTATTATCAGCGCCACCTGCTGTTTCCAAGGGGTAGAGTTCACCAATTGACCGGTTTTAAGGTCTTGTAAGTTGTCGTTAGAAATAGTGGCAATACCAAATATGATTGCCGCCGTGAACAGGGTGTACGCGACAAGGGTCTTAGGGTCGGCACCGGCCGGAGTCGCTAGTTTAATTACCAGAGCCGTCAGAATTGCTACCAAGATTCCCACCCCAGAAACCGGGCTGTTTGACGAACCTATCAGTCCCGCCATATATCCGCAGACGCTGGCAACTGCGAGCCCAAGTGCCAAAATGAACACGATTGACAAGAAAATTAGTCCACCCGTGTGATGCTCTAAGGAACTGCCCCGCAAAAATAGCCACAATAGAACCCCGATAGGAATCATTAAAGCTAAGGTGATACCGATAACCCAAGACGCTGGCAGGTCTCGTTCTTGTGGGGGGACAGTGAATCCACCTTTACGTTTACGAGACGCACTAATGGATTCGCGCATTCCTTGAAAAATCGGTCCAATAATTTTTAGGAACGTCCAAATCGCAGCGATAGCGATGGTGCCAGCGCCTACGAAACGTACATCGGAAGCAAAAATTCCTTGCACGCCCTCGGCAATATCCCCGCTGCCGAGCTGACCAGAAGAGAAGTAAGGAAGCAGCACCCCATAGCTGATTAGCATGCCGCAAATCATGGCGATACCGACACCCAGACCTACCAAATGTCCAATCCCGATAAGCGCTAATGACAGGCTAGTTCCCACCATAGTGCCACCCGCTCCCACTTTAAACGCGGTGGTGACAGAGGAAAGCGCGACTTTAAGATTAGTAAGCAAACTGAAAAATGCGGAAGAAATAGCTCCCCAAACGATCACGTGCAGACCCCGGCGGTTGTCGGCGGCGCCTTCGCTAGTGTCCCCAACTTTTAGGACTTCCGCCGCCGCTACGCCCTCGGGAAAAGAAAGGTCAGAACCGGTTACGAGGGCGCGCCGCAAGGGAATAGAATAGGTAACCCCCAAAATCCCTCCCAGGGCGCATAAGAGGGCGGTAGTCCAATAGGGGAAGCCGGTCCACCAGCCGACCATGATTAGGCCAGGTAGCACAAAAATGATTGCCGACAAGGTTCCGGCTGCCGAAGCAATGGTCTGTACGATGTTGTTTTCTTGCACGGTATGATCTTTGAAATACCGCAAGATTGCCATGGAAATAACGGCCGCCGGAATTGAGGTGGCAAAAGTCAGCCCCACTTTTAACCCTAAATAAACATTTGCGGCTGTGAAGATTAAGGTGATGATTCCCCCGATAATCACTCCGCGAATAGTTAGTTCTTTTACTGCTGTTTTCGATTCAGTTGTCATCGTAGGCCGATCTCCTTGGTCACATACGCCAAGTTCAGGATACGACCTGACGGGAGATTTAAAAAACGGGGTTAATACCTGACTTACGTGTATAAAATCGTTGTTTTTGTGGTTTGATCAGGGGGTATGATGCTTTGAATATGCTTTGAGAGGCAGCGTGCAAATCAAGTTAGTTGTAAAACAAAAAGGAGGTTATAAACGAAACATCCACTAGCGGGTAAAGATGGAGAAAAAAATTAGTAAAACATACTTTTGTGGTGAGCTGGTCGCAGTATAGTGGCAGATAGCCGCCAAAGCCCGGGTGATTCCCCTCTCGGATAATCACCTAAGCTATGACGGGATAATAATGTCTTTTCTTATAAGGGGGAGGGAATGATCCACCCGATACTTATGCCCAATGAGGTAACTACCTTGATTGAGCCCAAGTTTTACGACTATTTCCCAATTATTGTTTACTTCGCGTTTGTAGTGGCCGTTGGGTTCATGATGAAGCGAAAGGCCAGTTCATCTGATGAATTCTTGACTGGTGGGCGTTCGTTACCAGCCTGGGTGACTGGTCTGGCTTTCGTGTCTGCCAACTTGGGCGCAGTTGAGATTATGGGAATGAGTGCTAACGGTGCACAATATGGTCTGCCCACGTTCCATTATTTTTGGCTGGGCGCGATCCCGGCAATGCTGTTCCTAGGTATTGTGATGATGCCGTTCTATTACGGTTCGAAAGTCCGCTCGGTTCCTGAGTTTATGCTTAAGCGGTACGGAACTGCCGCTCATCTAATCAACGGGCTTTCCTTTGCCCTCGCGCAGCTGCTAATCGCCGGGGTAAACCTGTATTTGCTAGGTAAAATCGTTAACGGAATGTTGGGAATCCCGTTATGGATTTCCCTGATTATTGCTGCGCTAATCGTGCTGACCTATATCAGCATCGGCGGTCTGGCGGCCGCCATTTACAACGAAGTTTTGCAGTTCTTCGTGATTGTCGCCGCGCTACTGCCGGTGACTTTGATTGGCTTATATCGCGTAGGTGGCTATCGAGGATTAACCGAGAAAATCACCAAATGGGCAAATGAGGCCACTAATCCGGTGTATCAGGATCCGAATAACCAGCTGCATTCATGGCCGGGCACGCTATTGTCGGGCTTCAACTCGCCCGCAATGTCAATATTTGGCTTGGTTATGGGGTTAGGGTTTGTTTTGGCTTTCGGTTATTGGACCACAAACTTCGTGGAAGTCCAACGGGCGATGGCTTCAGATTCGATTTCTGCCGCCCAAAAGACTCCGATTATTGGAACCTTCGTGAAAATGTTTATTCCATTCCTGGTGATTATCCCGGGTATGGTAGCTGGGGTATTGATTCCGGAAATTGTAAAGCTCAAGGGCGGGCCAGATTTTATGGGGGTAGGCGAGGAAGCGCTCGCGAACCTATCCTCTCACGTCCCGGCGGGTTATGAAGTCAGCTACAACGATGCCATGCTGCTCATGATGCGGGATTTGCTACCTAATGGTTTGCTTGGTTTGGCGATTGCCGGTTTGCTGGCTTCCTTTATGGCAGGGATGGCAGCGAACGTATCTGCTTTTAACACGGTGTTTACGGTTGATATTTATGAGGCCTATTTCAAACCGAATGAATCCGATGAGCACTACCTGAAGGTGGGACGCAACGCCACTATTGTGGCCTGTACCGTCGCGGTATTTACTGCGTTGATTGCCTCCCTGTACCCGAACATTATGGACTTGCTGCAGCAGTTGTTCTCTATGTTTAACGCGCCGCTGTTTGCCTGTTTTATTATCGGTATGCTCTGGAAACGGGCAACCCCCTCGGGAGGCTGGACCGGTTTGTTGTTTGGTACTTTAGCCGCGTTATTGGTTAACGTCTTGTGCTGGAACAAGATCTTAGAGCTGCCCGGCCAAGGCCAAGCGTTCATTGCTGCGGGCGCGGCCTTTGTAGTCGGCGTGCTGGTAAACGTGGTGGTTTCCCTGTTTACCAAACCCAAGGATTATGCAGAGTTGGAGGGCTTCGTTTGGTCGCTTACTCCTAAAGAACGCCGCGTTGACCCGAACTTACATAAGTTGCCGGTAATGCGCCGTCCTATTCCACTCGCGATAGTAGCCGGTGTGCTGGTGATCGCCTTGAATACGTTTTTCCACTAGGGGAGGTAAGACAAATGAAGCAAAAGAAGATCCACCTTTACGATATTCGAGTTGTTTGTGGCCTGGTGCTGGGGATTATCGGATTGTTCCTGATTGTGTGCGGTCTGGTAATTGAGCCGGCTACCGTTCCGGACTATGTGGAAAATAATCTAGAAGGAATAAATAACACCCCGATTAATGCCAATATGTATTCCGGCGTAGGGCTACTGATTACTGCTCTGGTGTTCCTGGCCTGGACTTGGTTTAATCCCAGTGCCGGTATGGGGAATCCGGATGAGGACACTAAACCCGCCCACGAGAACGTTACTTCGGGGGATCCGCGCTAGTAATCAGTTTGTTTACCCCTTCCAAGAGCGAGCACGCAATGTAGGCATAGAGCATGGTTGCGTGCTCGCTCTTTGAAAACGGTGAAAAGTCGGGCGGTAATATTGTTGCGGGGTCTGTCATGGCTGATTGGCCAACGGTAGCTAAAGGAACTAGATGATGCAGGATTTACAAGTTGCGCAGGTGCGTCGGGCGGTTGAAAACTTTCGGGTTAAAGGTGATTTCCTTACCGCTACCCCTTACGGTTCGGGACACATCAACGAGACTTTATTGGCCAAATGTCGCCTGGAAGACGGCAGCGAACTGCCACTGACTTTGCAGCGTATTAATACTGATATTTTTACTAATCCCGTGCAGTTAATGGAAAACGTTGCGGCAGTTACCGAGTTCTTACGGGAACGTATCCAACAGGAGGGGGGCAATCCAGATCGGGAGACGCTGCGAATAATCCGCACATTTGACGGATACCCTTGTTACCACGATCCGGATGGGAACTGGTGGCGGATGTACAGCTATATTGACAATGCTTTCACCCTAGATTTGATTGAGGATCCGCAAGATTTTTATCAGTCTGGTTTAGCTTTCGGCAGTTTTCAGCGTCGCCTGGCGGATTTCCCAGCAGATTCTTTACATGAAGTGATTCCGCGCTTCCATGACACTGTTGACCGCTTCGCTCAGTTTGAGCAGGCGATAGCTCTTGATCCTTTAGGGCGCGCCAACCAAGTTGGGGAAGATATTGACTTTTATCGCCGATACGAACATTTGGCGCACGCATTTGCTGATCTACAAAAAGCAGGAAAGCTACCTTTGCGGGTAACCCATAATGATACCAAGCTAAACAATGTACTAATTGATGCGGACACCGGTAAAGCAATCGCGGTTATTGATTTGGATACCGTGATGCCAGGACTGGCGATAAATGATTTCGGGGATTCGATTCGTTTCGGAGCTTCTACTGGTGCGGAGGACGAGACTGACCTTACTAGAGTGTCGTGTTCTATGGAGCTGTTTACCGCGTTTACTAAAGGGTTCTTAGAGGGCGTACAAGGAAGGTTAACTGATTTAGAGATTGAGTTGCTTCCTCTGGGTGCCCAGGTGATGACCTATGAATGCGGAATGCGGTTTTTGACTGATTATCTGCTGGGGGATAAATACTTTAAGATTCACCGCCCAGAACACAATTTGGATCGATCTCGTACCCAGGCCAAACTGGTTCGTGATATGGAAAGTAAATTCTCGATGATGCAACAGATAGTTGCGGAAAACGCCGCCTAGATTACCTGGGTGGTTCAGACTGTTTGGTTAACGGAAGGCTGTAAACAGACCCGGTAGTTAGATACAGTAATGGTTCTACCTATAGATACAGAGAGGCGCATGATGAAGGCGGTAGCGGGCAGGGATTACTATGTCTCTGATAGTTGCGGAAATGATAATAACTCAGGAACCAGTTGTGAACAGCCATTTAAATCCTTGGCGAAAATAAACGATATTAAACTCCAGCCGGGCGATAGGGTTTTGTTGAAACGAGGAGACACCTGGAACGGTCAGGCTCTCCGTATTAAGAGTGGTTCTGCCGGATCTGCACAGGCACCTATTGAAATCAAACCTTATGGTGAGGGGAACGCGCGTCCAGTAATTAACGCTAACGGGCAGGGACGGTGGTACCAGGATTATCACGCCAGTATTGAGCTGCATCGCAATAAAGCAGAAATCTCTAGTGCGGTACTCCTCAAAGATGTTAATTATTTGGAGATTTCTGGTTTGGAAGTGACCAATGACCGGGAAATGAATCCCGATGCTGATCCGAAAGAGTTTAACGACGGTTTAGCACTGGATCGTACGGGAATAGCCGGCATTGCCGAGGATGGGCCTATGCGGCACATTGTGGTCTCGGATATGTATGTTCACGATGTCGACGGCAATATCTACGATAAACACCTGGCTAATGGCGGTATTTATTTCATTGCTCACTATCCCCAATCGGGAAAACCGGCGACTGCAGAAGAGGAAATTGCGCGTTTTGATGATTTGCAGATACTGAATAACCGGGTAGAAGATGTTAGTCGTTGGGGGATAGCTGCAGGTTACACTGCCTATCAAAATCTAATTGATCAACCGCAAGATGGCCCAATTCCCGATGAGGTTATCGCAAAATATGGTTCTAGTCGGGTAGTGATTCGCGGCAATTATGTTAGGGACGCAGGTGGAGATGCGATCACTACTATGTATTGCGATCGCCCTTTGATTGAATACAACGTTTCTGAGGGAGCCGCCAAGTTCATTAACGACTCCGACTATTTATATCCCTGCAATATCGAGGGACCGCAGGAGTCTGACTGGGGTCGGGTAGCCGCCGCGATCTGGCCTTGGCGCTGTAAGAATGCGATTTTTCAATACAATGAGGCCTACAATACCAGCAACGCATATAACGGGAATGGAGATGGCCAACCTTGGGATGCTGACTATGGTGACGGAACCATCTACCAGTACAACTATTCCTATGGCAATAGCGGTGCCACCATTATGTTTTGCGAAAAAGGTTCCCTACATAACGTATTTCGCTACAACATTGCCCATAGTGACGGGCGTGGGGCTTTAGATTTATCGGGACAAATTGATGCCCATGTTTATAACAATACTTTTATCCTCGCGAGTGGTTCTAGCGTGATTACCAGGGGAGATGCGCCGGCGATAATAGAAAATAATATCTTCTATAAGCCGGACGGGGTTACACAGGTAACTGAGAACTGGGAGGCAGGAAACCAGACCTATGACTACAACTTGTATTATAACTTTTCTTCATTGCCTGAAGATCTACATAAACAAGTAGTCGCCGCGAGGTCTGCGCTATTATGCGACGACTCGGCAGTTCCTATTGCAGCTGACCGCAAGGCGCGCCCTCATGACGGTTCTACTAGTAGTACCGTTTTTGATGGTTTCAAGCCGGCTGCTGATTCTGCAGCTATCCACGCGGGGAAACCGATTGTAGATGCCAACGGCTGCCCGGTAGAAAAGGACTTCTTAGGTAACCCTGTTGCGGGTCGTCCCACAATCGGTGCCATTGAAGCTGTTAGTAACAAGTAAACACGCTGATAGTGGCTTGTTGGTAGTGAATGCCTGGAGTCGATAATCCTTATCTGATTAGCGGATCGACAGAAGGAAATGTTGGTAACGCGCCAGTTAACCCCTAGGGTGACGCGAAGGCGCATCCAAATTTTTCTACAAATACCCTTGCGAGAGCGGAGGAGGTGTGTTAGCTTTATTTTACGCAAACGTTTGCGTAACGATTTAAGAATCGCTCTAAGGAGACAAAGATGTCGCGAAAAATCATCCTGGACTGCGATCCCGGGCATGACGATGCCATTGCCATGCTGCTTGCTCATGCTAGTCCCGAGATTGAACTATTGGCGGTTACCACCGTTGGAGGAAACCAGACTCTGGCGAAGGTCACCAATAACGCCCAGCGTATAGCCACTGTTTATGGTATGCAGGGGGTGCCGATCGCCTCCGGTTGTGATCGCCCGTTGGTTCGTAAGCCCGAAGTGGCCCCCGGGCAACACGGAGAATCCGGCTTGGATGGGGTGGAACTGCCCGAGCCGCAGCCGCTGGTTAATCAACATGCGGTAGACCTGATCATTGACACTATTATGAGTCACGAGCCAGGAGAAATTACCCTGGTACCTACCGGTCCGCTCACCAATATTGCGATGGCAGTGCGCAAAGAGCCGCGCATTGTAGAACGGGTGCGAGAAGTCGTACTTATGGGTGGTGGTTACCACGTAGGCAATTGGTCGGCGGTCGCCGAATTTAATATCAAAGTCGATCCCGAGGCGGCGCATATCGTGTTCAATGAGCCTTGGGAAGTGGTGATGGTGGGATTAGATCTAACCCACCAGGCACTCGCTACCGATGAAATTACCACGAAGATCCAAAAACTTGGTGGCCCGGTTGCCCAGTTCGTGCTGGATCTGTTCGTATTCTTCCGTAAGGCATATCAAGACTCGCAAGGCTTTGACTTCCCACCAGTACACGATCCCTGCACCGTGGCCTATTTAATCGACCCCTCGATCGTGAAAACCGTGAGAGTGCCCATCAATATTGAGTTGCGTGGAGAGCTAACCGTGGGAATGACTGTTGCCGACTTTAGGGAACCGGCAGGGGAAGGATGCCATACTAAGGCAGCCACTGACCTTGATTTCGAACGTTTCTGGGAGCTAGTTATCGACTCCATTGACCGGATCCAGAAAGGGGACTGCTAATGAAAAAAGTACGTTCCGTAGGCGCGGTGATGACCGCGCTGCTAGTAGCTTGTTTTGCGTTTCAGCTAAACGCGTCTATGCTTTCACCTGCCCTGGTGCTGATGGAAAAAGAACTTCACACCACCGCGGCGATGATTGGCTTAACTCAGACCGTGTTCTTTACGGCGGCTGCTCTTTTCAGTCTGTTCCTACCGCGACTCGGAGATATGATCGGTCGGCGCAAACTGTTGACCGCTATGATGGTGCTCACTGCTATAGGGTGTGCCATCTCTGCCCTAGCAGGAGTTACCGGTTCAGTTGCGCTACTGTTCATTGGCCGCACCATCCAAGGTGTTGCCGGGCCGACAGTCCCCCTATGTTTGATCATGCTACGAGTTGCTGTACCTGATCCGAAACGCTACGGCACCCTCATGGGCGTTATTACCGCAGTTAACGGCGGTATCGCCGGAATAGATGCCATTGCAGGAGGCTGGCTGGCGAAGAATTTCGGATTTGCCTCAGTCTTTTGGACGATGGCAGTGATCGCAGCGATCGCCGCAGTGGCAGTACGCTCGCTAACCGATGAATCAACAGTGGACAGTCCGCAGCCAATGGATTGGCTGGGCACGCTTTACCTGGTGGTGGCAGTAGGTGCCGCCTTAACCGCCATTAACGAGATCGCTAAACTAAAAGCGGCAAACTGGCTGCTAGTTATCATCCTCGTGCTTGCCAGTGCCCTATGTTTCTTGCTGTTCTGGCGTCAAGAAGGCAAAACCGAACATCCGCTGGTTACCCGTCACTATCTGCGGTCGCGCAGTACCTGGGCTTTGTTGCTGACTACCATACTTACCATGACTGGCATCTTCGCGATCATGAACGGAATCGTGCCCTCTATTGCCCAAGATGCTAAGTTTGGTGCAGCGCTGGGTGCAGACGTGGTCTCTTTTTGGACGCTCACTCCCTATGCAATCGCTGGCCTAGTGATGGGGCCGGTAGCGGGTACCCTCGCGGGACGCTTCGGATATCGCAAAGTATTACGGTACGGGCTTATTGGTTCTCTGATCTCCCTAGCGATTTTGGCGCTCACTATGAATGGCGCTGCCGCCTGGGTGCTGCTAGTAGTATCTATACTTGCTGGTCTAGCCTATGCTGGTACCGCAAATATTATGCTTAACGGTCTTGGAATTGTACTATCACCCTCCGATAATCCTGGTTACCTTCCCGGACTTAACGCGGGAGCTTTCAACCTGGGTGCGGGTATTTCCTTCGCAGTGCTCTATGCGGTGATGACCTCATTAGGAGGAGGCTACGGAGGGCATTTAGGCGCTATTATTGCGGGTGGCATCCTTCTGGTTTTGGCTCTCGGATCATCCTTCCTAATCCCGCAGCCAACTGGCCAGGACGAAATAGCCAGTTAGCACGCAGTTTGATGTCTAACGAGGGAACGCTATGACTACTATTAGACAAATCGCCGAACAACTAGGTGTCAATGTCTCAACGGTCTCGCGTTCCCTCAACGATTCCCCCACTATCCCAGATAGTACTAAGCAGCGGGTACGCGAGATAGCTGACCAACTTGGCTATCGTAAAGATATGAGAGCAGCGTCAATGCGTGCCGGTAAGAGCCTGCTCATCGGGGTGGTAGTGGGGGATATCGTTAACCCTTTTTTTGCCGAACTAGCTGATCGCATTGAACGCCAAACCCGAGCCAAGGGCTACCAAATCATGCTTGGTAATGGCGGAGAAGAACCGGGGGCTCAAGAAAAAATAGTGGAAACTATGCTGTCGCAAAATATCGATGGCTTGTTGTTAACTCCTGCTGGAAGACCGACCTCGAAGATGCTTTCCCACATTAAGGAAGTGCCTACTGTGGCGGTTGACCGTAAGATTACCGGAGCCGAGATCGACAGTGTCGGCTGCGATTTCAGTCAAGCAGTTACGCAGTTAGCTGCACATTTTGCGGCGAATGGTTACCAATCAGTGGCAGTGCTGTCAGGTCCAGAATCCACCAGTACCGGGGATAGTCGGCACCGGATGCTGAGCGCAGCGCTCGCGGAAGCCGGTATCTCCAGAGTGCAAGCATATTCGAGCCCATTCCAAGAGACCGGAGGAGACGCGGCGATAAAGCAGGTGCTAGCAAAAGGGACACCGGATGCCCTGGTATGTGCCTCTGGGGTTATTGCCTTGGGAGCGATGCTAGGACTAAAAGCGTGCCAGATTCGTCCCGGATTAGATATCGGGATCGCCACGTTTGACCGTCTGAACTGGTTAGAGGCGATGACGCCCTCCGTGACCATGATTGATACTGACATTTCCAAGATGGCTGACCTGGCAGTGAATCTGCTGCTGAAAAGAATAGCTGGTAGAGGCGGTGAACCAGTAGAAAAAAACACTACCGCGAAACTACTGCTGCGGGAATCAACTCCAAAGCTAGCAAACTAACTATTACTAAAAACTTGGGGAGACGACATGAAAAACTCGAAGGATATAGTGGCTACCGCCCAGCAGGTGCTGTCCTCTATCGGGGCACCAGTGACGGTGATGGGGTCGATCAATGCTGATTTGACGGTGGAAACTGAGCGGCTTCCTCGGCCAGGTGAAACCGTGATCGGCGGGCCGGTAGTTACTCTCCCGGGAGGAAAATCTGCTAATCAGGCAGTAACTTGCTCTCTTTTAGGGGCAAAAACCAAGCTGATAGGGGCTTTAGGTAACGACAGTCACGGTGACCTCCTGCTGGATTCTTTAAACAAGGCGGGAGTAGACACTGCTGGGATTCGGCGCTGCGAGGAGCCATCCGGATCTACCATGATTACTGTGGACGCGGCGGGAGAAAACACTATTGTTTACTCAGCCGGCGCGAATGCACTGGTAAATGCAGATTTCGTGCGGGAAGAAAGTCAGATAATTACTTCGGCGAAAATCCTGGGCTTATGTTTGGAAGCTCCGCTGGATGCGGTGGAGGAAGCGGCAAGAATAGCCCACGACGCCGGGGTACAGGTGGTGCTGAACTTCTCGCCCATCACCCAGGTGCCGGAATCGTTGCTGAAACTGGTTGATGTGCTGATTGTTAATCAGCATGAACTGGCGGTACTGGGAGGCCAAGAAATTGACGTGACTAACCTGGACGAGCTGCGTAAAGCGGTTGCCGACCTCGGGTTCGAACAGGTAGTTCTAACTTTAGGTGGTAGTGGGTCTTTGGTGCTAGATTCCGGCGAAGTAACCCGGATCCCTATTTTTGAGGTCGATACTGTAGATACCACCGGAGCCGGGGATTCCTTTATGGGCTCTCTGCTGAGCGCGTTGGCTGCAGGATGTTCACTTTCTGAGGGCGCCTGCCTGGCGGCGGCAGTTTCTTCACTGGCAACCGTCAGAATGGGGGCACAATCCTCTTACTGGAGCGCCCGTGAAGTTCGTGACTTCTTGTCGCAACAGACAAGGTGAGCCGCGGGTATTATGCAACGGGGTGGTTTCCTTAATCGCGCAACCTGGACGCTAGGAAAGTGATATTTGCGCCGGCTAAAGAGGTTTTAGTTATAACTGTGGGGTCGGATTGTAACTAAGGTAAGCCCCACTTTCCTTCATGAGTGTCGCCGCTCGATCCGGTGATGCTGAGTGCCAAGAACTAAGCGCCGCTAGGTAGCTACTTCATCTCGGCGCGTCCTTTTTATCCGTTGTTTCCGAAGACTTTCTGAGGGCAACGGTTTAGTTTTCCTATGGCTCGCCTTCCCTTAGAGGCATTGCTTTGCTTTCCGAGGGCGAAGCTTTTCCTGCCTCTTTTACCTAGTCCCTTGCTGTCCAAAATCTTTTGTACTGCTAAGGTGACCGTGAAGTTACAAAGAATGCCGAGAGGCAAAATGCGCAGATAAACGGAGGTGCCCAATGAGTCTGGCGGGCGAAAGATTACTAGGCAAATCTTCCGATTCACGGCAGCGAGATGAGCATACCGATGAAAGCGTAAAGACGGCCTCCAAGCTTAATTGGTTGCGTGCCGGGGTTCTGGGAGCTAATGACGGTATCGTTTCAACCGCCGGCGTAGTAGTCGGGGTGGCAGCTGCTGACCCGCAGAACAATATCGCGATCTTTACCGCTGGGATGGCGGCCGTGGTCGCGGGGGCTATTTCCATGGCGGCCGGCGAATATGTTTCCGTATCTACCCAGAAAGATACGGAGCAGGCGCTGGTTCATAAAGAAAAGACGCGGTTGAAGAAAGATCCCGAGGCCGAGTTTGAAGGACTGATTAAGGTTTACGAAGCCAAAGGGTTATCTGCTGAAACTGCCCGGAAAGTAGCGAGCGAATACTCTGCGATTGATCCGGTAGCGGCGCAGGTAGAGGCGCGTTACTCAATTGATTCGGAAGAATTTGTTAATCCCTGGAACGCTGCTTTTTCTTCTGCGATTTCCTTTGTCTTAGGCGCAGTGCTGCCGATGCTGGCCATTCTGCTGTTCCCGCCGGCCTCCAAGTTTATCGCCACCTTCATTTTGACGCTGGTGGCGCTAGGTTTAGCGGGATACACCTCCGCTTGGCTCTCAGAAGCTCCCCGAGGACGTGCCGTCATCCGGGTGATTATCGGAGGCGCCCTCGCCATGCTGATTACCGGCGCAGTCGGCCACTTGGTGGGTCTTTCGCTGTAATCGGCCTGCTACCTCTATTTCGACTTGTAGTAACGGGGATGACTATATTCCTGTCTCCCTGCGACCTTTGCGGAGCAAAAAACTTGAGGTGAAACGGTACCAGACCAGTTCACTGACTTGGTGCAGAAGCGGGAGCTCCAGTACGTTTCAGTTTTCTGTTTCTCTGGTTCATGGTCACCATGTTCACTTGGTTATTTCAGTGCCAGGTGCTGTGCCTTATTGTCGGGACTGGTTTGCATAATCGCGCAGGGCGCTGACTTCGGTGTGGATGCTTTCCAGGGCGCGAAGCGCTGCCATAATTGACTGTTCTGTGGGGCGGAGCAGTCGGGAGATTCGTCCAAGTAAGGGCAACTTCTGCTTCAAGGTGTCCAGTTCCGGCACGCGAGTTTGGGCAGCAAGCTGTTCCAGGGAGATGCTGAGATCTTGTAAAAGATCCTCTTCCCCTATTGTTGACAGGTCTTTGCCTATTTCTAGGGAGCCATTAATTCGTTCTCTAATCATTCCCCAGTCGTTTGTTAATCTAGAAGCTGCATCTTCCAGACGATTTGCTTGCGGATCTAAAAGGCGGGCGTGCTTAGCTATGATGGCGGGTTTAAATTCTCCGACGGTAATGGCTTCGATACTTTGGTTTAACTGGTCACCTAAGGTGTCTATTTCTTTGCCAAACGTTTCTGCGTCTGCATTGAAGGTTTCAGAGACTTCCTGTATTCCTTCCAAGATCTCTTCAAGGGTAATACGGGTTTGGGGTTCGTCGGGTTTTTGCCTGGTGTGCAAGGCAGCGGTAGTTGCCGCGAGTTCTTGCCTGGATTCAACTGTCTGCTGCAGGCTAGTCGAGATTTTGTCAGCCACCTCGTCTAGCACCTGTCGGTTCTCAGACCTAAGGTCTGTAACGCTGACTTCTTCATACTGGTAGCTTTGAAGTTTTTTCCATAGCGAATCTTGTTGCAATGCTTGAGGAATAGCTTGAATGAGTATGGGAAGAATGGCTTTATAGCTGGCTTTTTCGGCTGCAGTTGCAAATCTCTCAACTTCTTTGCGGCAATCAGGGGATTTGAGGTAGCGAGGGCTGACAAAACTCAGTAGGAACGCAGTTGTCTCCAGTTCAGACATCAGGACATTTTCCCATGATTGCCCCCATTTCACGTCACGGTCTGTAAAGATGCTAAGGGTTTCGCCGGTTTTCATTTCGTATTGGTCAGCAATTTTTTCAACGAGTTTAAGTAATCCACCGTATACGGTTTCATTGTCGGCATGCGCGTAGCTAACAAAAATAGTTGCGGCAGGGGACTCGGTGCCAGTTTTTTGTCCGGGGGAGAGGATCACTTCGGTTGGTTTCAAACTTATTCTTTCTACAAGGGATTTATTTTGGGAAGCTAACACGCTAGGTTTTTTACCTAGCTCTTCTGGTGAGGGCGCAGGGTAATCTCCCAAGAGCTGGTAAGGGATTGCCCACATACCATCCTCAATTTCCCTTACTCGTTCGCAAGTACAAACTACAAAACCTCTGCGAAACTTTCTCCCGGCCTTGCCGCAGTCCTCACGAAAACGGCGTAAACCGCGAAAATCTGAACTGTTAGGAGTGCTGGTGAGTTTGACTTCCACACCCACTGCCCCAGAAGTGTCATTTAACAGAACTAGGTCGACCTCGTCATCACGATTCCCTGTCCGTACCCGCCAATACCCCAACTGGTAGCTGGTGCTTGCCCAGCCAATCTCCGCTCTGATCTGATTAGCAACCCAGTTCTCCAAGACCTGACCGGCGGTAGCAGGGAAAGAAGAAATATCATGCCCGCGACGCGATAAGGACTCGCAAACCGTGGAGGTGTCCACTGCGTGCATTTTTGGAGCTCCCCGCCCCACACTCGCTGCCGAGCCTCGAAAGTTAGCCAAACTATATACCAAAAAGCGTTCCGTTAAAATATCTAGATAACGCCCCACTGTACGGACATCCATCTTTAGCTCGTTGGCTAAACGATCTTTGTTTAAAATGCCACCAGGATATGCTAGGAGCGCGTCGAGAAGCGCTCTCGCCCGCAAAATATCCACGGCCTGACCCGGAACTAACTCACGTCCCAACGACATCTCATTTTCAGAAAAAACTTGCTGGTTTACCTGCGCCAAATTTATTATCCCGGGATTTGCCCCCGGAATGCATAGCGAGGGCATACCCCCATAACGCAAAACAGCGATCAAATCCGCATCGGAGGAAGCAAAACTTTGCTCAGCTGCCGGGGCCCAGTCCCCGTAAAACAACGCATCAGCCAGGGAATAACCGTCGGAAAGAGAACGCCCGGCAAGCTCACTAGCAGTAAAAGGCAGCAGCTCAAGGCGCTGCGCTCTTCCTGTTAGCCAATCCGCCTCTCCCGGCCGAGACCGCCCAATACCGGCCGAGCCGCATAGAATGAAACGGTGTTTATCCTCGACCCGGTCTACAACTGCCTTCACATGCTGGGTCACGTCGGGCAAAAGTTGCGCCTCATCAATAACGCTATAGTTTGGCAAACGTGACAACCATTCCTGCGGGTCACGCTTTGCGGCGCGCAAAGATTCTCTATCCGTAGAAAAACTGAAATACTCCGGTCTTTCCCCGTTAGCTAAGGTGAGATTTTGCAACAACGTGGTCTTTCCCACCGCACGTCGTCCCTCTAAAATCTGCACCGGCAGACTAGAGCTAGCTGCCAATCGCTTTGCCAAACCCCTGGGGAAAAAAACACCGGCCATGTATTAAATCCTACATTAAATGGGTAAAAAAAACTACATTGAGAGTAGTTTTTTAGTTATTTTCAGATAGGGACTTATTTATCTTTCCCTGGGTGAGCGCGGGCGCTACCTGCGATCTGATTTAATTTACTTCCTTACGCGAGCCACGGAGATGGTATGACCGTTGCAGCGGTCAAAGGATAGGTCATAAAACCCGAGATATTCGCCCTCCTAAGGGGTTTACTAAAAGAGTGGTCTCAGATTTTTTTCTTTCCGAAACGGCGTTGTCAATTTGGGCAAAAACTAATTTTTGGCATTCGGCTCCTCCCGAGGACGTAAATAAGCAATGGTTGCCACTCGCTGTGCATATGGCAGATTCGGGAGAAGTTGCTGAGCTGATATGGGATAACTATCTGTCCCCTCGACAGCGGAAGCTGTTGGTAGAACCGTTACCGCGGGTAGAGACGATTGAACAGTCTTCGCGAAACGCCTTAAGCTTAGTAAAGCTAATCGTGGGCGCCCATGACATTGGGAAATGCTCCCCTATGTTCCTTACCCAGAACACCGAGCTTTATGAGCGGATATTTGAAAACGGCGATGACTCCCTAACTAAATACCAGCGGGCAGATGAACTGCGAGGAAATAGCCCACACTCTTGGATAGGCGAAATAGCGTTTGAAAGATGGCTAGAATCGCGCTGGAATCCGGATATACAATCCAAGAGAAGTGTCAAACAACTGGGATCGATAATCGGTGCTCACCACGGGCGTCCGGTGTCTCAGCAGCGACATCGTTATATGGAGAATCCCAATCTTCCTGGGGAGGTTAGCGGCGATGACAGCTGGAGGCGGATCCGCCGGGAGCTACTAGAATGGTGGATGAACTGGACTGGCAGTCAAGAAATTGTAGATCAGTGCCAAGGGCTGATTTTCCCAACTACCTGGCAAAGCTTGGTGGCAGGGATTACCGTGATGGCCGACTGGATTGCTTCGAATCAAGAGCTTTTCCCTCTGGTTGACTGGAACGAGCTATATCCGAAAAGGTTGCTATCTCCTGATCACCATCGCGATCGCACTAAAGCTGCGTGGGAGAAGCTGCATTTGCCGCCCTCCTGGCAACCGGAAATACTATCTCAAGACCCCGATGAACTGTTGCAAACCCTGTTCGCGTTAGACGCTGATGCTCATGCACGCCCCGCGCAGGTGGCAGCGGTAGAAGCCGCTGAAAAAATGACTCTACCCGGCATGATGATAATCGAGGAGGTGATGGGGGCAGGCAAGACTGAGGCGGCGTTAATGGCGGCCACCATTTTGGCGAAGCGGGCAGGAACTTCTGGGGTGTTGGTGGCTCTACCGACAAAAGCTACTACGGATGCCATGTTTTCTAGAGTTGTCGAATGGGCGCAGACCTCGGCGAAAAGTGGTTTTAGCCTAAAACTTCAACACGGAAATTCCGGCGATGCGGAAACCGGTAGTCGTGGGAGGAAATCAAGTCGCAGCGCAAGCCAAAGGGGAAGGGGCGGGTTCGTCCTCGCAAACTCCCATATATCCAGCGCTTTCTTACTCGGATGGGCCAGGAGTTCAAGTTCGCCCTCTGCCGGTATTAACTACCAAAGAGATCGAAGTGGAGCATTGGGAAGGCGAGGCTGGGCTGGTCGCAGATCTGCAAACGCGACTCCAAAATGGGGGATGTGCCCTGGTAGTACGCAATACGGTCGCTAATGCGCAACGTACCTATGAAACCTTGCGGACAGTATTCGGAGAGGACGTTCGTTTGGTGCATTCGCGTTTTACCCAGCAAGATCGCCAAGATAACGACGAATGGCTGGTGCGTACCTTTGGAAAACCCGGAAAATCTCGCCGCCCCAAGCGGGCAATCGTGGTGGGTACCCAGGTGGTTGAGCAGAGCCTAGATATTGACTTCGATGTCCTTTACAGTGATCTAGCACCGATTGACCTGGTGTTTCAACGTATGGGGCGGGTTCATCGTCACCAAAGAGACGCTCGCCCGCATCTGGTTTCCCACCCGCGCTGTATCCTAATGGGGATCCCCACTAAAGGTAGTTCAAAGCCGCAAGTTGATCGGGGCTCAACCTATGTTTATGACGAGGACGTGCTGCTGCGAACTGCGGCTTATGTTCTTGATAAAGAGGGCAAGGGGGAGGTCTGGCGGATTCCTGAGGATATCGGGACGGCGGTAGCTGCTGTGTACGAGGAAACCGGGGTCACCCCCGATTTGTGGAGCGACACCTTAGAACGGACAAAGAAGAAAAAGGAAGATAAAGCGCTTTCTAAAACCGAGGGCGCAGCTATGGGACTGTTAGCATCGCCGGCTAATAGTGCTACCGCCTCCTTGATTGGCTGGCTTGGCGGCGATAATCCGGATGGTGATCCCGATGAAATGGGAATCGTTGGGGTTCGGGATGGCGATTCCGGAGTGGAAGTGCTGCTGGTAGAACAGCGCGGAGAAAACATTGGGGCGATTCCTACTGATCGCCACCCAGAATCTCGAGAAATCGATTTACAAGAATTACCGAGCGGCGCACTGCGGGAGCGGCTAATGCGGTCTTTAGTGTCTATACCGTCCACGCGCCTGCGGGTGAAAGGCCGAGGTCTTGAGGAGGTCATCGATGAATTCGTTCACGAGCTGGAAAAGAAAACTCGTGATCTGGGGGTCAATTGGGAAAAAGATTTTATGCTGCGAGGCCAAGTAATCTTGCCACTGCAGGGTGGGGAATATCGAACCGGGTTTGGGAAAACTATTTCCTACCGGAGAGAAGTGGGTCTGCAAATTTTTGATACTGATTCGGATGTATAAACCGGTATTTAGCTGTAGCTTTAATGGTGTGTAATCGGTGTGGATGATCCCCGCAAAGGCGGGGCAGGGGTGTTGCGTGGTTCCCACACACGGATCATCTCAAGTTTTCTCGAGCTCTGCTTATGTTATCAGCGATGATGGCTAGCTTGAGCGAAGTGAGCGAGACTATTTTGAAAGAAAATAAAGAAGAATCATCGGTCTGCTAGCGGCAGCGCAAGGACGCCGCCGGGTGGATCCTGTTGAGGATTTAGTAGACCTGAAAATGGCGGTTCGCATCGATCAACCGGGAACTCGGGAACGGGATTTTCATACCACCCATTCCTTTGATGGCGAGACTTCCTATCCTCTGTCTGACCGCTATTACCTGGCAGACTGGGGTGTTCGCCGGGACTCGGCATAGTGCATACTGGGCATTCGCGCTCCTTTGTGTTTGATATTGCTGATTTGTATAAGGCTGAATTTGTGATTCCGCTGGCATTCCAGATTGTTTCCGAGGGCGAGCAGGACGTTGCCACCAGAATGCGGATTAAGCTACGTGACCAGGTCTTTCAAAGTAGACTGCTGAAACGGTGTGCGCAAGATATTATCTTTTTGCTTACCGGGGAGCGAGATGCTTCGGTAGAAGTTCAGGAGAACCGTAATCGGTTGTGGGATTACTATCAAGGAAATGTCGAGGGCGGGTCTAACTATGCAGCTGAGGCGGGGGAGGCTCCGTTTTGATGGTTTTAATCTTAACGGCCTGCCCTCCGGGGCTGCGCGGATATCTAACGCGCTGGCTGTTAGAGGCTTCACCGGGAGTATTCGTGGGGAGGCTGTCTGCCCGGGTGAGGGAGAACCTGTGGGATTTAGTGGTTGCGGAGCGGAAACAGGGTAAGGCGCTGCTGATATATAGCACCAATAATGAGCAAGGTTGTGCTGTGCGCTCGGCTGGGCATAAATGGAATCCAATAGAACTCGAGGGGATGACATTGCTGCAGCATCCCGAGCGAATCAAAAGTAATAGTTCAGCGGGGGATGGGCGGCGACGGGAACCGGGATGGCAGCAAGGGAAAACTAGTGATAATGAAGGCTATGGGTGGTCGATAGCTGCCAGGCGCAGAAGAATGCGTAAACGTAAACCCTAAAAATTGAGGTAGCTACCTATAGGATGGCGTTAGAAAGGAATATTTTGGATCGATATTCCAGCTCAACGAGTAAATGCCCCGCACCTGCGGGGATGATCCTACGAAAAGAGACCCAAAATGACTGACTACGAAAAATGCCCCGCACCTGCGGGGATGATCCCTCGATTAAAGTCACCTCCAACGCTCTAAAGAGAAATGCCCCGCACCTGCGGGGATGATCCCCAATGCTCACATGACGAAATCCTGGGCAGATGAAATGCCCCGCACCTGCGGGGATGATCCGCCGGGTAGTTTCCGCCGCGCGGTATGGGAAGTAAATGCCCCGCACCTGCGGGGATGATCCCTATTCCAACGTGACCGCATACAGCCGGCAGCTAAATGCCCCGCACCTGCGGGGATGATCCGAACACTAGTAGGCGCGCCCGCCGTTAACCTCAAAATGCCCCGCACCTGCGGGGATGATCCCCAAACTTCGATAGGTATCGAACACGCTAACAAAAATGCCCCGCACCTGCGGGGATGATCCGGTGCGGATAAAGTCCAAGAACTAGCATCTATAAAATGCCCCGCACCTGCGGGGATGATCCTGAGCAGCTCGCGAAAAAGCAGCAGCCCCAAGAAAATGCCCCGCACCTGCGGGGATGATCCCCAGGCGACCGGCTATATGCGCGCGGTGTGGACAAATGCCCCGCACCTGCGGGGATGATCCGAACCCCCGGTTGAGGATCAGCCCCCACTTGATAAATGCCCCGCACCTGCGGGGATGATCCCGAGCCGGAAAGGTAACTAATGCAGCCTGAACTAAATGCCCCGCACCTGCGGGGATGATCCCGTTCTGGTGATCTGGCGGGCTCTATTCGGGTGAAATGCCCCGCACCTGCGGGGATGATCCGTTTCTAGTTTCTGAGGGGCGCCCGGCAACTACAAATGCCCCGCACCTGCGGGGATGATCCCCGTAATACTCAGCTGAACACCCCTTTCCGTCCAAATGCCCCGCACCTGCGGGGATGATCCGGCTCTCGCTGGGGCAGTTACAGCTGATAGGAAAAATGCCCCGCATCTGCGGGGATGATCCAACCACGGCAGATGTAGCCCAAATTACCGGCAAAAATGCCCCGCATCTGCGGGGATGATCCTGACACGCGCGCCGGGCTAGGCCAAATCTTAGGAAATGCCCCGCATCTGCGGGGATGATCCCCGCATCCCGCCAAAACCAAAACGGTCAATGGGAAATGCCCCGCATCTGCGGGGATGATCCCCAGTTTGCTCCGGTGGGGGTGTAGGAATGGCGAAATGCCCCGCATCTGCGGGGATGATCCCCGGAAAAAGTTTAAGGGGCACCTGGGAACCTTAAATGCCCCGCATCTGCGGGGATGATCCGATTCGACACTACCCACCAGGGCGCTTGCCGAAAAATGCCCCGCATCTGCGGGGATGATCCCTCTTGGCGAGATAATGCCTCATGTTATAGCGCAAATGCCCCGCATCTGCGGGGATGATCCCTGCGACGGTTACCGGAGTTTCTACCCTGGTTTAAATGCCCCGCATCTGCGGGGATGATCCGTTGCGAGATTTGCTAGTGGCTGGAGGTATGTCAAATGCCCCGCATCTGCGGGGATGATCCCCCTGGCTAGGGAAGTCACCAGCCGGAAAAACCAAATGCCCCGCATCTGCGGGGATGATCCCTGAGGGAGCTATCGTGATCCATGCAGTAGAAGCAAATGCCCCGCATCTGCGGGGATGATCCTGGGGCCGGCTGCTCTTGGGGTGTGGCTCATGGAAATGCCCCGCATCTGCGGGGATGATCCCCCCACCATCCGTAACTCACTAGGATATATGGGAAATGCCCCGCATCTGCGGGGATGATCCCCTCGACTAGAGAGCCACCAGCAAGAAAACCAAAAATGCCCCGCATCTGCGGGGATGATCCGGGCTTAGGCAAGAACTCTTTTAAGGCGCTCGAAAATGCCCCGCATCTGCGGGGATGATCCCAGGGCGATGCCGGGCGTCTCGAAATCGACTGAAAATGCCCCGCATCTGCGGGGATGATCCCAAATCCGCAACCTTTAGAACCGTTATTACCAGAAATGCCCCGCATCTGCGGGGATGATCCAATGGTTAGTCGCGAATACATGGACACCATGCGAAATGCCCCGCATCTGCGGGGATGATCCCCCACTGCTCCGCAGGGTCAGTGGTTCCACGGCAAATGCCCCGCATCTGCGGGGATGATCCGGCAAGGCTATTGTGCAGGGGATAAAGGAACCGAAATGCCCCGCACCTGCGGGGATGATCCCCGTAATACTCAGCTGAACACCCCTTTCCGTCCAAATGCCCCGCACCTGCGGGGATGATCCGGCTCTCGCTGGGGCAGTTACAGCTGATAGGAAAAATGCCCCGCATCTGCGGGGATGATCCTCTTTGCTATTCAGCTCCTGTAGAACATCCTGGAAATGCCCCGCACCTGCGGGGATGATCCGCTAGTTAGTAGGGACATTGATTCACCAGGATGAAATGCCCCGCACCTGCGGGGATGATCCTCTTAGCTAGATTTTCCAGCCAAGAAGCTTATTAAATGCCCCGCACCTGCGGGGATGATCCCGGTGGCTAGTTCGTTGTAGCTGTTGGCTGATAAAATGCCCCGCACCTGCGGGGATGGTCCTTTATCTGAACTTATGTGTGCTATGGTAAACGGGACTATGACGCCTGCCGGCTGTTTTTAGGATTAATGATGACCTACGATGAGCTTTATGTAACTTCGCGTGCTTTCTTCGAAGCTCATGCTACCCCTGAACAAATAGCCTTTTTAGATAGCCACGAAAAGTGTGATGGGGCTGGTTTCGTTGATTCCATCCTGTTCTTTATTGATCTGTTCCTTGGTGATATGCCGGGCGTGCCCGAAAAATTAGCCAATTGGCAAGCATCGCTAGATGCTCTTCCAGAATACGATTAATCGAAATCGCCCCGGATAAAGATTTACTCATAGCGCCGGGAAGGTTTCTCTTTAGATAGAGCCACATCTTTACCGGGAAGCGATACGTCTAAGTATTGCTAAAGATAGGATTATTTCGTGCTAACCTACTTTGATTTATATAAACGGGTTCGGCGTCACCTCGAAAAAACAGCTAATCCCGCAGTGCAACAATTGATAGCAGATTACGAATACGGCGAGGGTGAAGACCTGGATTTTATTGTTTCGCTCGCTTTTGAGGAACAGGGCGAGCTACCGGAAATCCTCTGTAAACAGCTAATAGCCTTACAAGATGATTATGCTAAGACCGGTGATTATCCCTTGCCTTTGTCGAAAGTAACCCGACAATATTTAAGGCAATAATCTCGCGGATTATCTAATTGGAGACTGTAGCCTTTAAGGCTTCCATCCCTGTGGGGGAGGAAGTGTTTGCATAGAGAAATGCCTAAATAATCCTGTCTAAGCGCCCGCACCTGCGGGGATGATCCCTCCTTGACTGGCAGGCAGATTGGTTTGCCCTGAAATGCCCCGTACCTGCGGGGATGATCCCGCCCCGGATCGGTATAGCCACAGGTGAGCCGTAAATGCCCCGCACCTGCGGGGATCGTGCCTGGGTGGCACTATGTTTGTCATGGCGAACATGGATATAACGGTTAGTGACTATTCCATGGATGAAAACGATGACATACGATGAGCTTTATGCTTCTTCGCGCGCATTCTTTTAAGCTCATACCCCCCCGAACAGATAGCGATTCTAGATAGTCACGAAAAATGCTCTGACCAGGTCTCGCAAACCTGCAGCTATTTTTCTAGGAAACTGTGTAGCCTCACGTCCTCGCGTCCTTGCGCGTGGCGGGCTAATTCGGGGGTAAATCCTGACTTTGCGTAGACAGCGTAGCGGGGTGTCTTGTGGTGTTTGACTAATTTACTGCGGTTTTCTAGGGTTTTCAGGACATCAGTGCCGACGGGTTGACTGGACCACTTAGCTTCGATAAATAGAGTAGATTTATTCCCTCCGGCGACTAGATCGATTTCTTCGGATTGATGCGTTTTCGGGTCGCTACCCCACCAGCGGGCACGATTTTGGTACAGCTCGACTAGCTTTCCAGCGGCATTGTCGCGGTCGAAAAGATCCGCGACAATCTGCTCGAAGCCCAGCCCCATGAAACTGTTGAGTCCGGGAATAACGTTCGCTTCCAGAGCTGCTAAACCCGCACCCAGCTCGATAGTCGACAGGTTGGGCTGCACGAATTGGTACCAAAAACGGAAACAGCCGTCTTGAATCCGATAAATGGTTTTTCGCCCGCCCATTTTCATTGTCGCATTCCAGGGAATTTGTTTATCCACGATACCCAGATCCATTAAGGCGCCAAGGTAGTTCGTGAGAACCCCGGTAGGAATCCCGGTTTTGGTAGCGATTTGATTGTGTTTTGAGGCTCCGTCAGAAATCGCTCGCAAAATAGAGCTATAGCGTTTTGGCTCTCGCAGTTCTTGTTTTAGTAGGTTTCCTGGTTCTTCCACCAGGCGGCCACTGGGATCAAAGAATAGTTTCGCCAGGTTCTCGGAAACGCTGGTACTGGTGTCAATAAAGTCGAGGTATTCCGCCACGCCACCGGTAGCAGCGTAAAGAACTGCGGCATCCAAACGGGGGAGAGGGGAGAGAAAATCCTCGGTATCCAAAAAATCAAAAGGTTTCAATCGAATCTGACCGGTACGCCGCCCATACAGAGGACTTTTCGCGGAGAGGACTTGCCGCTCCATGAAACTCATCGACGACCCGCACAAAATCAGATGCAGTCCGGTTCCTGCCCATTGAGAATCGCAAAACTTCTGCAGTAACGAAGAAATCGGCGGCCAACCCGCCGCCAAGTACGGAAACTCATCGATTACTAGTACAAACGGCGTCCGGCGAGCCACATCTGTCATGTCTGCAAACAGATCCTCAAAGGAGCCATAATGTGCCCGCGAGACCGTTAAACCTGGCTCGTTCAAGGCTTGGAACTGGGAAAATGTACGGGAAAAACTGTTCAAGTTTGTCTTCTTATCGGCCTCCAACGCCATAAAATATACAGCGGGCTTGTCAGCAATATATTCCCTAATCAGACGAGTTTTTCCGACCCGGCGGCGCCCATAGACAACGGTGAACTCGAAACGATCACTGCCCCACGCTCTCTCCAGCGCTTCTAGCTCGCGTTCGCGCCCGATAAAACGCTCCATCACTCACCCCCGATTCCAGAAATGCAGCTCATTCCCAGGATAGCCACCGTGTCAGAGATTAGCAATATCGTAAACATGTATATCGAGATATTGTTAGCAAGGTGATTTTTGCTTCAGGGTCAGGGAAAACAGCATTTAGGTATCAAATACAGCATCCAATGCATAATAAAAACTACATTGAGAGTGCTTTTTATTATGCTTACGGGTGTAGATGAATTTATCTGTCGCGGGTTACTGTAGGCGCATCCTTACCAGGAAGTGGCAAATGTAAGTGGCGATAAACCGTTTCACCAGCATCTTTGATTTCGCCGCGTTGCTTAGCCGTTCTGCCGATCAAGTGAGCACCAATCGGTGCCGTCAGAGTTTGCAGCACAATCGCTAGCAGCACTACAGTCAGCCACGACCAGGTTTGTCGAATCGCCACCAAGCCCAGACAAGTCAAAATAAACCCGGTTAATTGCGGTTTTGTGGCAGCGTGTTGCCGTTGCAGCAAAGTTGGAAGCTTCACCACTCCAATGGCAGCAATCAGAGTCAAAGCAGAACCCAAGGTGAGAATCGCTATCCCCAGGTAGGTGAGGGCGTTGGACCAGCTTTCACTCATCACGTCCTCCTTTCCCAATAACAGCGTCCGTTTTTGGTTCCGGTTTCTTAGCCACGTTCGGATCGGCATCTTGTGCCTGTTCGGCTGCGGAACGCTGCCCAATAATCCGCGCTACCGCGGTGGCAGTCAAGAAACTCACCAAAGTCAACACCAGTAAAACCTGCATAGTGTCATCGCGCTCCCCGGTCACTGACACCAAACAAATAATCCCGATGGTGATCGCGGTTAATAGATCCAAGGCCACGGTACGATTCAAAATTCCTGGTCCGCGCCACAGCACGTACAAAGCCAGCAGTTCAGCGACACTGAGCATCGCCCAGTTTAAAACAAAAATCCAAGTCATAGTGCCTACTGCCTCTCACCATCGGGTCGTAGTTGGGCGTCCTCATCAATGACATACCGGCTCCGCGCAGAATAGGGGATTTTACCCGCCGCTACCAACTGCTCGTAGCGTTGTAAACGCTCCTGAGCTTCTTGAATCTCTGCCTTACTGCCCAAAGCTTTCACAATTCTCATTTCGAGGGCGTGTAAAGATTTCTCTACCCCGCGCGCCCCTTTAGATAGGTCACGATCTAACACATGCAAAGTTACTCGCGAAGGGTTTATCCGAGCCCTCACCACTAAAGAACCTGGCACCAGGCAGGTCATCGCGGAAGCCATGGTTAAATAAAACTCTGAGCGGGTCACCATCTCCACTTCTACCATCTGCGGACGAGCAGGTTTGTTTCTGAGCACCACATAAGCTACTTGCAGAGCAGAAGCCAAAAGATCCCAACCGAAGCGGAGCGCCAGCCAAGCAACCTGCAAGGGACGGAATCTTTTTACCGGATTAACATGCGGCATCGGGAAAAATATTTGCAACCCCACCGCGATCAGCACGCCACCGCCGATAGAAACAGCAGACAGGTCACGAATCAGCAGCATCCAGACCGCAAACAACCAGGCACTCATCCCTAGGGAGCAGCGCCGCGGTAGTCTTCTTAACCGCTGTTTCAGACTTGGGCGCGAAGAGGCAGCGTTGACGGGGGTAATCTCGCCCTGGTGCTTCCTATTCTTTTGGCTCGCGCCAGATCTTTCTGGTAACTGAGACCCCTTAGCCGGGGCAGGAGTTGCAGCTATAGTTTGCTGAGCCCTGTCATCGCGGCTGTCACTAATCATTGCTACCTCCCCTCACTGGTAGAGATCCATATGATTTTCGTGGGGACAGTGATAAAGCATCAAAAAGAACGCTCTTGGTAGTGGTTTCAGCCGCAGCGGTATCCGCTTGGTTCCCGTCCTCGTTTAAAAAATCTTCCCGATTCCCCGAAGAAAGCTTCGAGATTCCGTGCCCGCGTCCGTCTTCTCCCAAAACCGCGCGTTGATATTCAGCGCGTGTCATAGAGATAGTGGCGCGTTCGGTGAAAGTGTAGACCGGCCCGGCAAATACCGACAGGCCAATCGTTACCGCGGTTAGGAAACCGGTTGCCGCCCAGACTCCCCGGGGGATGCGGGCAGCAGGATTCAAGGTATCTACGGCTTCCTCTTCTTCACCGCCACTTTCTTGCGCAGATTCACGTCCCTGCCAGAAAGTTTGTAGCCAGATCTTGACCACCACATAGAGCGTCAGTAGGGAGGCAACTAGTCCCGCAGCCAGCAGTGCCCAGGCCAGGGGAGTATTGCGGGCCGCCGTCGCCTCAGCTAGCCCTAGTTTGCCCAAAAAACCAGTCAAAGGTGGGAAACCCACCAGGTTGAAAGCCGGAATCAAATACCAGATCGCTAGTAGCGGTGAAATCTTAGCTAAGGAGTGCAGACGGCGCAGCGAGGTCGAACCGCCGATTTTCTCCATCATGCCTGCCACTAAGAACAAGGTGGTTTGCACCAGAATATGGTGGACAGCGTAAAACACTGCCGAAGCGATCCCCAGGGTGTTAGCTAGAGAAATCCCCCAAATCATGAAACCGATATGGGAAACCAAGGTAAAAGAAAGCAACCGTTTAATATCGTCCTGGGCAACCGCCCCCAAGATTCCTACGATCATAGTGAGAATCCCGACTATCGCCAGTACCACATCTACCGGGGAGGTCGGGAAAATAAGTACCTGCATCCGGATAATCGCATACACCCCAACTTTGGTTAGCAATCCCGCAAATACTGCGGTGATCGGGGCGGGAGCTGTGGGGTACGAGTCTGGCAACCAAGCGGAAAGCGGGAACACTGCCGCCTTCAAACCAAAGGCTACCAGGAATAATGTTTGGATCAGCATGGCGACTGCCGGATCGATTTCAGTTAGCCGCATAGAAAGCTGTGCCATGTTCATGGTGCCGCAAGCGCCGTAAAGGCTGGCAAGTGCTACCAGGAAAATCGCTGACCCCACCATCGAAACTGCCACGTAAACCGTGCCGGATCGGATGCGATCCCGGGTGCCTCCCAGAGTAATTAACACAAACGAGGAGGTGAGCAGAATTTCTACCCCCACGTAGAGGTTAAACATATCTCCGGTGAGGAACGCGTTATTTACTCCGGCGCATAACACCAGGTAGGTGGGGTGGAAAATCGGAGTAGGAATATCCTGTGATTCGTGGACGGTACCTTCTGAGAGCGAATAAGCCAGTACCGCCACCATTACCACTAAGGAAGTACATAGCATTATTGCCGCGAGACGGTCAGCTACCAGGGAGATTCCAATCGGAGCCGCCCAAGACCCCACATCTAAAACCAGCGTCGCTTTATCAGTTAACCCTAGAATCGCCAGGGCAAAGATTAAAGAAAGCGACAGCGTCACAAAGGCAACCGCCGACTGTATCCGGTAATGCCTCCCTAATCCCAAAGTTAAGGCTGCCGCTAGCAGGGGAAGAAGAACTGGTAACGCTAAAAGAAAGTTCACAGTTCCCTCCGTTTACGGCCACGTTTCTTATCTAGCTCATCCAGATCCAGGCGTAGGAAGCGTTCGGTGTCGCCAACTTTCTTCGCTAAGCGCCGATCTTCCAGGTCATCGGTGACCTCGTCATGTCCCGATAGCCTCCAGGAACGGTAGGCAAGTGCCAATCCGAACGCTGTAGTGGCCATCGACAGCACTATCGCAGTTAGAATCATTCCCTGCGGCAAAGGATCTGACATTTTTGACAGGGCAGTACCCAGGATTGGAGCTGTACCAGCGCGTCCTCCCTGGGACAGCAGGAATAAATTAATCCCATTACCCAGTAGCCCTAATCCAATAACGATCCGGGTTAAAGTACGTTCGGTGACCAGGTAAACCCCGCAGGCAACCAGAAATCCGGCAGCCAACAACAGGCAGAGAGAAACGCTCATTACTTTGCCTCCTGCACTTTAGAAACGGACACGCTATGTACCAGGTTCTTTTCTTTTTCTTCCGAGGGCGCGTCCACAGTTTCCTCTTCATCATCGGGTAAGCCAACGGCATGATCCACCGGATCTTGCCGGCCGGTAATATCGGCTTCGGGCAGCTGATGCCCCGCAGATTCGCCCTGGCGGTCAATCTCCGAACCCAGAGATTGCAATAAATCCAGTACTACCCCGATAACCAGCAAATACACCCCAATATCTAGCCCCATTGCCGATGTAAAGTGCAGTTCCCCCAAAATCCCTAAATCAAGATGAGCTTCTACGCTTTGTAAAATGGTGTAGCCAAACGCTAGCGGAATCAAGGCGCTAACTACCGCGGTGGTCATGCCGAACGCAATAATCCCGCCCGGTCTGGCCGGAACCGCCTCTAAAAGTTCAAAGCGTCCTCCCGCAAAATAACGGATCGTAATCCCAATCCCGGCAACCATGCCTCCAATAAAGCCTCCGCCGGGGTTGTTGTGGCCGATAAACAATAGCCATACCGATACCAGCAGTAAAGTGTGGTACAAGATCCGGGTAGAAACTTCCAGCAGAATCGAGCGGCGGCGCGGACTAATTAACGTAGCAACCGCCAGCCAAGTTTGTTGGGGGCCAGCGGAAATCTTACGTAAATGCCCCCGACGCCGCCGCGCCCTCATCAATAGTCGGCGCCGGCGTGCACGATGGGAACTAGCCAGGGCGCTAGATAGCCCACGCAGGTAGATCAGGGCAGTAACCCCGGTAGCGGCAACTAGGAGTACCGAAAGTTCACCCACAGTATCCCAGGCTCTAACGTCTACCAACAAGATATTGACCAGGTTTTGTCCCCCGGCAAAAATACTTCCTTCGGTAGTGACCAGGTTCGAGACTGGTTCATGAATGCGGGCAGAGGACGTGGAAAGCCCCAATAGCACGATGCCTACTCCGCAGGCAGCGGCTATTAAAACCCGATAGCCGGGAGCCCAGCGGCTCACTCGGCGTGAAAACCGGGCTGGTAGGCGTCGCAAAACCAGTAAAAACAATGTAAGAGTGACCGCTTCTACCACCAACTGGGTAAGCGCTAAGTCCGGAGCCCCCTGCAGTACGTAAATGGCGGCCACAGCGGCTCCGCAAGCCGACAGCGCCAGTACTGCATTCAGGCGGCGCTGGGCAACAACACAGATGGCAGCCATGCCGATCAGAGCGAAACAAATGAATGCTTGCCCGAAGGAATCTGCGAAATGCCAGCTGTGCATATCGTTAATTCCCAGTAGGCATACCCCAGTTGCCACTGCCGAAACCGTAAATATCACTGAAAGGTCAGCCGGAAGAGAACCGGTTTGTACCTTACCTGTAACCCAAGCAGCCCCCTGCTCCAAAGCACGGATAGCCCGCGAATACAGCCCCTGGGCACTCCATCGCGGCGAAAAAGCTAACCGTCGCTGCAGTCGTGCCAGCCGTGCCCGCTTCCAAAACAAGCCAAAACCAGCCGCCAAGATAAAGACAGTTACTAAGGCAGGCAATACTCCCGACCAAAGATGTAGATTCCCCGGATCTTGCTGATAACTTTGGATCGCGGTTGGCCGCAAAAAATGGTCAAGGACGCTCGGCAAGAATCCGAGAATTACCGAAAGCCCGGTAAGTATCCCGGGGATCGCCGTGAGCATCTTGCCGGTTGCGCGCAATTTTTGCCGATGAGGACAAGTTCCTTTACGGTCATGCTTATGACTGAAAGCACCCCAAAAATAGCGTAGTGAATAGGCAAAGGTTAATGCGGAGCCCACAATCAGCGCTGCGAAAACTATCGCCGATTGCCGGTTGCCTGCCGAACCCACCAGGGTGGTAATCGCATGTTCTTTCCCCAAATATCCGCTGGTAATCGGGATTCCGGACATAGACAGTATGCCCGCTAAGGCGCAGGTAGCCAAGGTACGAGAACGCTCTCCCAAGCCGCACAGGCTGGGGAACTCGCGGGTGCCGGTTTGTTTTTCTATCGTCCCAGTAGTCAGGAATAATCCGGATTTAAAGGTGGAATGGGCAGTCAGAACACACAAACCAGCCAGGTAAAGCTGGGGGCTGCCCGAACCGATAAGCATTGTCAGGAATCCCAGTTGGGATACAGTTCCAAAAGCCAACACTAGTTTAAGGTCGGTTTGTCGCAACGCCGCGTAGCCTCCTAGCAGCATTGTCGTTGCCCCTAAAATAATGATTGCCCAGGTAAGTGCGGGGAAGAGGGCAAATGCGGGCGCAAACCGGGCGATTAGGTAGATCCCCGCTTTTACCATGGCGGCCGCGTGTAGGAACGCCGAAACCGGAGTGGGAGCGGCCATCGCGGAGGGGAGCCAGAAGTGAGTCGGGAAAATCGCCGACTTAGTAACTGCCGCAAATAAAATCAAGGCTAATCCACAGCCAGCCGCAACCGGTTCTACCTGAGTGCCCAGGGCAGTCGGGGAGGACAAAACGGTTAAGAGGTCGCTAATCCTAAAGGAGCCCCCCGGCATGATCCCCAGGATCACAAACCCCGCGAACATACTTAAAGAACCGGTGGTGGTCACTAAGATTGCTTGGCGGGCAGCGGCGCGGGAGGCGCGTTCCTCAGCTTCGTGACCGATCAAAATAAAGGAACTGAAAGTAGTAATTTCCCAGAAGAAGTAGAGGGTCATGGTGTGATCTGCCAAGACCAGACCAGACATCGAGGCTGCAAAACCCAGGAAAGCGGCAATGAATTGGCCAAGCCGGGGAGAATCCTTGGAGAAATACTGTGCGCAGTACACCAGGATTAGCGAGCCGACCAAGTTAATTACTATAAGCATTAGCCAAGATAAACCAGTGAGTCGAAACCCTATTTCCAGATCTAGCGCGCTTGACCATTGATAAAACTCCGCTATTTCCTGAGATCCAGTGCCGAACGCTTCCCGGGTGTGAGATAGCGTCCAGACGAGGACGCTAAGGGGTATGAGGGCAGCAAAGTAAAATGTGCGTTGCCTAAAATACTTAACTAGGAAGGGGATGAGCAACGCCGCCAAGAAGTAGCACCCAATCAGCGGGGCGGCGTGATCCCACAAGAGCATAGCTAGTTCCAATCCACTTCTAGGTTTTCCGTCCAACAGCTTCTAGGTGAGTACTCATCGTATCGTGAACCGAAATTATTGGGGAGTTTCGCCCCAAAAGCGACAGTAGTTTGCGCGGGAGGGAGGACGCTTCCTCTTTAGGTTCTCGTGGGGATTACTATGGTTTTTGATTAGCTGAATCTTGCTTGTTTACGATTAAGTCGAGCTTTCAAGTGATGGAGAACACTTTCTCGTGACGTAATAAGTGGGAATATGCGGTACTATAGTCCTATATCTTGATGTCAAGGTACTTAATGAGAGGACGTGCAAGTGGACCTTTACGAATACCAGGCTCGCGACCTATTTGAGGCGCACGGGGTTCCCGTGTTAGCCGGAATCGTGGCCGAAACTCCTGAAGAAGCTCAAAAAGCTGCCGAGAAACTCGCCCAGCCCCTGGTGGTGGTAAAAGCTCAAGTCAAGACGGGTGGCCGTGGGAAAGCCGGCGGGGTTAAACTAGCTCGCAGTCCCCAGGAAGCACGCGAAAAAGCCGAAGAAATCCTGGGTATGGATATTAAGGGACATACCGTACACCGGGTGTTAGTTGCCGCTGGTGCCGATATCGCTTCTGAATACTATTTCTCGATTCTGCTTGACCGTTCAAATCGCCGCCACCTGGCCATGTGCTCCAAAGAAGGCGGTATGGAGATTGAGCAACTGGCCAAAGAACGCCCAGAAGCCTTGGCGAAGGTACCCTTGCCGGTTACTGGCATTGACGGAGAGGTCGCCCGCAAGATTCTTGCACAGGCCGGTTTTGAGGATGAAGAAGTCATCAGTAAAGCCGTGCCGGTGCTAGAAGAGCTCTGGGACGTATATCAGGGTGAGGATGCCACGCTAGTAGAGGTAAACCCCTTGGTGTCCAGTGAAGAGGGCGAAATTATTGCCTTGGATGGGAAAGTTACCTTGGATGATAACGCCCGTTTCCGTCATCCCGGTCATGAGGAACTGGTGGATAAACGCACAGAAGATCCCCTGGAAGCCAAAGCGAAAGAAAAAGGCTTGAACTATGTACACCTAGAAGGTCAGGTAGGAATCATCGGTAACGGCGCTGGTTTGGTGATGTCAACTTTGGACGTGGTCGCTTACGCCGGCGAAGAATACGGGGTAAAACCAGCGAACTTCCTCGATATTGGGGGCGGAGCCTCCGCGCAGGTAATGGCTGATGGGCTGGACGTGATTCTGGGTGATCCCCAGGTCAAGTCGGTATTCGTAAACGTATTCGGCGGAATCACTGCCTGTGATCAGGTGGCTTCCGGAATCGTTAAAGCAATTGAAATCTTGGGGGATAAAGCCACTAAGCCGCTGGTGGTACGCCTAGATGGCAACTCAGTAGAAGTTGGTCGCAAGATTTTGGAAGAAGCGAACCTAGAGCAAGTGACCATGGTAGAAACTATGGACGCTGGCGCCGCCCAGGCAGCTAAACTCGCAGCTGGCTGTTAAGAATCGGTAAAAGAATAAGGAGAAACCAAATGTCAGTATTCCTTGATTCCTCAGCCCGGATTGTCGTACAGGGCATGACCGGTTCCGAGGGACGCAAACACACCCGATTAATGCTAGGGGCCGGTACCAACGTGGTAGGGGGAACCAACCCCAAGAAAGCCGGGCAAACGGTCGATTTCGATATCGTCCCCCTAGGCGAGGCCGCAGAAAAGAAAGGCATTCAAGCCGGAACAGTTTCGGTGCCGGTATTTGGCACCGTGAAAGAAGCCATGGAAAAAGAGGGCGCGAATGTTTCGGTAGTATTCGTTCCCCCGCGTTTTGCTAAGGGCGCAGTATTAGAGGCCGTAGAGGCCGGGATGCCGCTGATTGTGGTGATTACCGAGGGGATTCCGGTACAAGATTCCACCGAGTTCGTAACTGCCGCCCTGGAAAAGGGCTGCCGGATTATCGGTCCGAACTGCCCGGGGATTATTACGCCGGGACAGTCAAATGTGGGCATTACCCCGGCAGATATTACCGGTTCCGGCCCCATCGGGCTGGTTTCCAAATCCGGTACTTTGACCTATCAAATGATGTTTGAGCTGCGCGATATTGGCTTTACCACCTGTATGGGGATCGGCGGTGACCCGGTGGTGGGCACCACCCATATCGATGCGCTCGAGGCCTTCGAAAAAGACCCCGACACCAAAGTAATCGTGATGATTGGCGAGATTGGGGGAGATGCGGAAGAGCGCGCCGCCGACTATATCGCCGCTAATGTCACCAAACCGGTGATCGCCTATGTAGCAGGCTTTACTGCTCCTAAAGGTAAAACCATGGGGCATGCGGGGGCTATCGTCTCCGGTTCCGCCGGGACTGCCCAAGCCAAGAAAGAAGCCTTGGAAGCCCATGGCGTAAAAGTCGGGAAGACTCCTTCCCAAACAGCCGAGCTGGCGCGGGAGGCATTTAAGGCTCTTAGCTAACTGACGGTTAGTGCCAAATAGCCAGGTTACCTGCTGTTGACAGGCGGATTGCTAAAATCTAGATACCTATAAATGTCGCATGTTCTTTTTGATTGTCGTGAGCATCCAGGAAGTAGACCAGTCCCGAAAGTACCG